>NZ_JBWKPU010000037.1:0-69174 GCF_059418405.1 Pseudomonas sp. GW821-FHT09A09
CCCCCCCCCCCCCCCCCCCCCCCCCCCCCCCCCCCCCCCCCCCCCCCCCCCCCCCCCCCCCCCCCAGCTCCCACATTAGTATGGGGATGGTTTTGGTATCTGATTCTGCAAGGAGCCCTGCATGTCCACCGCCGTTCGTCTCGCCCAACCCACCGACGCTGAAGGCATCAGCCAGGTCATCCTGGCCGCCCTGCACAGCAGCAATGCACGGGATTATCCGGCCGAGGTGATCGCCCGCGTCGCAAGCAACTTCACGCCTGATGCGGTATTGGCGTTGCTCACGCGGCGGCTGGTGCTGGTGGCGGTGCAGGGCCAGGTGATCGTGGCCACGGCCGCCCTGGACAGCAACGTGGTGCGTTCGGTGTTCGTCAACCCCGACCTGCAAGGGCAGGGCATTGGCCGCCTGTTGATGATCGAGATCGAACTGCGTGCCCGCGAGGCCGGGGTGACGGTGCTGAGTGTGCCGTCATCGCTGACGGCCGAGCCGTTCTACACCAAGCTGGGGTTTCACACCGTGCGCGACGTGTACCACGGCAACGAGCGCACGCTGGTGATGGAAAAGGCGCTGTCGTCCCGGCATCCCATCGGCCCGTATCGCGACCGACAGCATCGCGCGCAGGTGGTGGCGTTGTGGCAGGAGGCGTTTGGCTATGACACCGCCCACAACCTGCCGAGCCTGGCGATAGACAAGAAGCTGGCGGTCAACGATGGGCTGTTCTTTGTGGCGACGGATAAAAAGGCCGTCATCGGTACGATACTCGCCGGGTACGACGGTCATCGTGGCTGGTTGTATTCAGTGGCGGTGCACGCCGATTATCGGCGTCAGGGGCTGGGCGCCTCACTGGTGCGGCATGCGGAGCAGGCACTGATTGCGCTGGGCTGCATGAAGATCAACCTGCAGATCACCAGTGGCAATGAGGCGGTGGTGGGGTTCTACGGGGCGTTGGGGTATGGGGTGGAGCCGAGGATCAGCATGGGCAAGAAGATTGCCCAGAACATCCCCAAAAACGGGGCGTAAACTTGTAGGAGCCGGCTTGCCGGCGATGAGGCCCTTGAATTCACTGCAGCCTTCAAAGCAGCCATCGCCGGCAAGCCGGCTCCTACAAGGTTTGTTGGCTTAGACCTTGACGATCCAACCCGCTGGCGCTTCAACGTCGCCGGTCTGCACGCCGGTCAGCTCTTTGTAGAGCTTCTGGGTGATCGGGCCGACTTCGGTCTCGCTGTGGAACACGTGCAGCTTGCCGTTGTACTGGATGCCGCCGATTGGCGAGATCACCGCAGCGGTACCGCAGGCGCCGGCTTCCTTGAACTGGTCCAGCTTGTCGATGAACACTTCGCCCTCGACCACTTCCAGGCCCAGGCGGGTCTGGGCCAGTTCGATCAGCGACAGACGGGTGATGCCCGGCAGCACCGAAGGCGACTTCGGCGTGATGAACTTATTGTCGTGGGTGATCCCGAAGAAGTTGGCCGAACCGACTTCTTCGATTTTCGAGTGGGTCATCGGGTCCAGGTAGATCGCGTCGGCGAAGCCGGATTTCTTCGCTTCCGAACCTGGCATCAGGCTGGCGGCGTAGTTGCCACCGACCTTGGCGGCACCGGTGCCTTGTGGCGCGGCGCGGTCGAAGCTGGAGATCTGGAAGTTGTGCGGCACCAGGCCGCCCTTGAAGTAGGCGCCAACCGGGATCGCAAACACCGAGAAGATGAATTCCGGTGCGGTGCGCACGCCGATGTTGTCACCGGTGCCGATCACGAACGGGCGCAGGTACAGCGCGCCGCCACTGCCGTACGGCGGGATGAAACGCTCGTTGGCCGCGACCACTTTTTTGCAGGCTTCGATGAAGTCTTCGGTCGACACGTGCGGCATCAGCAGGCGGGCGCAGCTGCGTTGCATGCGGGCGGCGTTCTGGTCCGGGCGGAACAGGTTGATCGAACCGTCCTTGCAGCGGTAGGCCTTGAGGCCTTCGAAGCACTGCTGGCCATAGTGCAGGGCGGTGGAGCCCTCGCTGATGTGCAGCACGTTGTCGTCGGTCAGGGTGCCTTCTTGCCATTCGCCGTTTTTCCAGACCTGGAGAAACCGCTTGTCGGTCTTGATGTAGTCAAAACCCAGCTTGTCCCAATTGATGCTTTCGTTACCCATGACACCCTCTATCTCTGGTCAACCGCCTGGTCGAAGGCAGGCTTGTCGGTTTTTTTCTGGATGGGCGCAACAATACTTCATTCTGCAGCGGGTTTGTAGGAGCCGGCTTGCCGGCGATCCAGGCAATTCGGTTTACCCGACGATCGCCATCGCCGGCAAGCCGGCTCCTACAGGGGCTGTGTTTACAGGTGCAACGCGTGGCCCAACGCTCGCAACGCCGCTTCCAGCACCGCCTCACCCAGGGTCGGGTGAGCGTGGATGGTGCCCGCCACGTCTTCCAGGCGCGAGCCCATTTCCAGGCTCAGACCAAACGCGGTGGACAGTTCCGAGACGCCCACGCCCACGGCTTGCCAGCCGACGATCAGGTGGTTGTCACGGCGCGCCACCACCCGCACGAAGCCGGTTTTCGACTCCAGGGTCATCGCCCGGCCATTGGCCGCAAACGGGAAACTGGCCACGACGCAGTCCAGCCCGGCGGCCTTGGCCTCGTCCGGGGTCTTGCCGACCACCACCACTTCCGGGTCGGTAAAACACACGGCGGGGATCGCGGCGGGGTTGAATTCGCGGGATTGACCGCTGATCAGCTCGGCGACCATTTCGCCCTGGGCCATGGCGCGGTGCGCCAGCATCGGCTCGCCGCTCAGGTCGCCGATGGCATACACATTGCGCATGCTGGTCTGGCAACGGCTGTCGATCTTGATCGCCGCACCGTTCATCTCGAGGTTCAGCGCTTCGAGGTTCCAGCCCTGGGTATTGGGTTTGCGGCCCACGGCCACCAGCACCTGGTCGGTCTCCAGCGACAGCGTGTCGCCATTCGGATCGCGCACTTGCAACTGCTTGTCGGCAAAGCCCGTCACGCTGTGCTTGAGGTACAGCTTCACCCCCAGTTGCTTGAGGGACTCGGCCACCGGCGCCGTCAGCTCGGCATCGTAGGCCGGCAGGATACGATCTTGCGCCTCGACCACGCTGACCTCTGCGCCGAGCTTGCGATACGCAATGCCGAGTTCCAGGCCAATATAGCCACCGCCCACCACGATCAAACGCTTGGGCACGCTTGTCGGTGCGAGGGCTTCGGTGGACGAGATAATCGGCCCGCCAATCGGCAGCATTGGCAGGTTGACGCTTTTCGAGCCGGTGGCCAGCAGCAGGTGTTCGCACGTGATGCGCTGGTCGCCGACGTCGACGGTCTTGCCGTCCACCACCTTGGCCCAGCCATGGATCACCTGCACCTTGTGCTTCTTGAGCAACGCCGAAACGCCGGTGGTCAGGCGGTCGACGATGCCGTCTTTCCATTCCACGCTCTTGCGGATGTCCAGGGTTGGCACATCCACTTCGATGCCCAGTTTGGAGCCTTGGCTGTGGTGCACGGTTTGCTGGAACTGCTCGGCCACATGGATCAGGGCCTTGGACGGAATGCAGCCGATATTCAGGCAGGTGCCGCCCAGTGCCTGGCCTTCCACCAGGATGGTCGGGATACCCAGTTGGCCGGCGCGGATCGCCGCCACATAACCGCCAGGGCCGCCGCCGATGATCAGCAGCGTTGTGTTCAAAGTCTGCGTCATGCGTTACTCCAGGAACAGGCTGGCGGGTTGTTCGAGCAGGCCGCGAATGGCCTGGATGAATTGCGCCGCGTCCATGCCGTCGACCACGCGGTGGTCGAACGAGCTGGAGAGGTTCATCATCTTGCGCACCACGATCTGGCCCTTGATCACCATCGGCCGCTCAACGATACGGTTGACGCCGACAATGGCCACTTCCGGCAGGTTCAGCACCGGCGTACTGGCGATACCGCCCAAGGCGCCGAGGCTGGTGAGGGTGATGGTCGAGCCCGACAGTTCGTCGCGGCTGGCCTTGCCATTGCGCGCGGCGGTGGCCAAACGTGCGATTTCCTCGGCATTGCCCCACAGGCTGCGGGCTTCGGCGTGGCGCACCACGGGCACCATCAAGCCGACGTCGCTCTGGGTGGCGACGCCCACATGCACCGCGCCAAGGCGGGTGATGACCTGGGCTTCGTCGTCGTAACGCGCGTTGATCTGCGGGAAGTCCCGCAACGCCACGACCATGGCGCGCACGATGAACGGCAGCAGGGTCAGCTTGCCGCGTGTGGCGCCGTGTTTCTCGTTGAGGTGCACGCGCAGCTCGTCGAGGGCGGTGACGTCGATCTCTTCCACGTAGCTGAAATGCGCGGCGCGCCGCGTGGCGTCCTGCATGCGCTGGGCGATCTTGCGGCGCATGCCGATCACCGGGATCTGCTCTTCGGTGTTGCGCTCGGCGTAAGGGTTGGCGGCCGTCGATGCCCTCGTCGTGCCTTGTTGCAGGTAGGCATCGAGGTCTTCATGGAGGATTCGCCCGGCCGGGCCGGAACCCTGTACCAGACGCAACTGAATGCCGGCGTCCAGTGCGTGTTTACGCACGGCCGGGGAGGCCAGCGGACGCTCGTCGGCTGCACGCGCCACGGGTGCCTGGGCTGCGATAACCGGTGCCGGTTTGTTTTCAACCGCCACCGGCGTGGGCTTGGCCTCGACCACCGGTGCAGCTTTCGGCGCTTCTTTCGCGGCGGGCGCTTCCTTGGCGTTGCCCGCGCCTTCCACTTCGATGCTGATCAGAATACTGCCCACGGCCATGACTTCACCCGGCTCGCCGCCGAGGGAAATCACCTTGCCGTGCACGGGCGAGGGAATGTCCACCATCGCCTTGTCGGTCATGACGTCCGCCAGTACCTGGTCTTCAACCACCAGGTCGCCGACCTTTACATGCCACACCGACAGTTCAACTTCCGCGATGCCTTCGCCAATGTCCGGCATCTTGATAACGTGCGTGCCCATTCAGACCTCCATGACCCGTTTCAACGCCGCGCCCACTCGGGACGGCCCTGGGAAATACGCCCACTCCTGCGCGTGCGGGTAGGGGGTGTCCCAGCCGGTGACGCGTTCGATCGGCGCTTCCAGGTGGTGGAAGCAATGCTCTTGCACCAGCGACACCAACTCGGCACCAAAACCGCAGGTGCGCGTGGCTTCATGCACCACCACGCAACGGCCGGTCTTCTTCACCGACTTGACGATGGTGTCCAGGTCCAGCGGCCACAGGCTGCGCAGGTCGATGACCTCAGCGTCGATGCCGGTTTCTTCGGCTGCCACTTGCGACACATACACGGTGGTGCCGTAGGTCAGCACGGTCACGGCAGAGCCTGGGCGCACGATGGCGGCCACGTCCAGCGGCACGGTGTAGTAGCCGTCCGGCACTTGGGCTTGGGGGTGTTTCGACCACGGGGTTACCGGGCGGTCGTGATGGCCATCGAACGGGCCGTTGTACAGGCGTTTTGGCTCCAGGAAGATCACCGGGTCATCGTTTTCGATGGAGGCGATCAGCAGGCCTTTCGCGTCATAGGGGTTCGACGGCATGACGGTGCGCAGGCCGCAGACTTGGGTAAACACCGCCTCGATGCTCTGGCTGTGGGTCTGGCCGCCGTAGATGCCGCCGCCGCAGGGCATGCGCATGGTCAGCGGTGCGGTGAACTGGCCGGCCGAGCGATAACGCAGGCGCGCCGCTTCGGAGATGATCTGGTCGGTGGCAGGGTAGACGTAGTCGGCGAACTGGATCTCGGCCACCGGGCGCAGGCCATAGGCGCCCATGCCCACGGCGACGCCAACGATGCCGCTTTCGGAGATCGGGGCGTCGAATACCCGCGAGCTGCCGTACTTGTTCTGCAAGCCTTCGGTGCAACGGAACACGCCGCCGAAGTAACCCACGTCCTGGCCGAACACCACCACGTTGTCGTCACGTTCGAGCATCACATCCATGGCCGAGCGCAGGGCCTGGATCATGGTCATGGTGGTGGTGGTCATGGCGGTTTCCACTTCAATGCTGTTGTTGTGATCGTTCATGTCAGATCCCCAACTCTTGACGCTGGCGCTTCAAGTGCTCCGGCATCTCTTTATAGACGTCTTCGAACATGGTCGCGGCGCTTGGAATCTGGCCACCGGCCAGGGTGCCGTACTGTTCGGCTTCTTTCTGCGCGGCGATCACCTCGGCTTCCAGCTCGGCACTGACCGCCGCGTGTTCCTCTTCGGACCACTGGCCAATCTTGATCAGGTGCTGCTTGAGGCGCGCAATCGGGTCGCCCAAGGGGAAGTGGCTCCAGTCGTCGGCGGGGCGGTACTTGGACGGATCATCGGAAGTGGAATGCGGGCCGGCGCGGTAGGTGACCCACTCGATCAGCGTCGGGCCCAGGTTGCGGCGCGCACGCTCGGCGGCCCAGGCGGAGGCGGCGTATACAGCGATAAAGTCGTTGCCGTCCACGCGCAGGGAGGCGATGCCGCAACCGACGCCGCGTCCGGCGAAGGTGGTGGCTTCACCGCCAGCAATGGCCTGGAAGGTGGAGATGGCCCACTGGTTGTTGACCACGTTGAGGATCACCGGCGCGCGGTACACGTGGGCGAAGGTGAGGGCGGTATGGAAGTCGGATTCGGCGGTGGCGCCGTCGCCGATCCAGGCCGAGGCAATCTTGGTATCACCCTTGATCGCCGAAGCCATGCCCCAGCCCACGCCTTGTACGAATTGAGTGGCGAGGTTGCCGGAAATAGTGAAGAAGCCGGCGTCCTTGACCGAGTACATGATTGGCAGCTGGCGCCCCTTGAGCGGGTCGCGCTCGTTGGACAGCAGCTGGCAGATCAGGTCCACCAGCGGCACTTCGCGGGCCATCAGGATGCTTTGCTGACGGTAGGTGGGGAAGCACATGTCGTCGATGTTCAAGGCCAGGGCCTGGGCGCTGCCGATGGCTTCTTCGCCAAGGCTTTGCATGTAGAACGACATTTTTTTCTGACGCTGGGCGACCACCATGCGGTTGTCGAAGATGCGCGTCTTGAGCATGGCGCGCATGCCGCGACGCATGATCTCGACGCTAACGCCTTCGACCCACGGCCCCAGGGCCTGGCCCTGGTCGTCGAGCACGCGGATCAGGCCCTTGGCCAGGTCGGCGGTGTCGGCGGGTTCTACGTCGATGGCGGGTTTGCGCACCGTGCCGGCGTCGGTCAGGCGCAGGTACGTGAAGTCGGTCTTGCAGCCTGGGCGGCCCGAGGGTTCGGGAACGTGCAGGCGCAGTGGTTCGTACTGCTGGGTCATGGCTTTCTACGCTCTATCTTGTGAATTTCTTGTAGTGGGCGCGCTAGCTGACAGTCAGTCCCCGGGTAAGGGAAATCTTGTCCTACAACAATCATAGGCGGGGCGTAGAAGAATATTTATCTGTGTTTCATTGCGCTCAAGATCATTTGCGGATAAAAAAACTGCATAAACATAAAAAACAGGTGATTTTGTCTCATGCGCAAACTGGACCGTACCGATATCGGCATTCTCAACGCCTTGCAGGAGAACGCCCGCATCACCAACGCCGACCTGGCGCGTTCGGTGAACCTGTCGCCCACGCCGTGCTTCAACCGGGTCAAGGCGATGGAGGAATTGGGGCTGATCCGTGACCAGGTCACCTTGCTAGACGCCGACCTGCTCGGGCTGCACGTCAACGTATTTATCCACGTCAGCCTGGAGAAACAGAACGAGCTGGCGCTGCAGCAGTTCGAAGGCGCAATTGCCGACCGGCCGGAAGTGATGGAGTGCTACCTCATGGCGGGCGACCCGGACTATCTGATCCGGGTGCTGGTGCCGACGATCCAGTCGCTGGAGCGGTTCATGATGGACTTTCTGACCAAGGTGCCGGGGGTGGCGAATATTCGGTCGAGTTTTGCGCTCAAGCAGGTGCGCTATAAAACCGCGCTGCCGTTGCCGGCCAATGGCATTAACCTGGGCACCTGACCCACCCCGCCCAACTGTAGGAGCCGGCTTGCCGGCGATGGCGGTTTGCCTGACCCACCGCTATCGCCGGCAAGCCGGCTCCTACAGGGGGTGGGTATTTCAAAGTCTGTTGAGGGGGATCTTCAGGTAGACCACGCCATTGTCTTCCGCCGGCGGCATATTCCCCGCCCGCACATTCACCTGGATCGCCGGCAGCAACAGCGTCGGCATGCCCAACCCGGCGTCCCGTTTGGTACGCATTTCCACAAACGCCGCTTCATCCACCCCGTCATGCACATGGATATTCCCCGCGCGTTGTTCCGCCACGGTGGTCAGGCATTTCGCTGCGCGGCCTTCGGGCGGGTAGTCATGACAGACGTACAGTTCGGTTTCCAGCGGAAACGCCAGCAACTTGCGCATCGACGCATACAGCTGCCGCGCATCGCCGCCCGGGAAATCGCAGCGCGCCGTGCCAACATCCGGCATGAACAGCGTGTCACCCACCAGGATCAACCGGCCGTCGATCAGGTAGGCCATGTCCGCCGGCGTATGTCCGGGTACATGCAGCGCCTGGGCCTTCAGGTTGCCGATATGAAACACCTCATCCGGCGCAAACAGGTGATCGAACTGCGAGCCATCCACGCGAAATTCCGGCTCCAGGTTGAACAGGTTCTTGAACACACCCTGCACGGTGCTGATGGACTGCCCGATGGCAATCTTGCCGCCCAGGGTGCGCCGCAAATACGGCGCGGCAGACAGGTGGTCGGCGTGGGCGTGGGTTTCCAGCAGCCATTGCACCTGCAGGTGGTGTTCGCGGACAAAGTCGATGACCTTGTCGGCCTGGGCCGTGTCGGTGCGCCCGGAAGCCGGGTCGTAGTTGAGCACGGAGTCGACGACGGCACAGGGGCCGCCGTCGGCTTCATAGATGATGTAGGTGTAGGTCGACGATGCCTCGTCCAAAAAAGCTTGAATCAACGCGGGCATGGCGGCTGTTCCTGTTTTGTAAGGAAGTGGTGAAGAAAAAAGTCGTTACAATCAGTTTACGTTTACACATAATGTTTTGAGCTTAAGTGACAAAAAGGACCCGAGGCAAATGGAATCTACTCTGAGTGAAGGCGAAGTCGCCCAGCTGCGCGCGTCGGCGTCCAAGGCGTGTTCCTTGCTCAAGGCGCTGGCCAATGAAGACCGTTTGTTGATCCTCTGCCAGTTGACCCAGGGCGAGCGCAACGTCGGCGAGCTGGAAACCATGACCGGCGTGCGCCAGCCTACGCTGTCCCAACAGTTGGGCATCCTGCGTGACGAAGGGTTGGTCGCCACCCGTCGGGAAGGCAAATACATCTTCTACGGGCTGGCCAGCCATGAAGTGATTCAAGTGATGAAGACCCTGTCCGGCCTGTACTGCGGCGCGGTGATAAAAAGCTGGGCGTGATGCCATCCGGCAACGACCCTTGTGTGCATTGAATACAAAAGGCGATAGACCATGACCGACCAACACTGGGGCCCAACCATCAGTGGCGACATCGTAGTCATCGGCGGCGGCTCGGCAGGCATCGGCCTGCTGGCCAGCCTGCTCAAGCGCGACCCCCACCTGAACATCACCCTCATCGAACCCAGCGACCACCACTGCTACCAGCCGGCCTGGACCTTAGTGGGCGGCGGCGCCTACGACGTGAAGAAGACCCGCCGCCCACTGGCCGATGTGTTGCCCAATGGCGTGACCTGGATACAGGCCGCCGTCACCGAAGTACTGGCCGATGAGCAGACCCTGGTACTCGACAGCGGTCAGCGCGTCAGCTGGAAAAACCTGGTGGTGTGCCCCGGCCTGCGCCTGGCCTGGGAGAAAATCGAGGGCCTGCAGGACACCCTCGGGCGCAACGGCGTCACCTCCAACTACAGCTATGAACACGCCGCCTACACCTGGCAACTGGTGCAGCAGCTCAAGGGTGGCAAGGCGATCTTTACCCAGCCGGCCATGCCGATCAAATGCGCGGGCGCGCCGCAAAAGGCGATGTACCTGTCCTGCGATCACTGGCTCAAGCAGGGCGTTCTGAACAACATCGATGTCGAGTTCAACCTGGCCGGTGCCGCGCTGTTCGGCGTGCCGACCTTCGTGCCGCCGTTGATGAAGTACGTTGAAAAGTACAACGCCCGCCTGGCGTTCAACGCCAATCTGGTCAAGGTCGACGGCCCGGCGCGCAGGGCCTGGTTCGAGGTGAAGGACGCCGAGGGCAACGTCACTGTTCAAGAGAAAAGCTTTGACCTGCTGCACGTGGTCCCGCCGCAGGTTTCCCCGGACTTCATCCGCCACAGTGCGCTGGCCGACGCGGCCGGCTGGTGCGAGGTGAACCCCCACAGTCTGCAGCATCTGCGTTATCCGCACATCTTCGGCCTGGGCGATGTGTGCGGCACCACCAACGCCAAGACCGCTGCGGCCGTGCGCAAACAGATCGTGGTGGTCGCGGAAAACCTGCTGGCCCTGCGCAAACAGGCGCCGCTGCCCCTCAAGTACGACGGCTATGGTTCCTGCCCGCTGACGGTGGAGAAGGGCAAGGTGGTGCTGGCCGAGTTCGGTTATGGCGGCAAGCTGCTGCCGACTTTTCCCCTGGACCCGACCCAGGCGCGGCGGTCGATGTGGTTCCTCAAGGCGACGCTGCTGCCGTGGTTCTACTGGAACGGCATGCTCAAGGGCCGCGAGTGGCTGACCCGCCTGAGCAAGGTGGACTGAATGCTGCTGGCCAGTGTGTTGGGTATCTTGATGGGCCTGGTCATGGGCCTGACCGGCGCGGGCGGCGGCATCCTCGGCGTGCCGGCGCTGGTGCTGGGGTTGGGCCTGAGCATGACCCAGGCCGCACCGGTGTCGCTGCTCGCCGTGGGGGCGGCGGCAGCGGTCGGGGCCATTGACGGCTTGCGACATGGCCTGGTGCGCTATCGTGCGGCGTTGCTGATCGCCGTGCTCGGCGGGTTGTTTTCACCGGTGGGGGTGTTTTTCGCCCACCAATTGCCGGAGCACCTGCTGATGGGCCTGTTCAGTGCGCTGATGGTGCTGGTGGCCTGGCGCATGTTGCAGCGCGAAAAGACCGAGGCCGGGCCGAGTGACCATGGTGCCGCGTCCTGGGGCCAGAAGAATTGCATGCTCAACCAGCAGACCGGGCGCCTGGCCTGGACCGCCAAATGCACAGCCACCCTGGCTGCACTGGGCGCCGTGACCGGTGCCGTGTCGGGCCTGCTCGGTGTGGGCGGGGGCTTTCTGATTGTGCCGGCGTTCAAGCAGCTCACCGACGTGCAGATGCGCGGCATTGTCGCCACCTCGTTGATGGTGATCAGCCTGATCTCGTTGATTGGTGTGGCGGGCGCGTTCCATGCCGGTGTGCGCATCGAGCCGGTGGGCTGGATGTTCATTGGCGCCAGCATCGTCGGCATGCTAGCCGGTCGGCGCCTGTGTGCGTTGATCCCCACGCGTACCCTGCAAGTCGGCTTTGCCGGCCTGTGTGTGCTGGTGGCGGCGGGCATGTTGATCAAAGCCGCTCTCTGATTCCACCGGCTTGCCCGCGGCGGAAAACGCTCACCGACCTGTAGGAGCCGGCTTGCCGGCGATGAGGCCCTGAAGAACACCGTCGTTCTCAAAACTGTCATCGCCGGCAAGCCGGCTCCTACCTGTACACTGTTACCCAGCCTTGCACTTCTAGGTCTGTAAATGGACAAATACACCCCCCACGCCTGGGAACCCCACGAGCGCCCGAGCCTGCCCGGTTCGCCGTCGACGCCGTTGCACCCCACGCACAAGCGCTGGCTGTTCGCGATGGTGGGCGTGCTGGTGGCAATCACCGGGGGCTTGGGCAACGCGCTGGTGATTGCCAACCTGCAATATCTGCAAGGTGCCCTGGGTGCGACCACCGCCGAAATGGCCTGGCTGCCCGCCGCCTACGTGATGACCAACGTGTGCATGAACCTGCTGCTGGTGAAGTTTCGCCAGCAGTTCGGCCTGCGCGCGTTCACCGAGGTGTTCCTGGTGCTGTATGCGCTGGTGACCTTCGGCCACTTGTTCGTCAACGACCTCAGTTCGGCCATCGCGGTGCGTGCGGCCCACGGCATGGTGGGCGCGGCGCTCAGCTCCCTGGGCTTGTACTACATGATCCAGGCGTTCCCGGCCAAGTGGCGCTTGAAGGCGCTGGTGCTGGGCCTGGGCACGGCGCAGCTGGCGTTGCCGTTGGCCCGGTTGTTCTCCGAAGACCTGCTGCAAATCGCCGAATGGCGCGGCTTGTACCTGTTCGAACTGGGCATGGCGCTGATCTGCCTGGGCTGCGTGTTCCTGCTCAAGTTGCCGCCGGGCGACCGCTTCAAGACCTTTGAAAAACTCGACTTCCTCACCTTCGCCTTGCTCGCCACCGGCGTGGCATTGCTGTGCGCCGTGTTGTCCCTGGGGCGTATCGACTGGTGGCTCGAAGCCCCGTGGATCGGCGTGGCGTCGGCCTGTTCCCTGGTGCTGATCATGGCCGGCCTGGCCATCGAGCATAACCGCAGCAACCCGATGCTGATGACCCGCTGGCTTGGCAGCGGGGTGATGATCCGCCTGGCGCTGGCGGTGATCCTGATTCGCATGGTGCTGTCCGAGCAGTCCACCGGCGCGGTGGGTTTCATGCAGATGCTGAACATGAGCTACCAGCAGATGCACACGCTGTACGTGGTGATGCTGGCCGGTGCGATTGCCGGGCTGGCAGTGAGCGCGTTGACCATCAACCCGGCGCACCTGTTGATGCCGTTGGTGATATCCCTGGCGCTGATGGCGGTGGGGTCGGTGATGGACAGCTTTTCCAGCAACCTGACCCGCCCGGAAAACCTGTATATCAGCCAGTTCCTGCTAGGCTTCGGCGGGACCTTCTTCCTCGGGCCGACCATGGTGCTGGGTACGAAAAACGTGCTGACCAACCCGCGCAATCTGGTGAGTTTTTCGGTGATGTTCGGCATTTGCCAGAACCTCGGCGGGCTGATCGGCGCGGCGCTGCTGGGCACCTTCCAGATCGTGCGGGAGAAATTCCACTCCAGCATGATCGTCGAGCACCTGACCCTGCTCGACCCACGTGTGGCCGCACGGGTGAACAGTGGCGGCTCGGCCTACGGGGGCATCATCGCCGACCCCGAGCTGCGCAACCTCATGGGCATTCGCAGCCTGGCCACGGCGGCCACCCGTGAAGCGAACGTGATGGCCTACAACGATGTCTTCATGTTGATCGCGATCATCGCGATACTCACCATGATCTGGATCTTTATCCGCAGTCTGTGGCTGATGAGCACCACCCGAGCAGCCACTCCCGTTCAACCCAGCGGCGCATCTTCATGACCGAACCTTCCACCACGACCACCACCGCCATCGCCGCCACCCCGGAAGGCAGCACGCCCCCCGGCGCCGTGCCCACCGAGCTGCGGCCGTTGCGGGTACGCATTCTTTCGTCCCTGGGCTTTGCCGCGATCGCCGTCGTCGGCGTACTGATCGTGCTGTACGCCTGGCAGCTGCCACCGTTCAGCAGCGCGGTGGAAACCACGGAGAACGCCCTGGTTCGCGGGCAAGTCACGATCATCGGGCCGCAACTCAGCGGCTACGTGTTCGAAGTGCCGGTGCAGGACTTCCAGTACGTGAAGGCCGGCGACCTGTTGGTGCGCCTGGATGACCGCATCTACAAGCAGCGCCTCGACCAGGCGCTGGCCCAACTGGCGGTGCAAAAGGCCGCGTTGGCCAATGTGGTGCAGCAGCGCAACAGCGCCGAAGCCACGATCAAATTGCGCCAGGCGGCCCTGGCCGACAGCGAGGCGCAGTCGCGTAAAAGCACTGCCGACTTGCGCCGCAATCAAGAGTTGATCAGTGACGGCTCGGTGTCCAAGCGCGAGCTGGACGTGACCCGCGCCGCCAACGCGCAGACCATCGCCGCTGTGGCCCAGGCCCAGGCGAACCTGGAAATCGCACGGCAGGACCTGCAAACAGTGATCGTCAATCGTGGCTCCCTGGAAGCGGCCGTCGCGAGTGCCGATGCGGCGGTGGAGCTGGCGCGGATCGACCTGTCGAACACGCGCATCACAGCGCCGCGTGACGGCCAGTTGGGACAGATCGGCGTGCGCCTGGGCGCCTACGTCAACTCCGGCGCGCAGTTGATGGCGCTGGTGCCGCCGCAGTTGTGGGTGATCGCCAACATGAAGGAAACCCAGATGGACAACGTGCAGGTCGGCCAGCCGGTGACTTTCACGGTGGATGCGCTGAACCACCGTAAATTCCACGGCACGGTGCAGCACATTTCCCCGGCCACGGGTTCTGAATTCAGCCTGTTGCAGGCGGACAATGCCACCGGCAACTTCGTGAAGATCGCCCAGCGGGTGCCAGTGAGGATCACGGTGGACCCGGACCAGGCCGAGAGCGAACGGTTGCGGCCGGGGTTGTCGGTGGTGGTGAGTATCGACACGGCGGGGCGCCTGAAGAACAGCCCACCCTGATCCCTGTAGGAGCCGGCTTGCCGGCGATTGGGCCCGAACGTCTTGCGGTGATTTTGATGGCCCCATCGCCGGCAAGCCGGGCTCCTACAAGGGGTGATATTTCAGGGCGAAGTTGAGGTGGGTGGACTGGCCTTGTTCCAGCAGTTTCAAGCCGGGTCTGCCGGGCAGGTGGTGGGCATTGACGGGATGGCTTACCGGTTCGATGCAGAAGAACTCCAGCCCCGGTGGGCAGTACAGTAAAAAGTAGTCGCTACCTTCGGCGTGGCATTCCAGGGTGTAGCCCAACTCAGGCTGTTCAATCACGCAGTGGCCGTCCCACTGGCAAAAACCATTGTCCACTAGCCCTTCGGGCAATCCTTTGAGCGCCTGGAAATCCCACTCTGACGGCACCGGCGCCAGCCCCGTCGGCAGCTTTGACGCATCACTCAACCACACTTGCGACGCCTCTGCCTGCAGCCGTGTCCGCGGTTTGCGCGGCAAGTAAGGATGCAATCCCAAACCATGCCACGCAGGCTGTGCCGCCAGATGGGTCACGCGTAATGCGATGCTCAGCTCGCCACCCTCCAATCGAAACCTTTGCTCAGCGCGATAGGCGAACGGCGTGTCGCATTCCACCGATAGCACCACTTCGTCGGCAGATTGGCTGACCACCTGCCACGCCTGTTGCCAGGCAGAGCCATGAATCGGCAATGGGTCGAGGGCGCTGTTGGGCGTCAATGCCAGCCAACCGTCCGGGTTATCAAAACCGCCTTCGGCAATCCGGTTGGACCAGGGCGCCAACGGGTAGCACCCCAGCTTGCCCGGCAAGCCGGTGTCCAGCGCCTGTTGGTCACTGTGGCGCAGCAAGGGCTGCCCGGTAGCGCGCACCCGCCAGTTGACGATGCTGCCGCCCACGGCCGGGGCCAGGGTGAGGTGGGTGAGGGCGTCTTCGAGTTCGATCAGCATCGGCATTCACCTAAAGCGCGAAGGTCGGTTCTGGCAGGCCTTGCACGCCGGGGTTGAGGGCGAATACGCCGCCGGACACGGACTGTTCGCTCTGATCATCACGGATCGAGGTGACGAACAGGGTATCCAGTCGGCTGCCACCAAAGGCGCACATGGTAGGTTTCTTTACCGGCACTGCCAGGGAACGGTCGAGGCGACCGTCAGGGGTGAAGCGGTGAATCAGCCCGGCGTCATTGGCACAGATCCAGTAGCAACCCTCGGCGTCGACCGCCGCACCGTCAGGGCGACCGGGGTATGCCTGCATGTCCACGAACACGCGGCGGTTGGACGGCGTGCCGGTGTCGATGTCGTAGTCGAATGCCCAGATCTGTTGCACCAGCGGGTGCGAGTCCGACGCGTACAGCGTGCGCCCATCCGGGCTGAACGCCAGGCCGTTGAGGGTGATGAACCCGCCCAGTTGTGCATGGGGTGCGGTGCCGCTGGCATAGCGATACAGGGTGCCTTCGGCCGCGTTCAAGCCCATGTTCAACACCATGCTGCCGGCCCAGAACCGGCCCTGGCGATCACAGCGGCCATCGTTCAGGCGCATGTCGGCGCGCGGGTGCTGCACGTTGGCCAGCAGGGCGGTGTCGAGGCTGCCATCGCTGTGCGGCGTGAGTTGGAAAAAGCCGCTCTCCATCCCGGCCACCCAGTTGCCCGTTTGCGTTCGGGCAATGCAGGCGAGCATCTGCGGGGCTTTCCAGGCGGCGACATGCCCGGTGGCGGCGTTCCAGCGTTGCAGGCCGCCGTGGGGGATGTCCACCCAGTACAGCGCGTTTTCTTCAGGCACCCACACCGGGCATTCGCCCACCGCGTTGCGTGCGTCGACGATCAGTTCTGCACTCATGGCTCAATCGCCGAACGGGCCGGCCGCGCAGAATGCACCGCCCTGGTAGACCTTGGCCGGGTCATCGGCGGCCACCGGTGGCTGGGTTTCAACCTGTGCGCGGAACACTTCGGAGTTGTCCTTGGGGGCATAGCCCAGGTGGGCGGCGTAGCGGTTGTCCCACCAGGTGTCGAGGTTATCCGACATGCCATAGACCACGGTGTGGCCGACGTCTGGCGTATACAGCGCACGTTCGAGCAGTTGGGTAAGGTCATCGAAGCTCAGCCAGGTGTGCATCATGCGGCGGTTCTGTGGTTCCGGGAACGAGGAGCCGATGCGGATGCTCACGGTCTGGATGCCGTAGCGGTCGAAATAGAAGCTGGCCATGTCTTCGCCGTAGGACTTGGAGAGGCCGTAGTAGCTGTCTGGGCGGCGTGGCGAGTGGGCGTCGAGGATTTCGCCTTGCTTGTGAAAACCGATCACATGGTTGGAACTGGCGAAGATCACGCGCTTGACGCCATGGCGGCGGGCGGCTTCGTAAATGTGGAAGATGCCGCTGATGTTGGCGCCGAGGATCTCCTCGAACGGGCGCTCTACCGATACGCCGCCAAAGTGCAGGATCGCGTCGACGCCTTCCACCAGGTGGTGCACGGCCTGTTTGTCGGAGAGGTCGCAGGTTTGCACTTCTTCATGGGCGCCGGCTGCGGGGGCCATGGCGGCGATGTCCGACAGGCGCAGCACCTGGGCATAAGGGCGCAGGCGTTCGCGCAAGACTTTACCCAGGCCGCCGGCAGCGCCGGTGAGCAGCAGGCGATTGAATGGAACGGGTGCAGTAGTCGTGGTGGTCATGGGGGTTCCATTGTTGTTGTAGGTTGTCGTATGACTTTGCCAAAGTATCCTTACGGACCCCTCGGCTTGTCAACACACACACCTCCCTGTAGGAGCTGGCTTGCCAGCGATGGCGGCCCCAGGTCGTGCGATGGGTTCAAGGACGCCATCGCCGGCAAGCCGGCTCCTACAGAAGAGGGTTAGAGCAGAGAGAGTGGGTAGCTGATGAACAGCCGGTTCTCGTCAAATTCATTGTTGCTGAAGTCCCGGCGCAGTGACGAATTCCTCCAGCGCACGTTCAGGTCCTTCAGCGTACCGCTTTGGATGGTATAGGCCAGTTCCGACTCGCGGCCCCATTCCTTGCCATCGGTGATCGCCCCGGTGTGTACGTTACTGCCGCTGATGTAGCGGTTCATCATGGTCAGCCCGGGAATGCCCAGCACCACGAAGTTGAAATCATGGCGCACTTGCCAGGATTTTTCCTTGGCGTTGTCGTAGCTGGCGTTATAGCTGTCGTTGGCCAGCGTGCCGCCGCTGGTGCCGTTGACCTTCATCCACACGCTGTCGCCGGTGAGTTTCTGCAGGCCCACATAAAAGGCGTTGCCCTTGTATTTGGCCGAGAGCAGTGCGGAAAAGGTCTTGTTGTCGAGGTCACCCGCCAGGGCACGTCCATCTTCCTTGCCGGTGAAGTAACCGAGGTTGGCGCCCAGGGTCCAGTCGCCCACTGGCTGGCTGTGGGTCAGGTTGAAATAGCGTTGCTGGTAGATGTCGGAAAGCTCGGCGTACCACACGCCCACCTGGGTGCGCTTGTTATTGAAGCTGTATTCACCGCCGCCAAAGTTGAAGCGGTCCGACGTGAACGCGGCTTTGCCGTTCATGAACAGGTCTTCCATGCTCGCGTCGTTGCGCGGGCTGTTGCCGCGAAACTGCCCGCCGTAGAGGGTCAGGCCGGCGATTTCGTTGGAAGTGACCTGGCCGCCCCGGAAGGTCTGCGGCAGGGAACGGCCGTCATCAGAGCGCAGGATCGGCAGCACCGGCATCCATTCGCCGACTTTCAATTCGGTCTTCGACAGCCGCGTTTTCAGCGCCACGCCCAGGCGCCCGAAGTTGTCCGCTGGGCGCCCGTCATCGTGGATCGGCAACAGTTGCGTGCCACCGGTGCCTTTGCCGCCATCCAGCTTCTGCGAGTACAGGCCCAGCACATCCAGGCCAAAGCCGACAGTGCCCTGTGTGAAGCCGGACCGGGCGTCGAGAATGAAGTTTTGCGTCCACTCCTGGGCCTTGGCCTGGGGGTAGGTAGGGTTGGTGAAGTTGCGATTGAAGTAGGCGTTGCGCAGGTTGAGCGTGGCCGTGGCGTCGTCGATAAAGCCGTCGGCGTGGGTGGTCAGGGGTAGGGTGCAAACCAGGCTGCCAAGACCGAGAAGGCCAATACGCGAGGAGGAATTACGGGCGAATGGACTCACAGTGAAACTCCCTTTTATTTGTTGTTTTTATTATTTGTCGTACGTCGTCGTACAACATTGCGCGGATATTTACGAGGTTTTCACGGGGTGTCAAGCAGAAGTTATACGATGACTATAGCGAGCCTTTCGAAATACGGACACGGTCCATGTGGGAGCTGGCTTGTCGGATCGCCGCACCGCTGCGATGGCCTCAACCGGGTATGCCTGATTCACCGAGTTGCCTGCATCGCCGGCAAGCCAGCTCCTACACGTACCTGCTTTTGACCTAACTACTCAGGTCGGCTACCAGGCCGCCGTGCTCTTGCTTTTGATCTTGATCTTGATCTCAGGCGCCCCGTTAACCACGCTGGCCGAACGCAGGCTTGAATCCGTGGGTAACCCGGCAGGACGGCGGCCCACGGATTCAAGCCGGAGTGAGGGCACACCGAGCCTAGGCGAGGTGCCGAGTGGTGGGGCAAGAGCGCTTTGGTTACTTTCGCGCTTTTCGAAAGTGACCCGCCGTAAGGGCGGAACCAATAGCAGCCGTTACCTAAGTAACGGATAAGCTCTCGATCCTAGTCGCCAGCCATACCGCCTTCGCAGGCAAGCCGAACCGTCGCCCCGCAGCTCCCACAGTGATGACATTTCAACGTGAATTTTTAACCCGCCATGACCATCGGCGGCAGGGTACCGAGCAAGGAAACCGCGGCAACCGCGCCAATGCCCAGCGCCCATTCCAGCATCACGCTGGCTTTCAAACTGCCCACGCGCTCCTCGCAGCGTTCGATGCGCAGACGATTGAGCAACGCCAGGGCAAGCATCCCCAACACCAGCATCACCTTGATCAGCAGAATCAAGGCGAAACCACTGAACAACGGCGTCGGCCACAGTTGCCCAGTCAGCACGCGCACATTGATCAGCCCGGTCACCAGCAACCCGACGACCAGGCCATACCCCACGCCGCTGAAGCGCCGCAGGATCGGCTCCAGCCTATGACCCTGCGGTTGGCGCAGGACCAACACCAGCACCAGCAAGCCACCCAACCACGTGCCAACACACGCCAGGTGCACCACCTGGTTGAGGATCAACAGTTGCCCGCTGAGCCCATCGAGCATGGCGCCGTGCCCCACCGGTGCCAGCGTCACCAGCAGCAGGGCGATCAACGGCAGGCGCAGCGCGAGCCAGGGTTTAATCAGCGCCAGCACCAGCAGCAGGTTGAACAACAGGTGCCAGGCCCACACCTGGCCAAAGAAGGTTTTACCCAACACCAACTGCACGGTGGCGGGTTGCAAGGCCGCGTCCCAACTGCCCGCCATGCTGGCAGTGATCAACAGTAGCCACGCTACGCCAGAGAACAACCCGACCCAGGCCAGGGTGCGGGTGATGCGCAGCAGTTGCCGGTCCAGTGCCGGTAGCGGTTCAGCGCCGAGCAGCCAGGGCCTGAAGACACAGGCCCCGAACATCAGCAACACGACGATGAAATGCAGGAAGCGACACAGCACCAGCAGGGTCGCCATGGGTTATTGGCCGACCTTGAAGCTGTATTCACCGTTGCTCTTGTGGGTGTCGACCGACACCGCATTCCACACCACTTTGTAGTTGCCGGCTGCCAGCGGGGCGGCCGGTGTGACCACCAGGACTTTCTTGTCGGCGTCCGGCGTTTCCAGGCCCTTGATGGCGATTTCGGTGCCGTCCTTGCTCAGGGACACCTTGGTGAACGTGGCTTCGACGCCTTCGCTGAAGGTCAGGCGCAGGTCGGCTGGTGCCGCGACAGTGCTGTCGGCGGCGGGGGTGGAACTCTTGAGGTGGGCGTGGGCGAACGCTGCCGAGGCCCCCAGCAGGGAGGCGAGCAGCGCGACAGCGGTGAGGGTTTTCTTGATCAGCATGGTTCAGTACCTTCAGGTGAGGGCGTCGGTAACGCCAAGTGCAGCAAGGGAAAGGGCTTGCCTTCGCCATCCAGCGGCGAACGCGCGACCTGGGTAAAACCATAGTGCAGGTAGAACCCCACGGCCTGGGGGTTCTGTTCGTTGACGTCCACCGTCAGGGTGTCGTGGCGGGCGCGGGCGTGGTCCAGCAGTTGGCGGCCAACCCCTTGGCCACGGCGCGCAGGCTCGATGAAGAGCATCTCCACATTGTGCCCACCGGTGCCGATAAAACCGGCGACGCCGGCGCTGTCTTCATACACCCACACGTCGAGGGCGGGCATGGGCAGGTAGGTATCACGCACCAGAGGCAGCAGACGTTGAATGTCATCCTCGGGGAGGAAGTCATGGGTGGCCCGCACCGAGCGCTCCCACAGTGCTCCCAGCACTGGGTCGTCGGCGGCCACGCGAGGTCGAATAGTCATGGCATTGATCCTTCATTGGGATCGCGATCCTAACCAATCCGATTTCCAGGGGAAAGGCTCGCACAGGAAGTTTCACCTGGCGTGCACGCGGCTCTTCACTCCGCCGCAAGCCTGCGCCGTTTCGTCTGGTACATGTCACCGTCTGCATGGCTGAGCAGCGTATCGGCGTCCTCACCGTCCGCTGGATAAAACGCCACGCCGATGCTGCAGGACGGCATCTTGATCCCTTCGAAGCCTGCGCCCAACGGCTCTGCCATGACCGCGAGGATCTGAGTCACTTTCGCGTAAACGGCGTCCTGGGACTGGATATCCGTCAGCAGCACCGTGAACTCGTCCCCGCCCATCCGCGCCACCAGGTCGCCCTCACGCACACAGCGCTCCAGTCGTCGTGCAATCACGCAGAGCACGCGGTCGCCCACGCCATGGCCATGCACGTCGTTGATGCCCTTGAAGTCATTGACGTCCAGAAACAGCAACGCCAGGGTGCTGTTCTGCCGCTGCGCGGCCTGCAGGGCCGAGTCCAGCCCGTCGTTGAACAGCGAGCGGTTGGTGAGCGCGGTCAGCGGGTCGTGATGGGCGAGGAAACGCAGTTCCTCCTCGGCCTGGGTGAGGGCCGTGACGTCCCGTGCAACGCCGATCCGCGCACCCACCTCTTCGGACCAGAAGGCCGCCCACAGGATGTGCACGACACCGCCATCCTTGCGGATATAGCGGTTGCGGAAGTCGACGTGGGGCTTGCCGTTCATGACCCGCACGATCGAAGCGCGGGTGCGCGCCAGGTCTTCAGGGTGCATGTAGTCGGTGATGAGCGTGCCGGTCAACTCGTCGGCGCGATAGCCGAGCAGCGTTTCACAGGCATCGCTGACAAAAACGATTTGGTTGTTGCTTTCGACCACGAAGACCGTGTCCAGCATCAGGTGGATCAATTTTGGATAGAGGGTGTGCAGGTCGACGGCCATAGGTCAGGGGTCCGGTTCAGATGTACCGATCATAGCCCGATCACGCAGCCGGACGCCGAGGAAAACTGCAGCCTTTGCGCCGCGAAAGCCGACCTGTCGATCAACGGCATGTCCGGTCAATCGGCTGAGTAAGCCGAAGTTGAGGCGGCAGGTGTGTGGCCTAATGTGTCTGTTCGTGATGTGATGGCGCACGTGCCGTTTGAAGCGTCCATAGACAGTGAGTGGGTTTGCAGCCTTTATGGGTAATCACAAGATCGGAATTCGTCGAGTCAACGTCGAGAAAATCCTGCTGGCGGCGGAGAAAATCTTCGCCGAAAAAGGCTATGGCAGCACCGCCATGGCCGACATTGCCGAAGAAGTGCAACTGCCGCGCTCCAACCTGCATTACTACTTCACCACCAAGAGCGAGCTGTACAGTGCGGTGCTGTTCGACCTGCTGGAAGTGTGGAAGCAGGATGCCCTGAGTTTCGAAACCTTCGATGACCCACGGGTGGTGCTCAGCAGTTACATCCGCGCCAAGATGCAGCGTTCGCGCACGCGGCCGTATGGATCCAAAGTGTGGGCCAACGAGATCATCCATGGTGCACCGACGCTCGGTGAGGCGCTGGATGAAAGCCTGTATGACTGGGCCAAGATGAAGGAAGCGAAGATTCGCCAGTGGGTGGAGGACAAGCGCATCCTGCCGGTGGAGCCGTCGAGCCTGCTGTATATGATCTGGGCATCGACCCAGCACTATGCCGACTTCGATCACCAGGTGAAGATCCTGAATGACCACCAGCCGTTGTCGGACATGCAGTTTGAGAAGGCGATACAGACGGTGACGAGTGTGATTTTGCGGGGGATTGGGTTGGAGCCTTGATTTTTGTGTGAGGGCTGATGGCCCTATCGCCGGCAAGCCGGCTCCTACAGTTGGAACGCAATCCCCTGTAGGAGCCGGCTTGCCGGCGATAGCGGTCTACAGAACTACACCGCCTCCCGGTAGGGATTCCTCGGATCCTGCGTCCAATTCAAAAACGGCTTGCCGGTGTCCATCGGCACCATCTCGATACAGTCCGCCACCGGGCAGGTGATCTGGCACAGGTTGCAGCCCACGCACTCTTCATCGATCACCTCATATTTATGCGTGCCATCCGCTAATTTCACGCTCTCGATGGCCTGGTGCGAAGTGTCCTCACAGGCGATATGGCAACGCCCACAGCCAATACAGGCCTCCTGGTCGATCTTGGCGATCACCTGGTAGTTGATATCCAGGTACTTCCAGTCCGTGGTATTGCCCACCGCCCGCCCGGAGAATTCCTGCAGGTTCTTGTAACCCTGACTGTCCATCCACCGCGACAGCCCATCCTTCATCTCCTCGACAATCCGGAACCCATGCAGCATCGCCGCCGTGCACACCTGCACCGCGCCGCAGCCCAGTGCGACGAACTCGGCCGCATCGCGCCAGTTGCCGATGCCGCCAATGCCGCAGATCGGCAGGCCCTGGGTCTGCGGGTCGCGGGCGATTTCGGCAACCATGTTCAGCGCGATCGGCTTGACCGCCGAGCCGCAATAGCCGCCATGGGTGCTCTGGGTGCCGACCACCGGCAGGGCGACCATGCGTTCCAGGTCGACGCTGGTGATGGAGTTGATGGTGTTGATCAGCGACACCGCATCCGCGCCGCCGCGATACGCCGCCCGCGCCGCCACGCGGATGTCGGTGATGTTCGGCGTGAGCTTGACGATCACCGGCAGTGAACAATAGGTCTTGCACCAGCGCGTCACCTGTTCCACATACTCCGGCACCTGGCCGACCGCCGCGCCCATGCCGCGTTCGGGCATGCCATGGGGGCAACCGAAGTTCAGCTCGATGCCATCGCAGCCAGTGGCTTCCACCAGGGGCAGGATGCTTTTCCACGACTCCTCTACGCACGGCACCATCAGCGACACGATCAGCGCACGGTCTGGCCAATCCTTTTTCACCTGGGTGATTTCCCGCAGGTTGATCTCCAGGGAGCGGTCGGTGATCAACTCGATGTTGTTGATGCCCAGCACTTCACGGTTGGCGCCGTAGTGGGCCGAGTAGCGTGACGACACGTTGACCGCCGCCGGGTCTTCACCGAGGGTTTTCCACACCACGCCGCCCCAGCCGGCTTCGAAGGCGCGGACCACGTTGTAGGCCTTGTCGGTGGGCGGCGCAGAGGCCAGCCAGAAGGGGTTGGGGGCTTTGATACCGGCGAACACAATCGAGAGATCGGCCATTACGCAGCCTCCACATTCAGCATGAGTTGGGCGTGCATGGCCTCGGCGGCCAGCTTGCCGTGTTGCACCGCCTGCACGGTGAGGTCCTGGCCGAGGCTGACGCAATCGCCCCCGGCGTACACCCCTGGAACGCTGGTTTGCAGGTGTTCATCGACGAAAATCCGTTCGCCCACCCGATGCAGTTGTTGGGCCAACGGATCGTGCAGTGCCGCGCTGTCGAAGCCCTGGCCGATGGCCTTGAAGATGGCATCGGCGGCCAACTCGAAGGTTTCGCCGGTGGGGTGCAGGCGACCGTTTTCCATGCGCGTGCGCAAGAAGCGCATGCCGCGCACCTGGCCCCTGTCATCCAGCAACACTTCTTCTGGCTGGGCCCAGGTCAGCAGGCGTACCTGGTTGGCCTTGGCGATGTCCTGCTCATGGTGGGTGGCGCCCATGTCCGCCAGGCCACGGCGGTACACGAGGTTGACGTCGCGAGCACCGAGGCGGGCCATTTGCACAGCCATGTCGATGGCGGTATTACCGGCGCCGAGCACGATGCAGCGGTCGGCCAGGGGCAGTTGAGTGAGGTCATCGGCCTGGCGCAGTTCACGGATGTAGTCGGTGGCGGCGAGCAGGCCGGGCGCGTCTTCATGGGGCAGGCCGAGTTGTTTGCTCGCGGCCAGGCCGAGGCCGAGGAACACCGCGTCGAATTGCTGGTGCAGTTCGCTCAAGGTGAGGTTGTCGCCCAGGCGTTGGCCGTGGCGAATCTCGATGCCGCCGATCTGCAGCAGGAAATCCAGCTCCTTCTGGGCGAAGTCATCCACCAGCTTGTACTTGGCGATCCCGTATTCATTCAGGCCACCGGCTTTTTCCCGGGCTTCGAAGATCACCACGTCATGGCCGTGCAACGCACTGCGGTGGGCACAGGCCAGGCCTGCAGGCCCGGCGCCGACTACGGCGATGCGCTTGCCGGTCGAGGCGGCGCGATGAAACGGATGCTCGGTGAAGTGTGCGTTGTCCACCGCGTAGCGCTGCAACAAGCCGATCAGCACCGGCGCGCATTCTTCGGCGTTGTTACGCACACAGGCTTGCTGGCAGAGGATTTCGGTGGGGCACACCCGCGCACAACTGCCGCCGAGGATGTTGGCCGAGAGGATCTTCTGCGCGGCGCCTTGGACGTTTTCGGTGTGGATGTTGCGGATGAACGATGGGATGTCGATCTCGCTGGGGCACGCGTTCACGCACGGCGCGTCGTAGCAATACAGGCAGCGCGAGGCTTCCAGTTGGGCCTGGCGCGCGTTGAGTGGCGGAGCCAGGTCGGTGAAGTGGCTGGCGAGTGTTGCCCCGTCTTCATGGGGATGGGGGAGGTGAGTCAGGGTCTGGATCACGGGTTTGGCCTCACGGTGATTGAGGTGCTGCCTCTGATGGGCATTGGTTTTTGTGTTGCCTGTGCTGGCCTCATCGCAGGCAAGCCAGCTCCCACAGTTGATCGGGTTCACATATTTTTATTTGTGAATACAGTCAGTGTGGGAGCTGGCTTGCCTGCGAAGGCGGCTTCAGCGTTTCACAGCCGTGGGCCTGGAATGCTCAGCCCGCTTGCTCAACTGCTCAAACACCGCCGGATACGCCGGCCGCTCCACATACCGCCCGGCCCCGCGTTCAGCACGCAAGTCACCGTCGGCCCACACCAGCTTGCCCTGGCTAATGGTGTGGCTCGGCACGCCGCGCACGGTCTTGCCTTCGAAGATGTTGAAGTCGACTTGCTGGTGGTGGGTCTTGGCGGAAATGGTCCGCGTACCCTCGGGGTCCCACAGCACCAGGTCGGCATCGGCGCCGACGCGGATCGCGCCTTTGCGGGGGTAGAGGTTGAAGATCTTGGCGGTGTTGGTGGAGGTCAGGGCGACGAACTCCTGCATCGACAAGCGACCGCTGTTGACGCCTTCATCCCACAGCACCGCCATGCGGTCTTCGATACCTGCCGTGCCGTTGGGGATCTTGCTGAAGTCGTCACGGCCTGCGGCTTTTTGTTCGGCGCAGAAGCAGCAGTGGTCGGTGGCGGTGGTGTGCAGGTTGCCCGATTGCAGGCCATGCCACAGCGCTTCCTGGTGCCCACGCGGGCGGAAGGGCGGGCTCATCACGTAGCCGGCGGCGGTCTGCCAGTCGGGGTGCTGGTACACGCTGTCGTCCAGCAGCAGGTGGCCGGCGAGCACTTCGCCATAGACCGGCTGGCCTTTGCTGCGGGCGTAAGTGATCTCGTCGAGGGCTTCCTTGGTCGACACATGCACCAGGTACAGCGGGGTGCCGATGGTCTCGGCAATGCGGATCGCCCGGCTGGCCGCTTCGCCCTCAACTTGCGAGGGACGCGACAACGGGTGTGCTTCCGGCCCGGTGATGCCCTGGGCCATCAGCTTGCGCTGCAGGTGATACACCAGCTCGCCGTTTTCGGCATGCACGGTGGGCACGGCGCCCAGTTCCAGGCAGCGCTCGAAGCTCGCCACCAGGGTGTCGTCGGCCGCCATGATCGCGTTCTTGTAGGCCATGAAATGCTTGAAGCTGTTGATGCCGTGGTGGCTGACCAGCTCGGCCATTTCTTCGCGCACCTGCTCGCTCCACCAGGTGATTGCCACGTGAAAGCCGTAGTCGGAGGCGGACTTTTGCGCCCAGCCGCGCCACTGATGAAACGCCTCCAGCAAGGACTGCTGCGGGTTGGGAATCACAAAGTCGATGATCGAGGTGGTGCCACCGGCCAGGCCAGCGGCGGTGCCGCTGAAAAAATCTTCACTGGCCACGGTGCCCATGAAGGGCAGTTGCATGTGGGTGTGGGGATCGATGCCGCCCGGCATCAAGTATTGGCCGCTGCCATCGAGTACTTCAGTGCCGGCGGGAATATCCAGGTTCGTGCCAATGGCCCGAATTAGACCGCCTGCGCATAAAACATCGGCGCGGTAACTTTCATCATGGGTAATAACGGTAGCGCCACGGATCAACAGCGACATGTCGAGTTCCTCACAGGCTTGACCGGCTTGTGCCAGTTCTAAGTGTTGTAATGCTGCTTACCGATGGTCGGTTAATTCCTGTCATCGGTGACAGGAATAGAAACTAGCCCGAGTTTTTAGATTGGGCAAGAAGATTTTTTATAAGCTTATATCGTATTTAAAGTATTGATTTATAAGGTTTAAAAACGATTTTCACCAAAATGAAGCGCCGTCTCACCATTTTGACGCACTTGACAGGTTCTTAAATTGAGCAACATTTCTTATTGCAAATCAGACGCTTGAGACATGCCACTTGACGGGCATGGGAAATAAAAATAATTGTGTTGCACCAGATTGAGTCCTGACAGTTCGAATAACTTGCGCGTTATCTAGCCTGAGTCACGCAGCAAGTACCCAGGGCCTAATCGGAAAGCTGATAAACATCAGTACGTTATATAAGCGGTGCGGTTTCGGTAACGGTTGTCGGCACGGTTATTGAGTGCAGTGGCGGCTGGCCGGGCCCGTGATGTCATGTTGTTTACGAGGTACTCCGGCCACCCGGCGTGATGCGTTGGGTGAGCAAAAATAATTCGAAAAACCGTGGAGCGGCCATGCAACAGAACAGATCGCAAGTCATTGAGCGCAACGGCCTGTACGAACTCGACGCCGGCCCCGACGTCCTCGACAGCCCTCGCTACAACCACGACATGGCACCGACCAAGGTGCATGAACGAACCTGGAACAAATGGCACATCACCGCCCTGTGGGTGGGTATGTCGATCTGCGTGCCCACCTACACCTTGGGCGGGGTGCTCACGGCGTATTTCGGGTTGTCGGTGGGCGAGGCGCTGATGGCGATCTTGCTCGCGAACATCGTGGTGCTGATCCCGCTGACCCTCAACGCCTTCCCCGGCACCAAGTACGGCATTCCGTTCCCGGTGTTGTTGCGGTCCTCCTTTGGCATCCTCGGCTCCAACGTGCCGTGCCTGATCCGCGCGCTGGTGGCCTGTGGCTGGTTCGGCATCCAGACGATGTTCGGCGGGCTGGCGATCCACCTGTTCCTGGGTTCGATCTTCGAGGGCTGGAAGTCCCTCGGCGGCACGGGTGAGGTGATCGGCTTCATGATCTTCTGGACGCTGAACCTGTGGGTGGTGCTGCGCGGCGCCGAGTCGATCAAGCGCCTGGAAACCCTCTCGGCACCGTTGCTGGTGGCGGTGGGCATCGGCCTGCTGGTGTGGGCGATGCCCAATGTGTCGATCAGCGAGTTGATGGCGATCCCGCCCAAGCGCCCCGAAGGCGCGAGCCTCACCGGTTACTTCATGGCCGGCCTTACCGCGATGGTGGGCTTCTGGGCCACCCTGTCGCTGAATATTCCGGACTTCAGCCGCTACGCCAAAAGCCAGAAGGACCAGATCCTCGGGCAGATTTTTGGCCTGCCGCTGACCATGTTCCTGTTCGCCGCCCTCGGCGTGATCATGACCGCCGCCTCGGTGAAACTGGTGGGCGTGAGCGTGTCTGACCCAGTGACCCTGATCGGGCATATCCAGAGCCCGGTGTGGGTAGCCATTGCCATGGCGCTGATCATCATCGCCACCTTGTCCACCAACACCGCGGCGAACATCGTCTCGCCCACCAACGACTTCCAGAACATCGCGCCGAAGCTGATCAACCGCACCACGGCGGTGATCCTCACCGGGCTGGTGGGGCTGGCGCTGATGGGCCATGAGCTGCTGAAAAAGCTTGGGCTGATCGTGTCCGATGTGAGCCTGGAGACGGTGTATTCCAACTGGTTGCTGGGCTACTCCAGCCTGCTGGGGCCTATCGCCGGGATCATGGTGGTGGACTATTTCATCACCCGCAAACAGCAACTGGACCTGGCCGGTTTGTACCGCGATGACGTGTACCCGGCGTGGAACTGGAGCGGCTTCATTGCCTTCGGCGTGCCGGTGGTACTGACGCTGTTGTCCCTGGGCAGCGATGCGTTCAGCTGGTTCTACAGCTATGGCTGGTTCACCGGCTCGGCGTTGGGCGGCTTGATGTATTACGGCCTGAATGCCAAGCGAGCGGCCCGGTCACTGGCCCTGAAAACCCCCACCTGACCTGTAGGAGCCGGCTTGCCGGCGATAGCAATCTGAAGAGGTGCGCCGCAGCCACTGGCCTCATCGCCGGCAAGCTGGCTCCTGCAAAAATGTGCATGACGCACTATAAAAACAGCCTGAGGAGATCCCTATGAACGCTGCCCTCGACGTTCTGCAATCCACCCATCAGCTCATCAACCGCGACCGTTTGTGGCAGTCCCTGATGGACCTGGCCAAGCTCGGTGCCACGCCCAAGGGCGGCGTGTGTCGCCTGGCCCTGACCGACCTCGATCGCAAGGCCCGCGACCTGTTCGTGCAATGGTGCGAAGCGGCGGGCTGCACGGTCACCGTCGACGGAATCGGCAATATTTTTGCCCGCCGCCCCGGGCGCAACCCCAACCTGCCACCTGTGATGACCGGCAGCCACATCGACACCCAGCCCACCGGAGGCAAGTTCGACGGCTGCTTCGGCGTGCTGGCCGGCGTCGAAGTGCTGCGCACCCTCAACGACCTCAACGTGGAAACCGAAGCGCCGCTGGAAGTGGTGGTGTGGACCAATGAAGAGGGCTCGCGCTTCCCGCCGTGCATGATGGGTTCGGGGGTGTTTGCCGAAAAATTCACCCTGGCCGATACCCTGGCCAAGGTCGATGCCGACGGCGTCAGCGTGGGTGATGCGTTGAATGCGATTGGCTATGCGGGAACGCGTGCCGTCAGCGGGCACAAAGTCGGTGCTTATTTTGAAGCGCACATTGAGCAAGGCCCGATCCTTGAGGATGAACAGAAAACCATCGGCGTGGTACTGGGGGCGCTGGGCCAGAAGTGGTTCGACCTGAAACTGCGCGGCGTGGAAGCCCACGCGGGACCTACCCCGATGCACCTGCGCAAGGATGCCCTGGTGGGCGCCGCTGCGGTGGTCGCGGCGGTGAATGCGGCGGCGTTGGGGCATCAGCCGCATGCGTGCGGCACCGTGGGGTGCCTGCAGGCGTATCCGGGGTCGCGCAATGTCATCCCTGGCGAAGTGCGCATGACTTTGGATTTCCGTCATCTGGAACCCGCACGTTTGGACTCGATGATTGCCCAGGTGCGCAAGGTGATCGATGAGACCTGCGCCAAACATGGCCTGAGTTTTGAGATGGAGCCCACGGCCGACTTCCCGCCGTTGTACTTCGACAAAGGCTGCGTGAATGCGGTGCGCGATGCGGCGAATGGGCTGGGACTGTCGAACATGGACATCGTCAGCGGGGCAGGGCATGACGCGATCTTCGTCGCCGAGCTCGGCCCGGCCGGGATGATTTTTGTGCCGTGTGAGGGGGGCATCAGCCATAACGAAATCGAGAACGCCGCCCCGGATGACCTGGCAGCGGGGTGTGCGGTGTTGTTGCGGGCGATGGTTGCTGCGTCTGCCGCGATTGCCAGCGGCAAGCTCGCTGCCTGAATCACCACCCAATGTAGGAGCCGGCTTGCCGGCGATAGCGGAGTGTCAGGCAAAGCAATGCTGCCTGGTTTATCGCCATCGCCGGCAAGCCGGCTCCTACAGGTGATTACGGGGTGTCAGGAGGAGGGTTGCCAGCCGCCCCCCAGCGCTGTGACTAAGCCGACGCTGGCTTGCAACTGCCGCGTCTGCACCGCCTGCAACGTGCGCTGTGCCTGCAACGCGGCGGTCTGCGCGGTCACCACATCCAGGTAACTCACCGCCCCCGCCTGATAGCTGTTCATCGCCAGCGCCTGGGTATGCTGCGCCGCATCCGCCGCGGCTTGTTCATCCTGGGCTTCCTGCTGCAAATCCCGCAGTTGCGCCAGGTTATCTTCCACCTCGCGGATGGCTTTCAACACGTGGCTGCGGTACTGCGCCGAGGCCTCTTCGAATTCGGCCTTGGCCTGACGCTCATTGGCGCTCAAACGGCCGCCATCGAAGATCGGTAAATTGACCAACGGCCCTAGCGCCCAATAACGATTACCCGCCGAAAACAGGTTGCCGACCCCTTGGGTCTGCCCGCCAATCAACCCGGTGAGGCTGAAGTCCGGGTACCAGGCCGCCTTAGCCACGCCGATGTTGGCGTTGGCGGCAAACACCCGGCGTTCAGCCGCAGCAATATCCGGGCGCCGTTGCAGCAGGTGGCTCGGCAGCTGCGATGGAATGCCGGGCAACGCGATCAATTGCTGGCTCGGCGGCAGTGTGAAGGTGCTCGCGGCTACCCCCACCAGCTCGCCAATCGCATGCTCGGTGAGGTTGCGCTGGCCGCGTACTTCATCCAGCTGGGCCTTGGCTTCGGCCAGCTGGTTTTGCGCGCGGGTCAGGTCCAGCTCCGAGGCAATCTGGCCTTCGTAGCGGCTGCGGGTCAGTTGCAACGCCTGGCTGAAATCGTCCAGCGAGCTGTTGAGAATCCGCGCCTGGGCATCCAGGCCGTTGAGCTGCACGTACAAGGTCGCCAACTGATGCTGCAGGCTTAAGCGCGCCACGGCCAGGTCATCGCCAGACGCTTGTGCCTGGGCGTCGCCGGCCGCAACCTGGTTGCGGATCTTGCCCCACAGGTCCAAGTCATAGCTCAACGAAAAACCGGCGGTGTTGCTGTTGTACACCGACGGCTGCGTGCTGCCACGCAACGGTCGCGTGTCCGATTGCCGCTGGCGCAGGGGTTGTGCGCTGGCGGTGATCTGCGGGAACAAGCCGGCATGCAGCTGACTGGCATAGGCCTGGGACGCATCAAAGTGCGCCAACGCTGCGGCCAGGTCCGGGTTGGCCTTGAGCAGTTGTTGTTGCAGCTCGCTCAGACGCGGGTCGTTGTAAAGCTTCCACCATTCGGGCGCCAACTGGTCGGACGGCTGCGCGCTGTGCCACGGGCCATCGCTGGTCTGTTCGCGATAGCCGGCGGGCAGGTCCACGCTTGGCACCTTGTACGTGGGCGCCATTGAGCAGCCTTGCAACGCCAGCAGCATCAAGGCCGCGAGGGGCTTAAGCCTTGGGCGCATGCGCACCTCCGGAGGCGTCGGCCAGTTGTACCGGGTCACCTTCGCGCAGGGCATCGGGCGGGTTGTCGACGATGCGGTCGGCGGGCTTGAGGCCCTGGTCGATCACCAGGCGTTCGCCGAGGTCGAGGCCGATGTGGATGTTTTGCAGGTGCACGTGGTTCTGCGCGTCCAGCACCGCCACTTGGGTGCCTTGGGCGCGGAAGATCAACGCGCTGGCCGGGATGCTCACGCCGTGGGTGTCGGCCGGGATCGGCAGCGTGGCTTCGGCGTAGTCTCCGGGCAGCAATTCACCGTTGGGGTTATCGGCCACAAACTGCGCGAGCAGGGTGCCGGAACGCCGGTCGATGGCGGTGGAGTCGCCGATCAGGCGCGCCTTGAAATGCTCTCCCGGGTGCTCGGGCACGGTCAGCTCGGCTTCCAGACCCGGGTGGATAACCGCCGCATAGTTCTGCGGCACCGGCACGTACAGGCGCAGTTGATGGGTGTCGGCGATGTTGAACAGCTCCGGGTCGCTGTCGGTATCGGCCTTGATCAACTGGCCAATATCGGTGTTGCGCGCAGTTATGGTGCCAGCGAATGGGGCGCGGATGGTCTTGTAGCTTTCCAGTGCCGACAGCCGTGCATAGTCGGCAGCGGCGGCTTCGGCGTTGGCTTTGGCCGCCGCAGCGTTGGAGGTTTTTTCATCGGCCTCCTGGCGCGACACTGAATGGCTGGCCAACAGATTTTGCCAGCGCGTGGCGGTGGTCTCCGCCAGGCGCGCATTGGCTTGCTCCTGCATCAGTCGGGCGTGGGTTTGCGCCAGTTGCTGGTCCAGGTCTGGGCTGTCGATCTCGGCGAGGATTTGCCCGGCTTTGACTTGGGTGCCGATGTCGGCTTTCCAGTCCTTGAGGTAGCCACTGACCCGGGCATGAATCGGCGCTTTGCTCCAGGCCTCCAGGTGCGCCGGCAAGCGCAGCGTGTCACCGGCAGCGTTTTGCTTGGGCTGGAACACCATCACTTGGGGGATGGCGGCGGTTTCCGTCCAGGCGGTCACCGATTGTTCGTGCATCGTGCGGGCGTGCAGGCCGTTGGCGACCAACAGGGCGGCCAGAGTCAGGCCGCCGACACCCATGAGCATCAGACGCTTGCGCGAGGGTTTGTGATCAGACGACATGTGAAGTTTCTCCAGCAACAGCGCGAGTAGGATGACGCCCGTGGACCAGGCTGAAGACCACGGGAACAAACAGCAGGGTGGCGACGGTGGCGAAGATCAAGCCACCGATCACCGCCCGGCCGAGGGGGGCGTTTTGTTCTTGGGAAATCGCCAGTGGCAGCATGCCGATGATCATGGCCAGGGCGGTCATGCACACCGGGCGAAAGCGTGTGTAGCCGGCTTCCATCGCGGCCTTGAGTGCATCGCCATGTTCGGCCAGGCGCTCACGGCAGAAGCTCACCACCAGGATCGAGTTGGCCGTGGCCACGCCCATGCACAGGATGGCCCCGGTGAGGGCCGGCACTGACAACGACGTGCCGCTGAGGAACAACATCCACACGATGCCGGCCAATGCGGCGGGCAGTGCGGTGATGATCACAAACGGGTCGGCCCAGGACTGGAAGTTGACCACGATCAGCAGGTAGATCAGCACCACCGCGCCGAGCAGGCCAAAGCTCAGGCCGCTGAAGGCTTCATGCAATGCATCGATCTGCCCGTGCAGGCTGATCACCGCGCCTTTGGGGCGCATGGAGGCGGTGTCATCCAGCACTTTTTGCACGTCGCGGGCGACGCCGCCCAAGTCACGCCCTTGCACGTTGGCGTACAGGTCCAGGGTCGGTTCGATGTTGTAGTGGGTCACCACCGCCGGGCTCTGCACCCGCGAGATGGTGGCCACGCCGCCGAGGATTTGCGACTGGCCATCGGCACCGGTTACCGGCAAAGCTTCCAGGGTCGGCAGGCTGTCGAGACGGTATTGCGGGGTGGCGGCGACGATTGAGTACGACACGCCGTTGGCCGGGTTGAGCCAGAAGGTCGGTGCCACCTGGGAGCTGCCGGCGAGGGACGCGACCATGCTGTTGGTCACGTCACGCTCGGTGATGCCCAGGCCATTGGCGCGCATGCGGTCCACGTTGACTTGCAGCGATGGGTAGCCGGTGGACTGCTGGATGCGCAGGTCGGCGATGCCCGGTACGTGTTGCAGGCGGCGTTCCAGTTCCACCGCGTAGGCGCGGTTTTCTTCATCGCTGCGCCCGGAGATTTTCACGTCCAGCGGGGCCGGTGCGCCGAAGTTGAGGATCTGGCTGCTGATGTCGGCGGGCAGGAAGGCGAAGTGGCTGCCGGGGAAGCTTTCGGGCAGGGCTTCGCGCAGTTTCTTCACGTAGTCGGCAGTCGGCGCATGGTCCTTTTTCAAGGTGACCTGGATGTCGCCATCCTGCGGGCCGATGGTGCCGCTGCTGCTGTAGGCCATGTCGATGCCGCTGAGGGGAATGCCGATGTTATCGACAATGGTGTCGAGTTCTTCGGCCGGGATCACTTCGCGGATCCGCGCTTCAATGCGGTCGAAGGCGGCCGCGCTTTCTTCGATGCGCGTGCCCAGTGGCAGGCGCACGTGCAGGGCGAGGGCGCCGGCGTCGGTGGCCGGGAAGAAGTCCTGGCCCAGGCTTGGCAGCAACAGGAACGAGGCGAGTACGCAGGCCAGGAACCCGACGATGAAGCGCTTGCGATGGCCCAGCGCCAAGGTCAGCAGACCGTGGTAGGTGTCGCGGATATTCGAGAAGTGGCGTTCGAAACCCTGCTGGAAATTCAGCACCGCTTGCAGCACGGCATTGCGCGGTTTGGTGTGCTGCTCACCTTCGTGGTGGTTGATGAACTCATCTTCCGGGTGATGCCCCGGCCCTTGCTCCGGCACATGGGGCTTGAGCAGGAACATCGCCAGGGTCGGCACCAGCGTACGCGACAGGATGAACGAACTGGCCATGGCAAAGATCACCGCCAGGGCCATCGGCCGGAACAGGTAGCCGGCGATGCCTTGCAGCAGGAACATCGGCACGAACACGATGCAGATGCACAGCAGCGAGACGAATGCCGGGCCGACGATTTGCGCGGCGCCGTCGAGGATTGCGGTTTTCACCGCCTTGCCTTGTTCCAGGTGCCAGTTGATGTTTTCGATGGTCACCGTGGCGTCGTCCACCAGAATCCCCACCGCCAGCGCCAGCCCACCGAGGGTCATGACGTTGAGGGTTTGCCCGGTGGCGGCCAGCAGGGCGATGGCCGAGAGCACGGCCAGGGGAATCGAGGCGGCGATGATCAGCGTCGACCGCCAGCTGCCGAGGAACAGCAGGATCATCGCACTGGTCAGCAGGGCGGCGATGATGCCTTCCTGGGCCACGCTGCCCACCGACTCTTTGACGAACACCGAGGCGTCACCCAGCAGCGAGGTCTTCAACGACGGTGGCAGGGTTTCGTTGATGCGCGGCAGCATCTGGCGGATGCCGTCGATGATCGACAGGGTGGAGATGCTGCCGTTTTTCAGCGCCGGCATCAGCACGGCGCGGTGGCCGTCGACGCGCACGATGTTGGTCTGCGGTGGCGAACCGTCGCGCACGTGGGCCACCTGGCCGATGGTGATCAGCGCACCGTCGACGGTCTTGATCGGCAGGTCGTTGAGTTCATCAATCGCCTTGGGGCTGTTGTTGAGCAGGATCGTGTATTCGTTGGGGCCGAGCTTGGCGGTGCCCACCGGGATGATCTGGTTCTGCAGCGCGAGCGCGTTGCCCACGTCCTGGGCCGACAAACCTTTGGCCGCGAGCGCCTGCGGGTCGAGGTCCAGCGTGATCTGGCGTTGCTTGCCGCCCATGGGCGTGGGCATGGCCAGGCCGGGCAGGGCGCTCAGGGGCAGGCGGATGTTGTTCTGCACCAGGTCGCGGATCTTGGCCTCCGAGAGGCTGGGGCTGGAGAACGCCAGTTGCAGGATCGGCACCGTGGAAGCGCTGTAGTTGAGGATCAGCGGTGGCGTGATGCCCGGTGGCATTTGCTTGAGGACGGTTTGTGAAACGGCCGTCACTTGGGCGTTGGCGGTGCGGATGTCCACGCCCGGTTGGAAAAAGATCTTGACGATGCCCATGCCGGGCAGCGATTGCGATTCGATGTGTTCGATGTCGTTGACGGTGGTGCTCAGGGAGCGTTCGTAGGTGTAGATCACCCGACCGGCCATGGCGTCCGGCGACAGGCCGTTGTACTGCCAGACCACGGCGACCACGGGGATGCCGATATCGGGGAAAACATCCGTAGGGGTTCGCAGGGCCGCCATCGGCCCGATGATGCAGATGAATATGGCCAACACGATAAACGTGTACGGCTTTTGCAGTGCGGTCTTTACCAGCCCGAGCATGCGTGAACCTCCATTGGAGCAGGATTGCAAACCCCGGCAGTCTTGCCCGACCCACCTAACACGCGCCTTTCAGCGAGGTGAAGGAACATTTAGTTAAGGGCTGAAGATCGTTTCATATGTATTCATTTGTTCTACAAAGGGTGGCTCCTCAAGCTTGTAACCCATCGGACGCGACACAGTTGAGTGCCGTCCACCGTGTTTATCGATGTCCTTTTGGAGCCCTGCCATGTCACTTAAACCGTTGTTGTTGATTCCCGCCCTGGGTGCTGTCCTGTTGTTGTCGGCGTGCGCCGGCCCCCTTCCCAAGGCTGACCCGAGCGAAGCCTGGATTGGTTTGAAGGAAGAAGCGCCGAATGACCTGATGGCCGAGCGCGTGGATGGCAAGCGCGTGGATGACGGGCGCTTTTTTGAAGTGACCCCGGGCGAGCACCGCCTGGACGTGACGCTGTTCGAAGAAGAGCCAGGCGACGACAACCAGCAGGACTGCCAGGGTCGGGTCGACTACAAGCACTTCAAGGCGGGCGAGCACTACACACTGGTGGAATCCAGCCTGGGCACCACCGTGCGCGCATCCCTCAAGGATGGGCACGGCAAGGAAGTGGCCGCGACGCAGGACTTCAGTTGCATGCCTGGCTAGGCGTGGTGCACCGCAGCCTTATGGGGCTTGGTCGGTGCAGCCGGTTTGACGTGGGGGTGATGGTGCCGACGGGTCACGCGCATGACCCCCCACAACATGGCGCCGGCAACCGCCAGCCAACCGCAGATCAACAGGAAAATCGTTGTTGCAAGGCTCATTCGGGCCTCCTTTCGCCCCCTGCGGGGCACACACAGTCTTCTCAATGGACAGTCTAGTCACCTGGCGGTTGCCCGCTATTGACCAATGGTCGAGTCCTTCCAACTTCTTTGCTCTATCCCGCGCGTTTTACTAAGGGCTTGGGCTATACCGGCGTGGCTCGGCGCCCTATGATCAAGGCCCTTACCGGAAGCTGATCAAGCGAGTAGAAAATTGCGGTTACGGTCGAACCTTCAAACATCCTTGTTGCTGGCCTGCGCGCTGGGGTTAGGCGCCTGTTCCGGGCATCCGTCGAAACTGGCGGGCCTGCCGGAACGTGTCGAACTCAATGGCGTGCCAACCTTTCGCAGCGAGGCCTATCAGAGCGGCCCTTCGGCTTTAGCCAGCATGCTGTCGCAACAAGGCATTGTCATGACACCGGGGCTGCTGGATAAACCCCTGCACTTGCCGGGTGGCGAGGCGGACCTTGAGCGCAACATGCAGATGCTGGCGCGCGAGTACGGGCTGATGGTGTACCCGGTGGATGCCAAGCTGACGGCCGTGCTGGCACAGGTGGCGGCGGGTTACCCGGTGATGGCGCGGATCAATTCAAGCTTTTGGTCGGGGACGCGCTACGTCGTGGTGGTGGGGTTCAACCAGCAGAAGAGCACGGTGCTGCTGCGATCGGGTATGGACCGGCGGCTGTTGATGAGCTTCAGCGACTTTGAATCGGCGTGGAAGAGTGCGGGTAATTGGGGGATTTTGACCCAGCGTCCTAGCCAGTTGCCGGCCAATGTGGATGCACAGCGTTGGCGCGATGCGGCCAATGCGACGGCGCAGGCTGGGCAGGAGCAGGCGGCGGCGCAGGCACTTAAGGTGTTAGCGGAAAGAAAGTAACGGCCAGCCTCTAAAGGCCAGTGTGGGCATGTGGGAGCTGGCTTGCCTGCGATAGCATCACCGCGGTGTAACTGAAACACCTTGGTGTCTGCATCGCAGGCAAGCCAGCTCCCACACAAGCCTGCTCACACAGGGAGGTAGCGTGTTTAGCGGCGCACTTCCGCGGCGTTAGGACGGTTCTTCAGGTTTTTGTCGGCCTTGTAGCGCAATGCTACGTCAGGCACCGAGCCGCTCTTGCCGGTCTCGACCCAATTGCGGATGCGGCCGGCATCGGCGAAGTGGGTGAACTTGCCGAAAGCATCCAGGATTACCAGCGACACCGGGCGGTTACCCATGCTGGTCACCAGCACCAGGCAGTGGCCGGCCTGGTTGGTGAAACCGGTCTTGGTCAGCTTGATGTCCCAGTTGGCGCGGTTGATCAGGTGGTCGGTGTTGGAGAAACCCAAGGTGTAGTTGGGTTTGCGGAAGGACACGGTTTTTTCCTTGGTGGTGCTCAGCTGGCTCAGCAGCGGGTAGTGGCGCGCAGCGGCCAGCAATTTGCTCAGGTCGCGGGCGGTGGACACGTTGTGAATCGACAAGCCAGTCGGTTCGACGTAATGAGTGCTGGTCATGCCCAGCGCCTTGGCCTTGGCGTTCATCGCCGCGATAAACGCCGGGTAGCCGCCCGGGTAGTGGTGGGCAAGGCTGGCGGCGGCGCGGTTTTCCGAGGACATCAGGGCAATCAGCAGCATTTCCTTGCGCGGCATTTCGCTGCCGATTTTCACGCGGGAGAACACGCCTTTCATTTCCGGCGTGTCCTTGATGTTGATATCGATGTACTCATCCATGTTTTGCTTGGCTTCAAGCACCACCAGGCCGGTCATCAGTTTGCTCACCGACGCGATGGGCACCACCACGTCCGGGTTACTGGAGTAAATGACCTTGTTGGTCTGCAGGTCTACCAGCATGGCGCTGCCGGAGGCGATTTGCAGTTTGGAGGTATCACGCGGCGCCAGGGTGGTTTCGGCGGCGTGTGCAAAGGTGCCTGTAAACGCAAAAAATAGGCTGACGAGAGAGAGACGAATTTTCACGCGGATGAACTCGCTAAAAAAGTAAGGAAATACCGTTCGGAAACGGGTTTTTGATAAATGCCGTTACATTTTAGGAGTATGGATCAGAAACTGTCGAATGTTCTTCTAGAACCGGACGAAAGTTCTTAAAAACTAAGAAAAAACAGGGTTTCCTGCGGGCAATAAAAAGCCCTGCGATAAGGCAGGGCTTTTTCAGTACGCCTGGTTATTAACCGTGCAGGGTCTCTGCGGCATACAGGGTGTTTTCCAGCAGGCAGGCACGGGTCATCGGGCCAACGCCGCCGGGTACCGGCGTGATCCAGCCGGCACGGGGCAGGGCGGTTTCGTACACCACATCGCCAACCAGCTTGCCGTCTTCCTGGCGGTTGATGCCGACGTCGATCACGATGGCGCCTTCCTTGATCCACTCGCCCTTGACCAGGCCCGGCTTGCCGGCGGCAACGACCACCAGGTCGGCGCGGCCGACGTGGCCTGCCAGGTCCTTGGTGAAGCGGTGGGTGACGGTCACGGTGCAGCCGGCCAGCAGCAGCTCCATGGCCATTGGGCGACCAACGATATTGGAAGCACCGACCACGACGGCGTCGAGACCGTAGAGGTCGACACCGGTGCTTTCCAGCAGGGTCATGATGCCTTTCGGGGTGCACGGGCGCAGCAGCGGGATACGCTGGGCCAGGCGACCGACGTTATAAGGGTGGAAACCGTCCACGTCTTTGTCGGGGCGAATGCGCTCCAGCAGTTTGGAGGCGTCCAGGTGTTCCGGCAGCGGCAGTTGCAGCAGGATGCCGTCGATGGCCGGGTCATCGTTGAGGCTGTCGATCAGGTCGGTGAGGGCCTGTTGGGTGGTCTCGGAAGGCAAGTCGTAGGCCTTGGAGATAAAGCCGACCTCTTCACAGTCTTTACGCTTGTGCGAGACATAAACCTGAGAGGCAGGATCGCTGCCGACCAGGATCACCGCGAGGCCGGGCGTACGCAGGCCTTGCTGGCTACGCTCGGTGACGCGTTTGGCGATCTGCTGGCGCAGGCTGGCGGCGATTGATTTGCCGTCGATAAGTTGTGCAGTCATTACGCGTGATTAACCATCGAGAGGGGGAAGAAAAGTGCGCGCATTCTCGCATGCCAGGACGTGAGGGCAAAGGCGCTTGGTCAGCAAATTGCCCTAACCCCTTAAATAAAATGAATTTTTTTCAAAAAAGATTTGACGGGTTTCCAGGCCCTCTATACTATTCGTCGCACTTGTCGGGCACAGCCTAGCACTGGTTAAGAAGGTCGAGCAGAATTGTTGTTCTGTAAGGCTGGAAGCACTTAGTTTGTAATCCTCCAAGAGTACAGATTAATAAGGCGCCCGTAGCTCAGCTGGATAGAGCATCCGCCTTCTAAGCGGATGGTCGCAGGTTCGAGTCCTGCCGGGTGCGCCATTAGGCAGCTTTGGCACAAGTAGCGCAATATGGTGGGCGTAGCTCAGTTGGTAGAGCACAGGATTGTGACTCCTGTTGTCGTGGGTTCGATCCCCATCGTCCACCCCATATTTCGAAAGGCGCCAGATTAAACATCTGGCGCCTTTGCTTTAAGAGCTTCAAGCGCGGATGTGGTGGAATTGGTAGACACACTGGATTTAGGTTCCAGCGCCGCGAGGCGTAAGAGTTCGAGTCTCTTCATCCGCACCAATTAAGCTTTACTAGGCCTTCGGGCAGGGTGAGGCCAGACAAGGAAGATGTTCGAGTTCTTTGTTGATGCAAGATGGTGGGCGTAGCTCAGTTGGTAGAGCACGGGATTGTGACTCCCGTTGTCGAGGGTTCGATCCCCTTCGTCCACCCCATATTCAGAAAAGCGCCAGATCTATGATCTGGCGCTTTTTTTTGCATCCGGAAAATGCTGCGCCACGTATGTATGGGCGAGGATGGCCTTGCGTGGGTCTGGGTCCTCATCGGAAGTTATCGTCGAGGATCTGGATATGTTGGCACTCCAGCAGGATGAGCATCAGCACGTGATGGGGGAGGCGCAGTTGCTGGATCGCCTTTTACAGGGTGAGCAGTCTGCCTATTGCGACTTGGTCAATGCGCATCAGGGCGCCATGCGAGCGGTGGCGTCAGCCATTGCGGGGCATCGGCATGTCGATGATGTGGTGCAGGACGCCTGGCTGGCTGTTGTTCGGGGCTTGAGTGGTTTTCAAGGGCGCTCCAGCCTCAAGACCTGGGTGCTGACCATCACGGCCAACAAGGCGAAAGGTCGTTACGGTCAAACTCGTCGTGAAATGTTTGTCGATGATGGGCTGCTCGATGAGCGTTTTGGTGCGGTCGATGGGCAATGGGCGCCCCCGCCTTGCGGGTGGCACGAGGACACGCCCGAGGCGCTGGCGAGTGAAGAAGAGCTGCGGGTGTGTATTGAGCACGCGTTGCAGGCGCTTTCGGCATCTCAGAGCGCTGCCTTGGTGTTGCGTGAGCGTGTTGGGCTTGAGCTTGAAGAGATTGCCGAGTTGCTTGGCGTGAGCCTCTCCAATGCCCGGGTGCTGTTGCATCGCGCCCGGATTCGGGTGTTTGCGGCGGTTGATCAGTATCAGGCCTCGGCCGGTTCTTGACGCACAGAAAAAAACAAGCATTCTCAATGCCTTGGCGTTAGAATCGTTGCCGGTTTTGAGCGTGTGGAACTGATTCAGGGCTATTTCCGGATCAGTACAGCTATTTAATAGCGAAGACGGCACAGTACCTGGAAACGGGGCTGTGCCGTTTTTGTTTAAGTGTTTCGAGTTTTCAGGGTAGGGCGTTTCGTCGTATTTGTGTGTCTCGATGCTGCCGCCGTACCCGCTGGCCTTGCTCGCAAGTCCAGTGGCCAGGGGCGCGCTCCCAGGCTCTTCTATATATAGAAGGGCTGACGCAGAGCCCTGGCGTGATGAGCTGTATTTGCTAACGGGATGAGGTGCATGCGTGCACTTGAACCTATAAATGGCCTGCTGTTTTTCTACCCGTTTTCAGTAGGGTGACTTCTTGAGTTTGACCCACTAGAATGCATGCCCTTGATTCTGGGGTCGGAAACGGCCGGCTAACGTCTGTGCAACGAGGAATATCCATGCAAGTTTCTGTTGAAAATACTACTGCCATCGAGCGCCGCCTGAGCATCACCGTTCCGGCAGAGCGTATTGAGACTGCGGTCAACAAGCGTCTGCAGCAGACTGCCCAAAAGGCCAAGATCGCTGGTTTCCGTCCAGGCAAAGTGCCAATGACCGAAATCAAGCGCCGTTTCGGTGCCGATGCGCGCCAGGAAGCGATTGGTGACGTGATCCAGGCTTCCTTCTACGAAGCCGTTGTCGAGCAAAAGCTGAACCCGGCTGGCTCGCCTTCGATCGAGCCTAAGTCCCTGGAAGCTGGCAAGGACCTGGAATACGTTGCCGTATTCGAAGTGTTCCCAGAGTTCGAAGTTGCCGGTTTTGAAGGTATCGCCGTAGAGCGTCTGAGCGCTGACGTGGCTGATTCGGATCTGGACAACATGCTGGAAATCCTGCGCAAGCAGAACACCCGTTTCGAAGTGGCCGACCGTGCTGCCCAGAACGAAGACCAGCTGAACATCGATTTCGTTGGCAAGGTTGACGGCGAAGCATTCGCTGGCGGCTCCGCCAAGGGCACTCAGCTGGTGCTGGGTTCCAACCGCATGATCCCTGGCTTCGAAGACGGCCTGGTTGGCGCCAAAGCCGGCGAAGAGCGCGTTCTGAACCTGACTTTCCCGGCTGACTACCAGAACCTGGACCTGGCGGGCAAAGTTGCCGAGTTCGCCGTGACCGTCAACAGCGTTTCCGAGCCTAAGCTGCCTGAGCTGAACGAAGAGTTCTTCGCTCAATTCGGCATCAAGGAAACCGGTATCGAAGGTTTCCGCACCGAAGTTCGCAAGAACATGGAGCGCGAGCTGCGCCAGGCCATCAAGTCCAAGGTCAAGAACCAGGTTATGGATGGTCTGCTGGCTGCCAATCCGATCGAAGTGCCTAAGGCCCTGCTGTCCAACGAAGTGGATCGCCTGCGCGTTCAAGCGGTTCAGCAGTTTGGTGGCAACATCAAGCCAGACCAACTGCCGGCCGAGCTGTTCGAAGAGCAAGCCAAGCGCCGTGTTGTGCTGGGTCTGGTCGTGGCTGAAGTGGTCAAGCAGTTCGACCTCAAGCCTGACGAAGATCGCGTTCGCGAAATGATCCAGGAAATGGCTTCGGCCTACCAGGAGCCTGAGCAGGTCGTGGCTTGGTACTACAAGAACGACCAGCAACTGAACGAAGTACGTTCGGTTGTGCTGGAAGAACAAGTTGTGGATACTGTTCTGCAGAAGGCTAAGGTGACCGATAAAGCGGTCTCTTACGAAGAAGCAGTCAAACCGGCGGAAGCAGCACAAGCCGACTGATTGTCCAACTCGTTGGAAATTCAACCATAAGCCAGCCTCGCGCTGGCTTATGCGTTTTCAAGACATGACTATTTGGGAGTAACTGCAGAGCATGTTCCGTAATTCCTATATTCAGCAGAACTCTGATATCCAGGCCGCTGGCGGCCTGGTCCCGATGGTTGTAGAGCAGTCCGCTCGTGGCGAACGCGCCTACGACATCTACTCGCGCCTGCTCAAGGAGCGAGTGATCTTTCTGGTTGGTCCCGTAGAGGACTACATGGCCAACCTGATCTGTGCGCAACTGCTGTTCCTTGAAGCCGAAAACCCGGACAAGGACATCCATCTCTACATCAACTCCCCAGGCGGTTCGGTCACTGCAGGCATGTCGATCTACGACACCATGCAGTTCATCAAGCCGAACGTGTCGACCACCTGCATCGGCCAGGCCTGCAGCATGGGCGCATTCCTGCTGACCGCAGGTGCCGAGGGCAAGCGTTTCTGCCTGCCTAACTCGCGCGTGATGATTCACCAGCCACTGGGCGGTTTCCAGGGCCAGGCGTCGGACATCGAAATCCACGCCAAGGAAATCCTGTTCATACGCGAGCGTCTCAACACGCTGATGGCCAAGCACAGCGGGCGCACCCTGGAAGAAATCGAGCGCGACACCAACCGCGACAACTTCATGAGTGCCGAAGCGGCTCGTGAATACGGGTTGATCGACGCAGTGATCGACAAGCGCCCCGCTTAATATAAGCCGCTCAAAATAGGGCTGGTCGGCATGTCCGACCACTGGCGGGCTTGAAAAAGCCCGCATAAGCCTTCATCTTGTGTTGCAAGCCTATCGGATTTGGATCGAACGAATGACTGACACCCGCAACGGCGAGGACAACGGCAAGCTGCTCTATTGCTCCTTCTGCGGCAAAAGCCAGCATGAAGTACGCAAATTGATTGCCGGCCCCTCGGTGTTTATCTGCGACGAGTGCGTCGACCTGTGCAATGACATCATCCGCGAGGAGGTGCAGGAAGCCCAGGCCGAGAGCAGTGCGCATAAATTGCCTTCGCCTAAAGAAATCAGCGGCATCCTTGACCAGTATGTCATCGGTCAAGAGCGTGCAAAGAAGGTTCTGGCCGTAGCGGTATACAACCACTACAAGCGTCTGAACCAGCGTGACAAGAAAGGCGACGAAGTTGAACTCGGCAAGAGCAACATCTTGCTGATCGGTCCTACAGGCTCGGGTAAAACCCTGCTTGCAGAAACCCTCGCTCGCCTGCTGAACGTTCCGTTCACCATCGCCGACGCCACCACCCTCACCGAGGCTGGCTACGTGGGTGAGGACGTCGAGAACATCATTCAGAAACTGCTGCAGAAGTGTGACTACGACGTAGAGAAGGCCCAGATGGGTATTGTCTACATCGACGAGATCGACAAGATCTCGCGCAAGTCCGACAACCCGTCGATCACCCGGGACGTTTCCGGTGAAGGCGTGCAGCAAGCCCTGTTGAAACTGATCGAAGGCACGGTCGCTTCCGTACCGCCTCAAGGTGGCCGCAAGCACCCGCAGCAGGAATTCCTTCAGGTTGATACGCGCAACATCCTGTTCATCTGTGGCGGTGCGTTCTCGGGTCTGGAAAAAGTTATCCAGCAGCGCTCCACCCGTGGTGGCATCGGCTTCAGTGCCGAAGTGCGCAGCAAGGAAGAAGGCAAGAAGGTGGGCGAGTCCCTGCGTGAAGTCGAGCCTGACGATCTGGTCAAGTTCGGTCTGATCCCGGAATTCGTTGGCCGTCTGCCAGTCCTGGCGACGTTGGACGAGTTGGATGAGGCGGCTTTGATCCAGATCCTCACCGAGCCGAAAAACGCCCTGACCAAGCAATACGCCAAGCTGTTCGAGATGGAAGGCGTGGACCTCGAGTTCCGCACCGATGCCCTCAAGTCCGTTGCCAAGCGGGCGCTGGAGCGCAAGACCGGTGCACGTGGCCTGCGTTCGATCCTCGAAGGCGTGTTGCTCGACACCATGTACGAAATCCCCTCGCAGTCCGAGGTGAGTAAAGTGGTGATCGACGAAAGCGTTATAGAAGGCAAGTCCAAGCCACTGTATATCTACGAAAACAGTGAGCCGACTGCCAAGGCTGCGCCAGACGCGTAAGCGTTTTGCAGTCGCAGAGCAAGCAAGGGGCCTTTCGGGGCCCCTTGTTTTTTGGGGCGGTTTTTAATTCGCGTGTATTCATGCGTTTAACTGCTGGCATTGCGCTTGTTTTTTTTGCATGCAGCCCCCATCTTGGTTTCAAGCTTATTTTTCATCTGTCATAGAGGCGAAATCATGAAGACCACCATCGAATTGCCTCTCCTGCCGTTGCGTGATGTCGTCGTCTATCCGCACATGGTTATCCCGCTGTTCGTGGGGCGCGAGAAGTCTATCGAAGCCCTCGAGGCCGCGATGACGGGCGACAAGCAGATCCTGCTGTTGGCCCAGAAAAATCCTGCTGATGATGATCCAGGCGAAGACGCCCTGTATCGCGTCGGCACCATTGCCACTGTCCTGCAATTGCTCAAGCTGCCTGATGGCACCGTCAAGGTCCTGGTAGAAGGCGAGCAGCGTGGTGCGGTAGAGCGTTTCATGGAGGTGGATGGCCACCTGCGCGCCGAAGTGGCGCTGATCGACGAAGTCGAAGCCCCTGAGCGCGAATCCGAAGTGTTTGTTCGCAGCCTGCTCTCGCAGTTCGAGCAGTATGTGCAGTTGGGCAAGAAAGTCCCGGCTGAAGTCCTGTCTTCCCTCAACAGCATCGATGAGCCAAGCCGCCTGGTCGACACCATGGCTGCGCACATGGCGCTGAAGATCGAGCAGAAGCAAGACATCCTCGAGATCATTGACCTGTCCGCCCGTGTCGAGCACGTGCTGGCCTTGCTGGATGCGGAAATCGACCTGCTGCAGGTTGAGAAGCGCATCCGTGGTCGCGTGAAGAAACAAATGGAGCGCAGTCAGCGCGAGTACTACCTGAACGAGCAGATGAAGGCCATTCAGAAGGAACTCGGCGATAGCGAGGAAGGCCACAACGAAATCGAAGAGCTGAAAAAGCGCATCGATGCCGCTGGCTTGCCCAAAGACGCCCTGACCAAAGCCACCGCCGAGCTGAACAAGCTCAAGCAAATGTCGCCGATGTCGGCCGAAGCCACCGTGGTGCGCTCCTACATCGACTGGCTGGTGCAGGTGCCGTGGAAGGCCCAGACCAAGGTTCGCCTGGACCTGGCGCGTGCCGAGGACATCCTCGACGCCGATCACTACGGCCTTGAAGAAGTCAAAGAACGCATCCTCGAATACCTCGCCGTGCAAAAGCGCGTGAAGAAGATTCGTGGCCCGGTGTTGTGCCTGGTGGGTCCGCCTGGTGTGGGTAAAACCTCCCTGGCCGAGTCCATTGCCAACGCCACCAACCGCAAATTCGTGCGCATGGCCCTTGGCGGTGTGCGTGATGAAGCGGAAATTCGTGGTCATCGCCGTACTTACATCGGTTCGATGCCAGGAAGATTGATTCAAAAGATGACAAAGGTCGGCGTGCGCAACCCGCTGTTCCTGCTCGATGAAATCGACAAGATGGGCAGCGACATGCGCGGCGATCCGGCGTCGGCGTTGCTGGAAGTGCTCGATCCTGAGCAGAACCACAATTTCAACGACCATTACCTGGAAGTCGACTACGACCTGTCCGACGTGATGTTCCTGTGCACCTCCAACTCCATGAACATCCCGCCAGCACTGCTGGATCGGATGGAGGTGATTCGTCTGCCGGGCTACACCGAAGACGAGAAGATCAACATTGCCGTCAAATACCTCGCACCCAAGCAGATTTCAGCCAATGGCCTGAAAAAAGGCGAGATTGAATTTGAGGTCGAAACCATCCGCGACATCGTGCGCTACTACACCCGCGAGGCCGGTGTACGGGGCCTGGAGCGCCAGATTGCGAAGATTTGCCGCAAGGCTGTCAAAGAGCACGCACTGGAAAAACGCTTCTCGGTGAAGGTGACAGCCGACTCGCTGGAACACTTCCTCGGCGTGCGCAAATTCCGCTACGGCTTGGCAGAGCAGCAGGATCAAGTAGGGCAGGTGACTGGCCTGGCGTGGACCCAAGTGGGCGGCGAATTGCTGACCATCGAGGCGGCGGTGATCCCTGGCAAAGGCCAACTGATCAAGACCGGTTCCCTCGGTGATGTGATGGTTGAATCCATTACCGCCGCGCAGACCGTGGTGCGCAGCCGCGCGAAGAGCCTGGGGATCCCCCTGGACTTCCACGAGAAGCACGACACCCACATCCACATGCCGGAAGGGGCGACCCCGAAAGACGGCCCTAGCGCTGGCGTAGGCATGTGCACGGCCCTGGTCTCGGCATTGACCGGCATTCCGGTACGCGCTGACGTGGCCATGACCGGTGAAATCACCTTGCGTGGCCAAGTATTGGCGATCGGTGGTCTGAAAGAGAAATTGCTGGCTGCACATCGGGGCGGTATCAAGACCGTGATCATTCCGGAAGAGAATGTTCGCGACTTGAAGGAAATTCCTGACAACATCAAGCAGGATCTTCAGATTAAACCGGTTAAATGGATTGACGAGGTCCTGCAAATTGCGCTGCAATACGCGCCGGAGCCCTTGCCGGATGTGGCTCCGGAGATAGTCGCGAAGGACGAAAAACGCGAGTCTGATTCCAAGGAAAGAATTAGCACGCATTAATGCGATTAAGCCTGGTGGCTTCCTTGACAGCTTTTTAGAGCCCTTGTTATAAAGCGGCTCTTAAGTGTCTGTAGGCCATTCAGCACTGGTTTTTGCTTTCACCAAAAAACTTAGAATCATACTCAATAGATATATAAGGGGACTTAGAGTGAACAAGTCGGAACTGATTGATGCTATCGCTGCATCCGCTGATATCCCGAAAGCTGCTGCTGGCCGTGCGCTGGATGCAGTAATCGAATCCGTCACTGGCGCTCTGAAGGCCGGCGACTCCGTGGTACTGGTAGGCTTCGGTACTTTCTCTGTGACTGACCGCCCAGCTCGCACTGGCCGTAACCCACAGACTGGCAAAGCACTGCAAATCGCTGCTGCCAAGAAACCAGGTTTCAAAGCCGGTAAAGCCCTGAAAGAAGCCGTTAACTAAGCTTCGCTCAAGCCTTACCTACCCGGGTTGGACAAACGTCCGGCCTGGCAGCGGAGCGGCAGCTGACCCAAGTATCCATCGGGTCGCCACGCCGGGGGTGTGGGTTCAAACCCCCGTCCGCTCCGCCAGTTACGAGAAGGCGCATCCTCGGATGCGCCTTTCTTCTATCCGGACTCTACCCACGCTCCACGGTTGCCTAATTTTTGAAGTTCAACCGTTTCTGGGGGACGCATGCTGCAGAATATCAGGGACAATTCACAAGGCTGGATTGCCAAGACCATTATCGGGATCATCGTCGCGTTGATGGCGTTCACCGGTATCGAGGCCATTTTCCAGGCTTCGACCAACAACAAGCAGGACGTTGCCAAGGTCAACGGTGAAGAAATCACCCAGACCGAACTCAGCAGTGCCGTCGATATGCAACGCCGTCAGCTGATGCAACAGCTGGGCAAGGATTTCGATGCTTCCCTGCTGGACGAAAAGCTGCTGCGCGACGCGGCCCTCAAGGGCCTGATCGATCGCAAGCTGTTGCTGCAAGGCGCTGCGGATTCCAAGTTCGGCTTCTCTGAAGCGGCACTGGACCAAGTGATCCTGCAGACTCCGGAATTCCAGGTGGACGGCAAGTTCAACGCCGAACGCTTTGACCAGGTGATCCGTCAGCTGGGCTACAGCCGTATGCAGTTCCGTCAGATGATGACCCAGGAAATGCTGATCGGCCAGGTTCGCGCAGGCATCGCCGGCAGTGGTTTTGTGACTGACGCCGAAGTGCTTGCCTTCGCCCGTCTGGAAAAACAGACCCGCGATTTCGCCACCGTCAATCTCAAGGCCAACCCTGCCGCGGTGAAACTCACCGACGATGAGGTCAAGGCTTACTACGACCAGCACGCCAAAGAGTTCATGACCCCGGACCAGGTGGTCATCGACTATCTGGAGCTGAAGAAGTCTTCCTTCTTCGACCAGGTCACCGTCAAGGACGATGAACTGCAAGCGGCTTATCAGAAAGAAACCGCCAACCTCGCTGAACAGCGTCGTGCCGCGCACATCCTGATTGAAGTCAACGACAAGGTCACCGAGGCGCAAGCCAAGGCCAAGATCGAAGAAATCCAGGCGCGCCTGGCCAAGGGTGAGAAGTTCGAAGCCCTGGCCAAGGAGTTCTCCCAGGACCCGGGTTCGGCCAACAATGGCGGTGACCTCGGTTTCGCCGGCCCTGGCGTCTACGACCCGGACTTCGAAACGGCCCTGTACGCCTTGAACAAGGACCAGGTGTCGGCACCGGTGCGCACCTCCTTCGGTTGGCACCTGATCAAGTTGCTCGGCGTTGAGGCACCGCAAGTGCCAACGTTCGCCAGCCTGAAAGACAAGCTGACCCGCGAGCTCAAGACCCAGCAGGTTGAACAGCGTTATGTCGAAGCGACCAAGCAATTGGAAGATGCGGCATTCGAAGCCTCCGATCTGGCGCAGCCGGCTTCTGACCTGAAACTGACTGTGCACACCTCCGCGCCCTTTGGCCGTGAAGGTGGCGAAGGTGTTGCGGCCAACCGTGCCGTGGTGACCGCAGCGTTCAGCCCGGAAGTGCTGGATGAAGGTGCCAACAGTTCGGCTATCGAGCTGGACCCGGAAACCATCATCGTGCTGCGTGCCAAAGAGCACTTGAAGCCAACACAACTGCCGCTGGAAAGCGTCTCTGCGGCGATCCGCACCCAGATGACCAAGGAGCGTGCCAGCGCGGCGGCCAAGGCCCATGCTGACGAGTTGATCACCAGCCTGCGTGATGGCAAGACCCCGCTGAACCAGCCGATCGACGGCCAGGCCTGGAAGGTGACCGAAGCGGCTACCCGCAACCAGGAAGCGATTGACCCGGCCGTGCTGCAAGCCCTGTTCCGCATGCCCAAGCCTGCGGCCAAGGACAAGCCGACCTTCACCACTGTGACCCTGGCTGACGGTAGCCTGGTGATCGTGCGCTTGAACGGCGTCAACGAAGCGGCTGCTCCTACGGACGAAGAGAAAGCGCAATACCGCCGCTTCCTCGCCTCCCGTATTGGCCAGCAAGACTTCGCGGCGTACCGCAAGCAGTTGGAAGCCAAGGCTGACATCAAGAAGTTCTGATGCACGCCTGAACAAGAAGCCCCCGGCCTGAAAAGACCGGGGGCTTTTTTATGTGCGCTAGACTGGCTATTCGCTATTGCCGAACCAGGAGTATCAAGCGTGTTTGATCAAGGAAGAGAAGGTGGGCTGATTCGTCGCGCCAGGGTGTCGGATGTTCCCGCCGTGTTGCAGGTGTTTGACGAGGTGATTGCCTGGTTCGTCGGCATGGGCAATGACGGCCAGTGGGGCACGCAGCCTTGGTCGGCTTCGCCTCGGCGCGTCGAGCAAGTCATGCAAGCCTGTGCGATGCCGGATGCGTGGGTCGTCGAAGCCCCCGACGGCCGCATCCTTGCCGCACTGGTGTTGGGTGAGCCTATGCCTTATGCGCCACCGGCAACCGAGCCTGAGCTGTACGTGCGTTTGCTGATCGCCGCGCGCGATGAGCGTGCGCGCGGCGTTGGTCGGCAACTGATGGGCTTTGCCGATGAGCGCGCCCGCGCATCCGGCGTGAAGCGTTTGCGGGTGGATTGCTACGGCGGCGGGAGCGGCGATCTGGTGCGCTTCTATGAATCCTGCGGCTATGAGCGGCTTTCAACGTTCGACGTGGATGGGTGGCCGGGCCAGTTACTGGGGCGCAGTCTTTAGCGCGCCGGCAAAGGCCAGTAGCATCAGCAGCACCACCGCCCAGGCAAACGCCCCGACACCCCAGCCCTGCAGCAACACACCGCCCGCCAAGCCGCCACCTGCAATGCCCAGGTTCCACACGGTCACCAGCATCGATTGCGCGGCATCCGCCGACTCGCCGGCCGACTTGGCCAGCGCTGTTTGCAGCAAAGCCGGCAGCCCGCCGAACGCCAGGCCCCACAAGGCCACGGCGAGGTAAATAACCACGGGCTGCATGATCCAGAATGCCAGCGCCAAGGCAATCAGCCCAAACAGTGCGCAACTGATCAGTAGCAATGTGCGCAACCATCGATCAATCAACACACCGGCCAGCCAGATGCTCAACAGCGCGGCGAGGCCGAACACCAGCAGCACCCGGTCGACATCGGCGGCAATGCCCGCAGGCACCAGAAGCGGGGCGATGTAGGTGTAGAGAATGTTGTGGGCCAACACGTAGGTAAAGGTCACCCACAACACCGGACGAATACCCGGCAACGCCACTACCTGATGCAGCCCCAGGCGTTTACCCGCCTGCTCGCCAGCGAAGTCCGGAAGTTGCAGGCGCGCCCAGATCAGCAACACCAGCGTGAGCCCGGTCATGATTGCAAAGCTCAGGCGCCAGCCCACGGCCGCGCCGAGGAAGGTGCCAGCGGGCACCCCCAGCGACAGCGCCAACGGGGCGCCGAGCATCGCCACCGCGATTGCGCGGCCTTGCAGGTGAGGCGCCACCATTCGGCTGGCATACCCGGCCAGCAGTGCCCAGAGCAGGCCGGCAAATACACCCGCAAAAAAGCGTGCGACCAGGGTCAGCCCATAGTGACTGGAAAGGGCTGTTACGCTGTTGACCAGTGCAAAGCCACCGATCGCCACGAGCAGTAATGGCCGACGTCGCCAGCTTCGGGTCAGCAGTGTCAACGGAATGGCCGCCAGCAGTGATCCAAGGGCGTACAGCGTGACCAGTTGGCCGACGAGCGCGGGTGACACGCCGAGGCCTTCGCCCATCTGCGGCAGCAGCCCTGCAGGCATGGCTTCGGTGAGGATAGTGATAAACCCGGCGCTTGCCAAAGCGAGCAGGCCACCCAATGGCAATGTGTCCCGCTGGGTGGTCACGGGAGATTCGGTCAGTGAGGTCATCGCGCTCGATCCATGCAAAAGGCAAGGCGGCAGAGTAGGGGGCTGTGGTCAGCGGAAAAACAGGCTAAGGTTCCGAACTTATCGGACGCTGGTGTCCGCAATCATCAAGGACCCTGTCATGGACAGTCTGGGCAGCCTTTCGGTCTTCGTGCAGGTGGCCGAGACTCGCAGTTTTACCGTCGCCGGGCGTGTGCTGGGTGTGTCGTCCTCGGCCATCGGCAAAACCATCGCGCGTATGGAAGAGCGCCTGGGCGTGCGTTTGTTTCACCGCAGCACGCGCAGCATCACCCTGACCGGGGAGGGCACGTTGTTCCTGGAGCGCTCGCGGCGCATCCTGGCCGAAGTCGAGGCTGCCGAGCGCGAGCTCACGGAGGCCAGCGCCACACCCCGCGGCAAATTGCGCATCAGCGTGCCGCAAGTGCGCGGCCTGTTGATGCCGGTACTCAGCGATTTCATGCGCGCCTATCCGGAGATCGAACTGGATGTGGATTTCTCTGACCGCATGGTGGACGTGATCGAGGAAGGGTTCGACGCGGTGATTCGCACCGGCAAGCCCGAAGACTCCCGGCTGATGGCCCGTCATCTGGGGCATTATCAACTGGTGCTGGTGGGCACCCCGGCCTACTTTCGCGAGTGCGGCACGCCGCAGCAGCCCCAGGATTTGAACCGCCATGCCTGCTTGCGCCACAAGTTCTGCGCGACGGGCAAACTGGAGCCCTGGCCCTTGCGGCTCGACCCCGGCGCCGCCGAACCGGTGTTGCGCACGCCGTTGGTCAGCACCACCATCGAGTCACTCAACCATGTCGTACACGAAGGCTTGGGCATCGCCTGCCTGCCGGACTACATGGTCAAGCAGGCCGTGGCCGACGGGCGCCTGCAGCGGGTACTGGACGATTACCTGGAGCATCGCGGCAGTTTCTGGATGCTCTGGCCCTCCAGCCGTCATGCCTCGGTCAAACTGCGCGTGTTTATTGATCATATGTGCGCAGGGCTTTTTCCTGCAGGCACCGGTGCGTAGGTCTGTGACGTTTTACCGACAGGAATCCGCGCGCCAAGGCCTCGTTCTGTTGCACAATACCGCCCGGACTGTTTTTCTCAGGATTTTCGATGTCGACATCATTTCACTTGCGTAACCTCGGGTTGGCGCTGGTGCTGGCGGGCGCCGCGGGCTGCTCGTCACCCAAGACCGCTATTTATGAACATGAGAATTTCGACGACTCCGGCACGTTCTCCCGTGATTACCCGGTCAGCGATGCGGCTGCCTGTGAAGCGGCGCGTCGTGCGTTGTTGAGCCAGGGCTACATCATCACCAGCAGCGATCCGAAGTTGGTGGTGGGTAACAAGAGCTTCCAGCAGACTGGCGAAACCCACATGCAGATCAGCTTCAACGTGGTGTGCGCCAATGATGGCAAGGGCAACAATCACTCGACGATGTTTGCCAACGCCTTGCAGGACCGCTATGCCCTGAAGAAGGTCAACAACTCCGCGAGCCTGGGCGTCGGTGTGTTGGGGTCGGTGTCGATGCCGATCGGTTCTACCGATGACTCCATGGTGAAAGTGGCGAGCGAGACCGTCTCCGCGCCGAAGTTCTACGAGCGTTACTTTGCACTGGTGGATGTGTTCCTGCCGCAGGAAGTGAAGCAGGCCGAACATATTCCCGAGAAGCCCAAGGCTGACTTGGGTGTACCAGAGCCCAAGGCTGCCCCGGTTGCCGAGAAGGTCGAGGCGCCGAAGGAAGAACCGGCCGCGTCCGAGCCGGTGGTACCGCCTGCCGAGCCGGCACCGGTTGTGCCCCACGAAGAGCCTGCACCGGCACCCGCGCCGACCAACCCAAGCCTGCCGGCGCCGACAGAAGCGATTCCGCCCCTGCCAACGCCTGCGCAATAACTCAGACCGCTACGGGGTCGGCCTTGTCGACGTCGATCCCGTAGCGGCTGATGGCTTCCCCGACCTTCTCGCGGCCGATCACGCCGTCATCCGCCAGCGCCTTCAGCGCCGCCAGCACGATGAAGTGCCGGTCCACTTCAAAGAACGCACGCAAGGTTTCCCGTGTGTCCGATTGCCCGAAACCGTCGGTGCCCAGCGCCACAAACCGGCGGCCGCTGACGAACGGGCGAATCTGGTCAGCGAACAACTTCATGTAGTCAGTCGCCACCACCACCGGCCCAGCCTGGTCGGCCAGGCACTGCTCCACGTAACTCACGCGCGGATCGCTGTGCGGGTGCAGCAGGTTCCAGCGTTCCACCTGGTGCCCGTCACGGCGTAACTCGGTGAGGCTGGTCACACTCCACACGTTGCTGCGTACGGCAAAATCCTTATCGAGCAATTCGGCGGCGGCGATCACCTCCCGCAGAATCGAACCGCTGCCCATCAACTGCACCTGTGGCTGTTCGCTGGCCGTTAGCCGGTACATACCCTTGAGAATCCCTTCCTCGACACCTTCGGGCATGGCCGGGTGTGGGTAGTTCTCGTTGAGCAGGGTGATGTAGTAGTAAATGTCCTCCTGCTCGACATACATGCGCCGCATGCCTTCGCGAATGATCACCGCCAGCTCGTAGGCAAAGGTCGGGTCATACGACACGCAACACGGAATCACCGACGACAGGATATGGCTGTGGCCGTCGTCATGCTGCAAGCCTTCGCCCATCAGCGTGGTACGCCCGGCCGTGGCGCCCAGCAGGAAGCCACGGGCCCGTGCATCGCCGGCCGCCCAGGCCAGGTCGCCGACGCGTTGAAAGCCGAACATCGAATAGAAAATGTAGAACGGCACGGTCATCAGGCCGTGGTTGCTGTAGGACGTACTGGCCGCAATCCAGGAAGAAATGGCGCCTGACTCATTCAGGCCTTCCTGCATGATCTGCCCGTCTTTGCTCTCTTTGTAGTAGCTCAGTTGCCCGGCGTCTTGTGGGGTGTAGAGCTGACCGACGGCAGAATGGATGCCGATCTGGCGGAACAGGCTTTCCATGCCGAAGGTGCGCGATTCGTCCGGCACGATGGGCACGATCAGCTTGCCCAGGTTCGGGTCCTTGAGCAGAGTGCCGAGGATGCGCACAAACGCCATGGTGGTGGAGATCGCGCGCTCGCCGGTGTCCTTGAGCTGGGTGGCGAAAGCGCTCAGTTCGGGAATCTGCAACGGCTCGACCGCGCTGTGACGCGCCGGTACGTAGCCGCCCAACGCCTGGCGGCGTGCCGCGAAGTAGCGCGCCTCTTCGCTGTCGGGCGCTGGCTTGAGGTAGGGAATCTGGTCGAGCTGGTCGTCGGCCACGTCCAGGTCGAAGCGATCGCGAAAGGCCCTGACGGCGTCGGCGCCCATCTTCTTGAGCTGATGGTTGATGTTCTGGCCTTCGCCGGCTTCGCCCATGCCGAAGCCCTTGACTGTCTTCGCCAGGATCACCGTCGGCTGGCCTTTGTGGCGCATGGCGGCCGCGTAGGCGTTGTAGACCTTGTCCGGGTCATGCCCGCCCCGTGAGAGTTTCCAGATATCGTCGTCGGACATATCGGCGACCAGTGCCAGCAACTCCGGGTATTTGCCGAAGAAATGTTCGCGCACGTAGGCGCCGTTCTGCGACTTGTAGTTCTGATAATCGCCGTCGACGCACTCCATCATGCGTTGGCGCAGCAGGCCGCTCTTGTCCTTTTCCAGCAGCGCATCCCAACCGCCGCCCCAGATCACCTTGATCACATTCCAGCCGGCGGCGCGGTACAGGCTTTCGAACTCCTGGATCACCTTGGCATTGCCGCGTACCGGGCCGTCCAGGCGTTGCAGGTTGCAGTTGACCACGAAGATCAGGTTGTCGAGCTTCTCGCGCCCGGCCAGGGAGATGGCGGCCAGGGATTCCGGCTGGTCCATTTCACCATCACCGAGGAAGGCCCACACCTTGCGCCCTTGGTGCTGCTTGAGTGCGCGCAGTTCCAGGTAGCGCATAAAGCGCGCCTGGTAGGCCGCGGTGATCGGCCCCAGGCCCATGGACACAGTGGGGAATTGCCAGAAGTCCGGCATCAGCCGAGGGTGAGGGTAGGACGACAAGCCCTCGCCACTGGCTTCGCGGCGGAAGTTGTCCAGTTGGGCTTCGCTGATGCGGCCCTCGAGGTAGGCGCGACCGTAAATGCCTGGGGATGAGTGGCCCTGGATGTACACCAGGTCGCCGTCGAAAGTGTCAGTACGACCACGGAAAAAGTGGTCAAAACCTACGTCGTACAGCACGGCGGCTGACGCGTAGGTCGCGATATGCCCACCCACGCCTGAGTGTTTGCCGGCGCGCAGCACCATGGCCATGGCGTTCCAGCGGATAAACGCGTTGGTACGGCGTTCGATGGACAGGTTACCGGGGTAGGGCAGCTGGCGTTCGAGCGGGAGGGTGTTGACGTAGGGTGTGGTCACCCGCCCGTGGAAGTCGCCATGCCGCGCTACGTCGAAATCCAGCAACTGATCAATCAGGTAGTGCGCGCGGGGGCGGCCTTCGGTGGACAGCACCGATTCGATGGACTCCAGCCATTCGCGGGTTTCCTGCGGATCGTTGTCCGGTCTTACTGCGTGATTCGTGGTCATGTGCGGCTCCAGGGTAGGCAGATTTCAAGCGGCAGGCTCTTTGTGGGAGCGCTGCAAAAGTAATTGCAATTGCAACTACATGCCAGAATCTAGCGTGGGATGAGGTACTATTGCAACCTTCTTGAAAACCCCCGGATGGTGTTGCATGTCGTCGAAAGAGCCTGATGTCTGGTTCCGTTTTGTCAGGGCCCACAGGACGGTCATCCGTGAAATTGAACGCCGCCTGGCCGAGGCGGACCTGCCGCCCTATGCCTGGTATGACGCCTTGTGGGGCCTGGAAAGCGGCCCCGACGGCACCCGCCGCATGCACGAGTTGGCCGATGTGCTGGCGATCGAGCGCTACAACCTGACCCGGTTGGTAGACCGCCTGGAAAAGGACGGCCTGGTGGTGCGTTCGCGTTCCGAGGGTGATGGCCGTGCGGCGTTTGCCTCGATCACCGACGCGGGCCGGGTGTTGCGCAAAAAGATGTGGAAGATCTACGAAAGCACAGTGGATGAGCTGTTCCTCTCGCAGATCGAGCCGGAGCAGCGCCAATTGTTTGCCGACACCCTGGAGCGCACGGCGGGATTGGCGATGGAGGCGGGTATACAGCCCCGCATCCGACGCAAACCCTGACCTCTGTGGAGATCCATTGTGGGAGCTGGCTTGCCTGCGATAGCGGACTGTTAGTCAACACATTCTTGGCTGATGCACCGCTATCGCAGGCAAGCCAGCTCCCACAATTAATCGCACTCCAGTTCATTCGAGTGGGTACAGGGCCATCGCTGTTTCCACCTGATGAAGATCAATACACCCTTCATCCGCCAGCGCTTTGAGCGCCGACACCACGATCCAATACCGGCTCGGCGCTGACGCCTGCACCGTCCCCGCACCCAGTGCGACAAACCTGGCACTCACATACCCCGCCAACTGATCGACAATCGCCTGCGGGTAGCCGGTCACGGCAATCACGGGCGCTTGGCTGTCGCCCAGGCAATCGTGCAGATGGCAGCCTTGCCTGGGCGCTGTGGGGTGCAAGCGGTCCCACCGTTCGGCCGCCGCCGCTTCACGGGCCAGGCGGGTATAGCTAGGGCAACTCCACACCTGGGCTGAAATATTCCAGTCCTGTTCCAGCAATTGCGCAGCGTGCATCACCGCTTCCAGTGCCCGGCCGGCGCCGAGCAGTCGCACATCGGCCGGGCCGTCAGGCGTGATCCGGTACATCCCCTTGAGTGCGTGCTTGCGCTGCCGGGTATTGAGCGGCATGGGGTTCTCATGGTCATGCAGCGTCAGGTAATAAAAACCGGGCATGCCGTCGACATACAGCCGGCGCAGACCTTCGAGCACAATCGCGCGGGCTTCTTCTGCGCAAGCCGGGTCATACGGGGTGCAGTGGGGATGGGTGGCGAGCCACAACGGCAGTGAAGGTTGTGCGCCTTTGGGCCAGGTCGAGGGTTGGTTCTCGATGCTATTGCACAGGATGCCGCGTCGCGCCGTCTGGTCCGAGAGTGCACACAATTGCGCAGAAGACGCTGCACTGTGCAGGTACAACAGCGGCTTTTCCGCGGTGTTGCGTGCGAACCAAACCGGCCAACTGTTTGCACGGCGCGAGTGTGACTGGCCGCGAATCACCCAGGCATGACGGCTGGACTCCAACGTATGGGCCATCGCCATGACGGTAGACAGCGGTGAGCAGCGCGGCTGCCCGGCAGCCTTCAATGCATCGATGCAGAGCAGCGCCGAAAGCGCGGTTGAAGCGGGCATGGGTCGAGCCCCCTGATGGCGAAAGCCCATACCCTAATGGAAATATTCGTATAATTGCAATTGCAATGATTGCAAAAGTCGCTCAAATCCGAGGTGCTAAATCGTCGCAACGCTGCTACGTTTATTCTGCAAGTGCAGGAACGTCATGGCGTCGACATTTTTTCGTCATCACGGCACTTTAGGCTGGGTTTGCAGGTCATTTATCTGCAACCGCTTTCTACCTGAAAAGGAGTCCACCATGGACGATTACCAAGAAGAGCTGCTGGAGTACCACGCGTTTGAAATGGATCCACTGGATCCAGCCGACGACGCCACCGAGCTGTAAGACCGACTTCAGGCGGAATGCCGCTGACTGCGGCGAAATTCCCCTGGGGTCTGGTTGTTCCACCGCCTGAACGCCCGTTGAAATGCCTGGGCCGAGGCAAAACCGAGCAAGTAGGCGATCTCGCCGAACGCCAGTTCCGTGTCGCGAATGTAGGTCATGGCCAAATCGCGGCGGGTATCGTTGAGAATCGCGCGAAACTGAGTGCCTTCTTCGGCCAGTTTGCGGCGCAGCGTCCAGGTTGGCAGCTTCAAGCGTGCCGCCACTTCTTCCAGGTCGGGTTCCCGGCCGCCATTGAGCATCGGCCCGAGCAACCGGGTAATGCGCTCGCGCAGGCTGCGGGTGCGGGTCAACTGCTCCAATTCCCGTTCACATAATTGCAGCAGCATCTGCCAGGTACTGGGGCAGTGCTGGGGATTGCGCAGGGCCAGGGTGTGCTGGCTTAAGCGCAGTTGGTTGGCCTCGGCGCCAAAGTGCAACGGGCCATCGCCCAGCACGCTGTAGTCTTCGCTGTAGTCCGGCGCTTCGAACTCGATATCAATGCGTTGTGCCTGCACCGGCTGCTGGGCCAGGCTCGACAATTGGTGCAGCCAGCCGGCGATGATCGAGTCCACCACAAAGCGGTTGTAGGCGTTGTAGGGGCTGATGGAATAGAAGCGCAGCCAGGCGCCTTCGGCGTCCTCATGAAAGCTCGACTGCCCGCGATAGTTGGAACCGTACAACGCTTCGAAACGGGTCAGGGTGCGCGCCGCTTCCCGCACGTTGGGCGCCTGGGCGGCCGTCACACCCGCGAGGCCAGCCTGGCTCAGGCGGCTGAGCTGGCCCATGCGCAAGCCCAGGCTGGGCGCGCCGGTGAGCTGGATAGCCGCGTGGCCCAGGCGCATGTAGCGCGGGATCGACAACCGCGCACCGGCTTCGGCGAGACGCGCCGGGTCGAGGCCGTATTGCAGCAGCAGCGGTTGCGGGTCCAGGCCATGGCTGTGGATGGCATCGGCCAGCGCTTGCACGAAGCCGACCGACAGATCCCCCAGGCGTACGGGCTTCACGGTGTCACAACCAGATATTCAACAAGCGTGCGCCACGGGTGCCGCTGTCGGCGGTGACTTGCCCGTTGCTGCTGAGGAAACTGTGGCCGGCAGTGCCCAAATCCCAGAACTGCCCGCGCAGGAACACGCTCATGCCGGCGGTGGCTTGGCTGACCGGCTGTTGGCTGATCAGGGTCAGGCGGCGCCACGCTTCGCCTTCGCTGAGTTCTTCGGGCTTGAGGCTGATTTCAGTCGGCGTCGAGACACTTTTAAAGCCGCGCCACGGGCGATCCCAGGTGTCGCGGCCGGTGACGAACGCCGGCACTGCCACCAATTGTGCGCCTTGCTCATTGAGTTTGCGGTAGTTGTCCGGGTACCAGCTGTCGCTGCCAATCAACACGCCCAGGCGACCGGCCGGGGTATCCACCACGCTGACGATGTTTTCATCTCCCGGTTCGATAAACCCGCGCTCGTCGTAGATCGGGTAGAACTGGCGCTGCGGCTGGCCAACGGGCAGGCCGTTGGTACCGAACACCAGGCTGGCGTTGTACAGCGCGCCGTGGCCCACATGCAGTTGGCCGTCTTGAACGCTCGGGTTGGGCAGGGCGATGGAGCCCGCCACCAGGGTCACACCAAATTCTTTGGCCAGGCCGCCGAACAGCGCCTGGTAGTCGCGGGCCATGCCCTTGGCTTTCATGCGCAAGTAGGCGTCGTCGGTACGGTTATCGCCGGTGGCGCCGATCCAGGCACGGGCAAACAGGAACGGGTTGCTGGCCGACAGCCAGTTCATTGCATCTTTAAGGTGGGTGGCCTGGTACAGCTCGTTTTTCTCGCCGCTGAGCATCAGCCAGGTGCCGATGTGCTCGGGCAGCACCACGATGGTTTTCTGATTGATCAACCCCTGGTCCCGGGCCTTTTGCAGATAGGCCGCGAGCTTCAGGTGCAGGCGTTCAAGGCTCTGGTAGTCGGCCGGGAACAGCTCCGGCTGGATACCCAGCAAGTTGCCCCGATCGGCCGGCAGGCCTTCGTTGACGGCCAGGGTAATGCGCAGGTCCGACAGGTAATGCGCCACGGGGCGCTCCTGGGTCCAGACCAGATACGCGGCGACGGCGGCAACCAGGGCCATGGTGACGGTGAAGGCAAGAAGTTTACGCATGGGGCAACAGACAACAGACCGTGTATAGGGTTCGCCGACTAGGGTAGGGCCCATGGCGGGGCTTGCCAAGGGGCGCTGTGCATTTGGATCAATAACTTGTGAGTTTCGGTCATTGAGCCGTCGTCCAGCGCCTCTTAGTCTGTGGGACATAAACCGATGGCAGGCCATTCGAGCCTGTCACGTCCCGTGATGATCCGTTGTGGAGCTGTACCATGAGCGCTGCTGCCTACCCGCACCTGTTGGCCCCGTTGGACCTGGGTTTCACCACCCTGCGCAACCGTACCCTGATGGGCTCGATGCACACCGGCCTGGAAGAAAAACCCGGTGGTTTCGAACGCATGGCCGCCTACTTTGCCGAGCGCGCCCGTGGCGGTGTCGGCCTGATGGTCACCGGTGGCATTGGCCCGAACGATGAAGGCGGTGTGTACGCCGGTGCGGCCAAGCTCACCACCGACGAAGAAGCACAGAAGCACAAGATCGTGACCCAAGCGGTGCACGAGGCGGGCGGCAAGATCTGCATGCAGATCCTCCACGCCGGCCGTTATGCCTACAGCCCCAAGCAGGTGGCGCCGAGCGCGATCCAGGCGCCGATCAACCCGTTCAAGCCCAAGGAGCTGGACGAGGAGGGCATCGAGAAGCAGATCCAGGATTTCGTCACCTGCTCGTTGCTGGCCCAGGTGGCCGAGTACGACGGCGTCGAAATCATGGGCTCCGAAGGCTACTTCATTAACCAGTTCCTCGCCGCCCACACCAACCATCGCACCGACCGTTGGGGCGGCAGCTACGAAAACCGCATGCGCCTGGCGGTGGAAATCGTGCGCCGTGTGCGCGAGGCCGTGGGCCCGAACTTCATCATCATTTTCCGCCTGTCGATGCTCGACCTGGTGGAAGGTGGCAGCACCTGGGAAGAGATTGTGCAGTTGGCCAAGGCCATCGAGGGCGCGGGCGCGACGATCATCAACACCGGTATCGGCTGGCACGAAGCGCGAATCCCGACCATCGCCACCAAGGTGCCGCGTGGCGCGTTCAGCAAAGTCACCGCCAAGTTGCGCGGTGCGGTGCAGATCCCGTTGATCACCACCAACCGCATCAACACCCCGGAAATCGCCGAGCAGATCCTGGCCGAGGGCGACGCCGACATGGTGTCCATGGCGCGGCCGTTCCTCGCCGACCCGGAGTTCGTCAACAAGGCGGCGGCCGGACGTGCCGATGAAATCAACACGTGCATCGGCTGCAACCAGGCCTGCCTGGACCACACCTTCGGCGGCAAGCTGACCACTTGCCTGGTCAACCCGAGGGCGTGCTACGAAACCGAGCTGAACTACCTGCCGGTCAAGCAGATCAAGAAAATCGCGGTGGTCGGCGCTGGGCCTGCGGGCTTGGCGGCAGCCACGGTAGCGGCGGAGCGTGGCCACCAGGTGACGTTGTTCGATTCGGCCAGCGAAATCGGCGGCCAGTTCAACATCGCCAAGCGCGTGCCGGGCAAGGAAGAGTTCTTTGAAACCCTGCGGTATTTCAAGCGCAAGTTGCAGACCACCCACGTCGAGCTGTGCCTAAACACCCGCGTGGATGTGGCGCAATTGGCGGCCGGCGGCTATGACGAAATCATCCTGGCCACCGGTATTGCCCCGCGCACGCCGGCGATCCCGGGTATCGAGAACGCCAAGGTGTTGAGCTACCTGGACGTGATCCTGGAGCGCAAGCCCGTGGGCAAGCGCGTGGCCGTGATCGGTGCTGGCGGTATCGGTTTTGACGTGTCGGAATTCCTCGTGCATCAGGGCGTCTCTACCAGCCTGGACCGTGACGCGTTCTGGAAAGAGTGGGGCATCGACACCCAGCTGCAGGCTCGTGGCGGCGTGGCCGGCATCAAGCCGCAGCCGCACGCACCGGCGCGAGAAGTGTTCCTGCTGCAACGCAAGACCTCCAAGGTGGGCGACGGCCTGGGCAAGACCACCGGCTGGATTCATCGCACCGGCCTCAAGAACAAACAGGTGCAGATGCTCAACAGTGTCGAATACCTGAAGATCGACGACGAAGGCCTGCACATCCGCATCGGTGCCGAGGGCGAGCCCCAGGTGCTGGCGGTGGACAACATCATCATCTGCGCCGGCCAGGACCCGCTGCGTGAGCTGCAGGACGGCCTGGTCGCCGCCGGCCAGAATGTGCACCTGATCGGCGGTGCCGACGTGGCCGCCGAGCTGGACGCCAAGCGCGCCATCAACCAGGGCTCGCGCCTCGCCGCCGAGCTGTAAAAGCGGAAAAGGGACGGTGTTAGACTACCGTCCCTTTTTTCATGCAGATATTTGCCGATGGGCCCGTTCGATTGGCTTCCCCAGGCACCCCTTGAACCTTTGCCGTTGGACTGGCTGAAAGGTGTCGAGTTGGCGGTGCTGCGCCTGGACCGTATCGACCCGCTGATCAGCGGCAACAAGTGGTTCAAGCTCACGGGGCACCTGGCCCAGGCGCAAGCCGCCAGCGGGCTTATCAGCCTGGGCGGCGCTTACTCCAATCATCTGCACGCCGTGGCGGCGGCGGGGAAACGCTTTGGGTTTCCCACCGTCGGCCTGCTGCGCGGCCACCCGCAAGACACTCCCACGGTTCTCGACCTGAAAACGTTCGGCATGCAATTGCATTGGCTCGGTTATGGCGGTTATCGCGCGCGCCATGCGCCGGGTTTCTGGGCGCCTTGGCAGGAGCAGTACCCGGATTTTCACCCCGTGCCCGAAGGCGGCGGTGGGCAGGCGGGTGCAGCGGGGTGCGCGGTGCTGGTTGAGCAGGTGCGCGGGCAATTGGCGGCGCTCGGCTGGGACGATTACGACGCCTGGTGGCTGGCAGCGGGTACCGGCACCACGTTGGCGGGGTTGGCACTGGCGGAGGCTGGTGCGCACCTGGTATACGGCGCCATGGCCGTGCCCGATGATCACGGTGTCGCCCAGAATGTCGACGCCATCGTGCGGGGTGGTTATGAGCTGTTGGACGCCAGCCGAGGAGGCTTTGCCAAGGTCGACCCGCTGCTGCTCGACTTCATCGATACCACCGAACGCGCCTGCGGCCTGCCGCTGGAGCCGCTCTACACTGGCAAGGCGTTGTTGGCGTTGAAGCAACAGATCGAAGCCGGTCGCTTCAGCCCCGGCACCCGCCTTATCTTCGTGCACACCGGTGGCCTGCAAGGCCGCCGGGGCTTTGCAGCCTAGCGCAGATCCCCTGTGGGAGCGGGCTTGCTCGCGAATGCGGTCTATCAGTCAACTGTTTTGGTGGTTGTTCCGCTGCCTTCGCGAGCAAGCCCGCTCCCACCTGGCATCATTCTCAAGGCAGTGTTATCGCGCAGCACATAATGATGAAAGATACCCGCCAGGGCATGCAGCCCGATCAGCCAGTAGCCGATCTTGCCGAAGAGCACGTGCCAGCCTTCGATCTGCTTGGCCAGGGCCTTGTTCTCGGCGATCAGCGGTGGCAACTCTATGCCATAGAACATCACCGAATGCCCCTCGGCGCTGACGATCAGCCAGCCGGCAATCGGCATGCCGATCATCAAGGCATACAGCGCAAAATGCATCAGGGTGGCCAATAAGCTCTGCCATTGTGGCGGTGCCGGTACGATCTTCGGCGCAACCCCCAGGCTGCGGGCAAACAGGCGCAGCCACACCAGCACAAACACGGTGAGACCGAACATGAAGTGCATTTCAACGATCAACGTTCGCCCGCCACTGCCTTTGGGGAATTGGCCGCGTAACTCAATGCAGGCGTAGACCACCGCCAGCAGCACCACCATCAACCAGTGCAGCGCGATCGACATGGTGCTGTAGCGCGTATCGGAGTTTTTCCACGGCATCGCTGGGTTCCTCACTCATCAGGGCAAACCTCCGCTCTAGGGCGGCGGAGTTCTTTAACTGTATGCCGGTTTTGAGCGGTTTGCCTGGCGTGAATGCCGTTGTTTTGACCTCTATCAGTGGCTTTGCGGCATTTCACCGCGGGCCAGGCGTTTGTTGATATCGGTGATGACCGCCGGCAAGTCGTTGAGGGTGTCGATCAGGTAGTGCGGGCGCGAGCCTTCGAACAGCGCTTCGATGCGCTTGCGCTCGCTGGCCAGGGTGGCCGCATCCAGGGCACGGAACTGCTCGTAAGTCAGACCCAGGGCGTTGCCGGAGCAGGTCAGGGCCACGGTCCACATGCCGGCGCGGCGACCTTCGAGAATGCCTGGCACGGTGTCGTCAACCTTGACGCACGCCGCCACATCATCGATGCCCAGGGCAATCACGTTGGCCAGTGCCTGGGCCGGCCAAGGGCGACCGTTGGGCACTTCGTCGGTAGCCACCACATGGTCGGCGATGTAGCCGTTGGTGGCGGCCAGGGCGACGACCTTGTCCATCACTTGCTTCGGGTAGCCGGAGCAGCTACCCACCTTGATGCCTTGCACCCGCAGGCGCGCAATGGTGTCCAGGGCGCCGGGGATCAGGGCCGAGTGCTCGGCGATTTTCTCGATCTGCAGCGGCATGAAGCGCTGGTAGATGGCGGTCACATCATCGTCGGTCGGCGTGCGGCCAAATGCTTGGCGGTAGCGCTCGGCAACCTGCGGCTGATCGCAGAGCGTGCGGATGTGGTCCCACTTGCCCATGCCCATCGGGCCACGGGCTTCTTCGATGGAGACCTGCACGCCGAACTCGGCGAAGGCTTCGACAAAGATCTGGGTGGGCGCGAACGAACCGAAGTCGACCACGGTGCCGGCCCAGTCAAGAATGACGGCCTGGAGGGTGTTGGGGTTTTGATAGTTCATACACAAATCCTGTAGGAGCTGGCTTGCCAGCGATGAACGAAAATGAGGTTTTACAGATGGACCGCGTCGCCTGTGATCGCCGGCAAGCCGGCTCCTACAGGTTCGAGCACGTTCATGTCTTGCAGTGCCTGCGCGATCGCCGCCACGGCAGCCCGCATCCCGGCCGCATCCACATGCCCGATGCAGCCCACGCGGAAGGTGTCCACCTGGGTCAATTTGCCCGGGTAAAGGATGAATCCCTTGGCCTTGACCCGTTCGTAGAAGTCCTTGAACTGATAACGCGGGTCTTTGGGGGCGTGGAAGGTGACGATGATCGGCGCCTGGATTGCGGCCGGCAGGAAGCTGCGCAAGCCCAGCTCGGCCATGCCGTCCAGCAACGCCTGGCAGTTACTCGCATACCGCTGGTGCCGCGCGGGCAGGCCGCCTTCTTCGTGGTATTGCAGCAAGGCTTCGTGCAGGGCCGCGACCACGTGGGTCGGTGGGGTGAACCGCCACTGACCGGTCTTGGCCATGTAGGCGTGTTGGTCGAACAGGTCCATCGCCAGGGAGTGACAGTTGCCCTCGGCGACGGCCAGCGCCTGCTTGTCGGCGAAGACAAAACCCATGCCCGGCACACCTTCCAGGCACTTGCCCGAGGCGGCGATCAAGGCGTCGAACGGCACGTGGCGGGCGTCGATGGCCAGCGCGCCGAAGGAACTCATGGCGTCGATGATCAAGCGCTTGCCGTGCTGTTTCACGACCTGGGCGATTTCCGGCAGCGGGTTGAGGATGCCCGTGCTGGTTTCGCAGTGGATCAGCGCAACGTGGGTGATGCTGTGGTCGGCGAGCAACAGGCGCTCGACGTCGGCGGCGGTGGTGGGTTCGTCTTCGGCGGTTTCAAAGGTGCTGAAGTCGCGACCGAGCACTTCGCAGATCTTCGCCAGGCGCTTGCCGTACGCGCCATTGATCAGCACCAGCACCTTGCCGTTGCGCGGTACCAGGGTGCCGATGGCGGCTTCAACGGCGAAGGTGCCACTGCCTTGCAACGGCACGCAATGGTGGCTGGCTTCGGCGTGAAGAATCGCCAGCAGTTGGGCGCAGACGCTGGCGGTGAGCACGTTGAAACGGTCGTCCCATGAACCCCAGTCCACCATCATCGCCTGGCGTGTGCGGTTCGAGGTGGTCAGGGGGCCGGGAGTCAGCAGGATCGGCGCGGCAGTGGTCATCTCAAGTCCTCGCAAAGCATCGGGGGTTGAATCTACGGCGCCTAAATTGCAGTTTGGCTTGTTATCAATCAAATTGTTTGTTGTTATGCGAGCTATCAGTGAGGCCGATAGCTATGAACCTGTTCCAATTGCGTGCATTCGATGCCGTGGCCCGCGAGGGCAGCTTTACCCGTGCGGCAGCGCGGCTGTTTATCAGCCAGCCGGCGGTGACCGGGCATATCAAGGCCCTGGAGGAGTACTACCAGATCCCGCTGCTGCGCCGCACTGCCCGTCGCGTGGAGTTGACCGAGGAGGGCACGCGCCTGGCGGCCATCACCCGGGCGATCTTTGGGTTGGTGGACGAGGCACAGACGCTGCTGGAGGCCAACCGACAACTGCTCACCGGGCGCCTGGAAGTGGCCGCCGATGGCCCGCACCTGGTGATGCCGATGATCGCCAGCCTGCGTGCGCGCTACCCCGGCATCACCGTCAACCTGCGCCTGGGCAACGCCCAGGAAACCCTGGCGGCGCTGTTGTCCGAGCATGCCGATGTGGCCGTGCTCACCGAAGTGGAGCCGCGCACTGGCTTGCACCTGCAGCCGTTGAGCGAGTCGCGGATCTGCGCCCTGGTGCCGGCCGGGCACCCGTGGACGGTCGAAAAGGCGGGCATTCGCCTGGAGCAGTTGAACGAGGTGATCATGGTGCTGCGTGAACCCAGCTCCATCACCCGGCGCACTTTCGACAACGCCTGCCTGGCGGCCGCGGTGCAGCCCAAGGTGTTGCTGGAGCTGGACAGCCGTGAAGCGGTGACCGAGGCCGTCGCCGCCGAACTGGGGGTGGGGGTGGTGTCGTCGATGGAGGTCAGCCAGGACCCGAGGGTGCGTGCGGTTGCGCTGCAGGGCGAGGGGCTGGTGAACCGGCACATGCTTGGCTGCATGGAGCGGCGTCGATCGTTGCGTCTGATCCAGGCGTTTTTCGAGCTGGCGCCCTGACGGTTTTTGGTGGAACGATGGGTTTTTGCGCTATAAACTCTGCCCCCAAAGCGCCGGCCAGTAGACGTTTGGGCGCGATGGACGAAAAGAGAGTGAGTCATGGGCGCACAGTGGAAAGTCAAACATAAAGAAGCGGCAGCCAATGCCAAGGGCAAGATCTTTGGCAAGCTGGTGAAAGAAATCACCATCGCCGCCCGCAACGGCGCCGACACCGCCACCAACGCCCACCTGCGTCTGGTGGTGGAGCAGGCCAAGAAGGCCTCGATGCCCAAGGAAACCCTGGACCGCGCCATCAAGAAAGGCGCCGGCCTGCTGGGTGAAACCGTGCAGTACCACCGCGTGACCTACGAAGGGTTTGCCCCGCACCAGGTACCGCTGATCGTTGAGTGCGTGACCGACAACATCAACCGCACCGTGGCGGAAATCCGCGTGGCCTTCCGTAAGGGCCAACTCGGCGCGTCCGGCTCCGTGGCCTGGGACTTCAACCACGTCGGCCTGATCGAAGCCTCGCCGGACACCCCGGACGCCGACCCGGAAATGGCCGCCATCGAAGCCGGCGCCCAGGATTTTGAAGACGGTGAAGAAGAGGGCACCACCCTGTTCATCACCGAGACCACTGACCTCGACGCCGTGCAGAAAGCGCTGCCGGAGCAGGGCTTTACCGTGCTGTCGGCCAAGTTGGGCTACATCTCCAAGAACCCGGTGAGCGGCCTGACCGACGAGCAGATGGCTGAAGTTGAAGCCTTCCTGGAAGGCCTGGACAACCATGACGACGTGCAGGACATGTTCGTCGGCCTGGCAGGCTGATCAGACCACCTCTTTGTCTGATACCCCCACCCTGTAGGAGCCCGGGGGGGGGGGGGGGGGGGGGGGGGGGGGGGGGGGGGGGGGGGGGGGAAGGGGGGGGGGGGAGGGGGGGGGGGGGGG
>NZ_JBWKPU010000038.1:0-10937 GCF_059418405.1 Pseudomonas sp. GW821-FHT09A09
CCCCCCCCCCCCCCCCCCCCCCCCCCCCCCCCCCCCCCCCCCCCCCCCCCCCCCCCCCCCCCCCCCCCCCCCCCCCCGCCCTCCTACAGGGTCGGGGACAATTCAGGACCTGGAGGGCAGTTCAGGAGGTGAGGGTGTAGCTCAAGAGGGAGGGCAAGTCGACATCCCACAACACGCCAGGATCATCCACTAGGATCTCCCTGACAGCGCCAGCGGCAAACAGCGACCGAGCGCCGCGATCACCCGCCAACGCCGTCAACCCCGGCCCGAACGCACGACCAAACGCCACGGGGTGACCATACTGCCCCGCCTGCACCGGGACGTGGATGCTATCCGCTTGCAGCCTCTCGACCACCTGCTCGATAGTCGACGACTGAATGAACGGCATGTCCCCCAGCACCACCAGCCATCCGCCTGCCGAACCACTGGCTGCCACTGCTGCAGCGATACTCTCGCCCATGCCGGCCGAGTGCAGCAGCAAGACCTCACAGCCATAGGCCTTGGCCAGGCGAATGACCTCCGTTCGTTCGGGCGACGTCACCAACAGACGCCGTGCCACGCACGCTGGCAAATTCGCAAGCACCTGCTCGATGACGGGCCGCGTCACACCATCCCGGCCGATGCAATCGGCCAGTAATTTATCCTTGCCCGCCCCCGCCTCGGCACGAAAACGACTGCCCTGCCCTGCGGCCATAACAATCGCCGTTACGGTCACTCGGCGACCACCGGCAACGGTTTTTTCTGCACCGCCGCCACGCCATTCTTGATCGCAACAATTTCCGCCATCAGCGACAAAGCGATTTCCGCCGGGGTGTGGCTGCCGATATACACGCCGATCGGCCCGTGCAGGCGCGCAATCGCCTCCGCCGACAGGCCGAGCTGCGCCAGGTTTTCCCGACGTTTCTGGCTGTTAACCCGCGACCCCAGCGCGCCAATGTAGAACGCCCTGGAATTCAATGCCGTGAGCAAGGCCATGTCATCCAGACGCGGGTCATGGGTCAGACAGACAATCGCGGTGCGTTCATCGGTCTGGATATTCAGCACCGCTTCATCCGGCATTCCCGGCACGAAGCGACCCTGCTGTTCCTCCCAACCGTAGACAAACTCTTCACGCGGGTCACAGATCAGCACATCAAAGTCCAGCAGCCGCGCCATCTCGGCGACATAACGCGACAGTTGCCCGGCACCGATCAACAACAGGCGCCAGCGCGGGCCATAAATGGCACGCAAGCGTTGGCCGTCAAAGCTCACCACATCCGTCTTGCTGGCATCGCTCAGGGTGACTTCACCGGTCGCCAGGTCCAGCTCCCGCGCGACGATCTGATGAGCCTCGCAACGCGCCAGCAGCTCAGCCACCCAGGCCCACTCCACCACCCGCTCTTCAGTCAGGCGCAACGTGCCGCCACACGGCAGCCCGAATCGGGCGGCCTCGTCGCGGGTCACGCCGTAGGTCACCAGTTGCACCGGTGGCCCGTCATCCGCCAGCCGACCGTCCTGCAGGCGCGCAATAAGGTCGTCCTCGATGCAACCGCCCGACACCGAGCCAATCACCACCCCATCGCCGCGCAGGGCCAGCATCGCCCCCGGCGGGCGCGGCGCACTGCCCCAGGTCTGCACCACGCTGTACAGCACCACCTGTTGCCCGGCGCGGCGCCACTCCAGCACGCTGCGCAAGACATTCAGATCCACGCTGTCCATCAGGCCTTCGCCTCTTGCCAGCCCTGCAACTGGTAACGTACCGGCAGGTTGCGGATACGCTTGCCGGTGGCGGCAAAGATCGCATTGCACAGCGCCGGCGCAATCGGCGGCACGCCGGGCTCACCAACGCCGCCCAACGGCACCTCGCCTTTGGGCGTCACCAAGTGCACCGCCACTTCCTTGGGCGCCAGCGACATGCGCGCCACCTCGTACATATGGAAGTTGTCCTGCTGGACCTTGCCATCCTTGAAGCTGATCTCGCCCAGCACCGCGTTGCCCAGACCCATCACACACGCGCCTTCAAACTGCGAGCGGATGCGCTCCGGGTTGATCTGCGGGCCGCAATCCACGGCAATATCGGCCTTGTGCACGATCAGCGTGCCATCACCCTTGACCTCAACCTCGATCACGGCCGCCACGTACGTCACAAAGCTGTAGTGCACCGCCAAGCCCAGGCCACGCCCCTTGGGCAACGTGCGCCCCCAGCCGGCCGCCTTGGCCGCGGTCTCCAGCACGCCGCGCAGGCGTGCGGTGTCGATCGGGTAGCGCTCGGGGGATTCGCCGTAGTTCCACTCATCGCTCAAGGTCTTGGGATCAATCTGACGGTCCGGCCCGAGCAACTTGAGCTGGTACTGCAGCGGATCCTGGCCAGCCTTGTGGGCCAACTCATCGACAAAGCTCTGGATCGCAAACCCGTGAGGGATGTTCGACACCGAACGGTACCAGCCGACACGGGTATGAGCCGCTGCTTCGGGATTTTCCAGGCGCACATTGGGAATCGCGTAGGCCATGTTGGTAAAGCCCATGCCCAGCTCAAAGGCCGCCTCGTGGTTCATGCCCGGCGCAAACAATGCGGTGATGCTCGGCGCCACGGTGCGGTGCAGCCAAGCCGACGGCAGGCCATCCTTGTTCAGGCCGGCCTTGAGGTACTCGGCCGACACGGTGTGGAAGTAGGAGTTGTGGATGTCATCTTCGCGGGTCCATTGCACGCGAACGGCTTTGCCCGGAAATTCCTTGGCCAGAACAGCGGCTTCGATGATGAAGTCGGGCTTGGATTTGCGCCCGAAGCCACCGCCCAGCAAGGTTACGTTGAAGGTCACGTTGTCGAACGGCAGGCCAAGGCGCTCGGCGATGCGCTCGCGGGTCACCTGCGGCGCCTGGCTGGGGCCCCAGGCCTGGCACTCACCTTTGTCGAAGCGCGCAATGGCGACCATCGGCTCCATTGGCGATTGCGACAGGTGCGGCAGGTAGTAGGCGGCTTCCAGGGTGCTATCGGCCTCGCCCATGGCCTGGTCGAGGGTGCCGGTGTTGCGCACCACTTTGCCCGGTTTCAAGGCGGCGGCCTCCAGCTCCTTGCGATAGTCGATGGAGTTGTAGCCGGCATTCACGCCGTCGTCCCAGACAATGCTCAGCGCCTCCCGGCCTTTGATCGCCGCCCAAGTGTTGCTGGCCACCACGGCCACACCGCCCAGGGGTTGGAACTCGGAAGGCAAGGGCCGGCTTTCGATTTCCAGCACTTTGATCACGCCCGGCACCTTCAACGCCGCCGTGGCATCGAAGGATTTGACCTTGCCGCCATACACTTTGGGCCGTGCGATGGTGGCGTAGAGCATGCCGTCAAAGTGCACGTCCGCGCCGTAGACCGCGCGCCCGTTGACGATGTCGGCGCCGTCGATGGCCTTGACGCCTTCCTTGCCGATATAACGGAATTCCGACGCTGGCTTGAGGCGCAAGCTGTCACGGGCAGGTACCGCCAGCGCACCGGCGGCGGCCGCCAGCTCGCCATACCCCAGCTCACGGCCGCTTGGCTGGTGAATCACTTTATGCAACTGCGCCCGGCATTCAGCCAGCGGCACTTTCCACTGATCGGCAGCCGCTTGTTCAAGCATCGCCCGAACGCTGGCGCCGCAGCGACGCATCGGCTCATACCAGTGGCGCATGCTGCGTGAGCCGTCGGTGTCCTGGTTGCCGTAGCGCACTTCGTCGCCCGGCGCCTGCTGGACTTTCACGTGCGCCCAATCGGCTTCCATTTCATCGGCCACCACCAGGCTCAGACTGGTGCGCACGCCCTGGCCCATCTCCGAACGGTTGCACACCACGGTCACTGTGCCGTCGGTGGCGATGCTGACGTACACCTTGGGGTCATCGATCAGCCCGTTGGGCATGGCGTCGCCGCCGTATTTCTTCACGGCATCGGCGGCGAATGCATCGGGCAGGCCCCAACTGGCGGCGATCACCAATGCGCCGGTGGCGCCCACACCTTTGAGGAAGCCACGGCGGCTGAGGTTATTCAGCACGAAATCAGCAGGTAACTGGCTCATGCCTTGGCCCCCTGCAGGTGGGTGGACGCCTGGCGGATCGCGGTCTTGATACGGTTGTAGGTGCCGCAACGGCAGATGTTGCCGACCATTGCCTCTTCGATCTGCTCATCGCTGGGGTTGGGGTTGGTTTTCAGCAAGGCGGTGGCCGACATGATCTGCCCGCCCTGGCAGTAGCCGCACTGGGCCACGGCGGTGTCCAGCCAGGCTTGCTGCACCACCTGGCCGATGGGATCGGTGTGCAGGTTGTCGATGGTGCTGATGGCCTGGCCTTTGACCGAGCCGATCGGGGTGATGCAACTGCGTGCCGGTGAGCCGTCGATGTGAATGGTGCAGGCGCCGCACAGGCCCATGCCGCAGCCGAACTTGGTGCCGTTGTAGCCCGCCACGTCGCGAATCGCCCACAGCAGCGGCATATCCTCGGTGACATCCAGTTGATGGTCTTGACCGTTGAGTTTCAGGGTAATCATGGGCACGCCCGCCTATTCACACTGCGTTGAGGGGCGAGCCATCTGGCGCAAAAAGGTCTTGCTGGTTCGGTGCGCGCAGATCGGCTCAGGCTGAGGAGGCTCTCTTGTGAAGACGGGTCTTCACCGGGCCTTTGATGGAGCATTTACTTAATGTAAACCAAAAAACCCGGGAGTGGCCGGGCAGAAACGCAAACGCCCCGAACAAGTCGGGGCGTTTGTGGGTAGCCGGGGCGTCAGTTCACGCCATCAGCGGCTTACTTGACGACAGGTGCAGGGCCTTCGGCCACGCCCAGGTCATCCAGCTCGCGGGTTTCGGAGATACCGGTACCGCCAGAGTCCAGCTCGCGCTGCAGCTTGTCGGTGTCCAGTTCCTTGACCCACTTGGCCACAACGATGGTGGCAACAGCGTTACCCACCAGGTTGGTCAGTGCGCGGGCTTCGGACATGAAGCGGTCGATACCCAGGATCAGCGCCAGGCCGGCAACCGGCAGGTGGCCCACGGCGGACAGGGTGGCAGCCAGTACGATGAAGCCCGAACCGGTCACGCCTGCAGCGCCTTTGGAGGACAGCAGCAGCACCAACAGCAGGGTGATCTGGTGGGTGATGTCCATGTGGGTGTCAGTCGCCTGGGCGATGAACACGGCAGCCATGGTCAGGTAGATCGAAGTACCGTCGAGGTTGAAGGAGTAGCCGGTTGGAATCACCAGGCCTACTACGGATTTCTTCGCGCCCAGACGCTCCATCTTGATCAGCATGCGTGGCAGTGCGGATTCGGAGGAGGAAGTACCCAGTACGATCAGCAACTCTTCACGGATGTAGCGAACCAGCTTCAACACGCTGAAACCGTGCGCGCGGCAGATGGCGCCCAGCACCACGACCACGAACAGGATGCAGGTGATGTAGAAGCAGATCATCAGCTGGCCCAGTTGCACCAGGGAACCTACACCGTAGGCGCCGATGGTGAACGCCATGGCGCCCAGGGCACCGATTGGCGCGAGCTTCATGATCATGTTGATGATGTTGAACATCACGTGGGCGAAGCGATCGATGAAGTCCAGTACCGGCTTGCCGTAGGCACCCAGGCGGTGCAGGGCGAAACCGAAGATCACCGAGAACATCAGTACTTGCAGGATGTCACCGTTGGCAAAGGCGCCGACGATGGTGTTCGGGATCACGTTGAGGATGAAGCCGACAACGCTCTGGTCCGCACCTTGAGTCACGTAGGTGGCGATTTTCGAGGCATCGAGCTTGGTAACGTCGATGTGCATGCCGGCGCCCGGCTCGATCACGTTGACCACGACCAGGCCTACCAGCAGGGCGATGGTGGAAACGATTTCGAAATACAGGAGCGCGTAGCCGCCGGTCTTGCCGACCGATTTCATGCTTTGCATGCCAGCGATGCCGCTGACAACGGTGCAGAAGATGATCGGGGCGATGACCATTTTGATCAGCTTGATAAAGCCGTCGCCCAGTGGCTTGAGGGCCACACCGGTCTGCGGGTAGAAGTGACCGAGCAAAATACCGATAACGATTGCAACGATCACCTGGAAATACAGGGATTTGTACAGTGGCTGACGAGTCGTCATTGCAAAGTTCCTCAATCGTCCCGTGTGGCAAAGATCCGCCATTGCCCACGACACTTGAATTGCGAACCCTCCTGCACTGGAGGGATTTGTTGTTTGCGAGGTCCTGGCGAGCAGGCCTGCGCTGTCATCTCTATCGCAAACGCCGTGCCACTTTCCTTAAAAATCCTGAAGGCCTTTAGACATCAGGGCTTGGGGTTTTCATCCACCTGCCAGCCCCCCAAACAGGGTGGCGGAATTCCGCCCGCTCGCCCAATCCTGTCCTACAAATTGGCGGATATCCGCCTTGTCGCCCCGGCAGGTGATGGCTAACATCCGCCACTCCATGGACGAGGCCCTCACATGCGTGAACGTACCATCGCCAGTCACTACGCCCGGGCCGCCCTCGGCGGTGCGCGCCGGGCCGGTTATGACTATTCGGGCCTGCTGCAGCAAGTGGGCATCCCCCCCGAGCTGCTGACCGAACCCCGCGCCCGCATTGCGCCGGAGCAATTTACCCGGCTGTTGCAAATGCTCTGGCTGGCGCTGGACGACGAATACCTGGGCTTCGCCGAGGGGCCGAGCAAACGCGGCACCTTCGCCATGATGTGCCACGCACTCATCCACTGCCGCACCTTGGAGAAGGCTCTGGAACGCGGCTTACTCTTTTATAGCCTATTCCCGCAGGGTCCGCGTTGGCACCTGACAAGAGAGGGCGACATGGCCCGATTGAGCCTGGACGACTCGCAACTGTGGGATCCGGATCACTTCCTCAGCGAATGCCTGCTGGTGATCTGGCATCGCTTGGGCAGTTGGCTGATCGGCCAGCGTATTCGCCTGAACCAGGCCACCTTCAGTTACCCGATGCCGGCCCACGCGGGCGAATATGACCTGCTGTTCCCCTGCCCCCAGGTGTTCGGCGCACCGAACAGCAGCCTCGTGTTTCCCAGCCGCTACCTGAGCCTGCCGCTGTTGCAGGACGAACGCACCCTCAAGCACTTTCTAGAGCGATCCCCCGCCGACCTGCTGTCGCGGCCGGATGAAGGCGACAGCCTGAGCAGCCAATTGCGCCGCCTGCTCAGCCGCGACCGCACGCCCTGGCCAGACCTGGAGGCCGTCGCCCAGCACCTGCACATCAGCCCGCAGACCCTGCGTCGGCATTTGCGTGAAGAAGGCACCAGCTTCCAGGCGCTCAAGGATGAGCTGCGGCGGGACATCGCCATCTACCATTTGGGGCGAGCGGATTTGTCGTTGCAGGAGATTGCCGAGCAGCTGGGGTTTTCCGAACCGTCGGCATTTCATCGGGCGTTCAAGAAGTGGACGGGGGTGACGCCGGGGGCGTATCGCGCGCAGGAGAGTTAGAGGTGTGTCGCCTGCACCGGCCTCTTCGCAGGCAAGCCAGCTCCCACAGGTGATGGGGCTCACCGTTCAAAATATGTGTGAATGCATTAACTGTAGGAGCTGGCTTGCCGGCGATGGCGTCAGATGAGTATTGATGCGAGTGACGCTTTCGCGAGCAAGCCCGCTCCCACACTTGAAGGGGTTCACAGTTCAAAATGTGGGAGCTGGCTTGCCTGCGATGAGGCCAGCACGGTCAATAGAGATCACACCGCCGGAAAATGAATCTTGAAGGCCGCCCCACCCAAAGGCGAATCCCCCAAGGTCAACCGTGCGCCGTAGCTCTCTATGATGTCCTTGACCACCGCCAGCCCGATCCCCTGCCCCGGGTGCTGGCGGTCCAGGCGTTCGCCGCGCTGCAGGATCCGCGCGCGCTGGTCGGGCGGTACGCCCGGGCCATCGTCTTCAATGCACAACTCGGAGCCCTCCAGGCTTTCCACCAGGCTGATGCGCACTTCGCTCAGGCACAGGCGGTAGGCGTTTTCCAGCAGGTTGCCGAGCATCTCAAGCAAGGCGCCCTTCTCTATCGGCACGTCGCAGTCCTCGGGCAGCTCGAAGGCTACGGTCACGCGCTTGTCGCGGTAGACCTTGTCCAGTGTGTCGCACAGGCTTTGCACCACCGGTTCCAGGCGCACCTGGTGGCGCACCAAGCCGCTCTTGCGCAGGCTCGCGCGCTGCAATTGATAGCCGATCTGCTGGCTCATGCGCTCGATCTGCGATTGCAGCACCCAGGCCTGGCCACGGTCTTCGGGGCGCTGGGCCATGTCCTCACTCACCCCCTGCAATACCGCCAACGGGGTTTTCAGGCTGTGGGCCAAGTCATCGAGGGAGTCACGATAACGCGCCCGTTGCTCGCGCTCGCTGTGCAGCAGGCGGTTGAGCGAGCCGGTCAGGCGCAGCAGCTCACGCGGGTGTTCCTCGGTGAGGCTTTCACGGGTGCCGCCTTCGATCTGGTCCAGTTCCTGGCTGAGGCGCCGCAGGGCTTGCAAGCCCCAGGTCAGGCCCAGCCACAACAGCGTCAATAGCACCAGCAAGGCGGCGCCGAACCCCAGGTAGAGGTTCTCACGCAGGCCTTCGAGGGTCAGTTGGTATTCACGCACCGGTTGCAGGGCGACGATACTGAACGCCGCGCTCTTGCCGCCCAGCAGCCTGACCTCGACGTCGTACACGAAGAATTCCTGGCCATTGGCCTCGCGGATCCGCGCAAACTCGTTGCCGCGCCCGTCATAGCGCGGCTTGTAGTTGATGTTTTCTTCCTGGGTGGCGCGCGAACGCCACACCAGGTGGCCTTCGCGGTCGTAGATATAGCCGAGCAAGCGGCTATCGGTGAGGTTGAAGCGTTCGTCCGGCAACTGCGCCGGCATCAGCAGGCGGTTGTTTTCAACGCGTGCCGCTGAAATCAGCGTGGTGACATCCGACGCCAGGCGCTGCTCGATGGAATCCTGCAGCGCCAGGCTGAACGCCCCTTGCATGGCCGGTAACAAACCGAGCATGAACAACACGGCCAGGGTGGCGGCCGCCAACATCAAGCGCACACGAAGCGAGCGAATCAACGGCAGCGCTCATTGAACAGGTAGCCCAGGCCACGCACGGTATCGATCGGCTTGAACCCGGCCGGGCCTTCCAGCTTGCGACGCAGGCGGCCGACCAACACTTCGATGACATTCGGATCACGCTCGTCATCGTCAGGGTAAAGCTGTTCCATCAGGCGGTCCTTGGCGACCACCTGCTGATGGTGGCGCATCAGGTATTCGAGAATGCGGTACTCGTACGCGGTCAACGCCAGAGGCTGTTCATCCAGGGACGCCTGCTTGCGGTTGAGGTCCAGCAGCAACGGGCCGGCGACGATGGTCGACTGGGTGAAACCGCTGGAACGGCGTAGCAAGGCGTTCATCCGCGCCTCCAGCTCTTCGAATTGGAACGGCTTGACCACATAGTCGTCCGCACCGGCGGCCAGGCCTTCGACCTTGTCCTGCCAGTTGCCACGGGCGGTAAGGATCAGGATCGGGAAAGTCTTGGCCTGTGTGCGCAGTTGGCGGATCAGGTCCAGGCCGCCCATGCCGGGCAGGCCCAGGTCGATGATCGCCAGGTCATGGTTGAATTGCCCGGTCTGGTACAAGGCTTCTTCGGCGTTGGCCACGGCTTCGACCACATGCCCGCTGTCGGTCAGGCGGGTAAACAGGTGATGACGCAGCAACGCCTCATCTTCTACCACCAGCAATTTCATAAGGCTCTCCAAGGCGATTCAACTGTCCGACAGAGGGATATCATAGCGGCCCTGCAGGTCTTGCGGGCGCAGTTTAATGCCATTGTATTGGCCCGTCAGGTGTTCATAGCCGGTACGGTAGGCCGGTTGCGGCGTGGCAAGGCCCAGGGACTGGCCCCAGGGCGCGGCCTGGCTGCCCACCTCTTCAAAGCTGACACGCTGGATCAACGTGCTGGATTTCTTGGTTTTCTCGCTACCGAATGCCGCGAAGGCACCGTCGGACGCCTGGACGCCGGCAGTGGCACTGAGCATGGATAACGCCAACATCAGCTTTTTGATCGCAGTCATGGGGCTTACCTCTACGCGTTTTGGCTGTAGGGCCAGACTACGCAGGCGCCCCTGAACTCCCCCTGAACGGGCTCTGAACCGCGCCTGAACCGCTACGGGCTATCCTCCGGCGCGCCACCTGAAGCAAAATAGTACCCATGACGCCCCTACCCGCTTGCTGCACCCCACTCGACGCCCATTGGCCGCTGCCCGACCCCTTGCCCGGTACGGTGTTCCTCAGCACCCGCTTCGACCCCACCCTGCTCGCGCAGGGCGACTTCCTTCGCTGCGCCGTGCTGCCGCCGGCCAGCATTCAGCGCTCAGTAGCCAAGCGCCAGGCCGAATTCCTCGCCGGCCGCCTGTGCGCCCGCGCAGCCCTGCAACAGCTCGATCAACTGGATTGCGTGCCCGCTATAGGCGACGACCGCGCGCCGGTCTGGCCGGCCCATATCAGCGGTTCCATCACCCACAGCACCGGGCACGCGGCAGCGATTGTCGGGCACAAGACGCAGTGGCGCGGGCTGGGGATGGACCTGGAGAATGTGCTAAGCCTGGAACGGGCGGAGCGCCTGGCAGGGGAAATTCTGACGGCTGATGAGCTGCAACGCATGGCCAGCGTGCCGCGTGAGCAGATTGCTCTAGTGGTGACGCTGACGTTTTCGGTGAAGGAGAGTTTGTTCAAGGCGCTCTACCCGATTGTGCAGAAGCGCTTTTACTTTGAGCATGCCGAGGTGGTGGAGTGGTCGGCGTCGGGCCGGGTGCGGTTGCGACTACTGACGGACTTGTCCGAAGAATGGTGCCATGGCAAGGAATTGGTGGGGCAGTTTGCGGTGGACGGGGAGCAGTTGTTGAGTTTGGTGGCCATCAGCGCCTGATGAATCGCGATCGCCGGCAAGCCGGGCTCCTCCAATTGGCTCGGAAGGCATTCCCCCTTAGGGATCCGATCTTCTGTGATTCT
>NZ_JBWKPU010000038.1:10947-30371 GCF_059418405.1 Pseudomonas sp. GW821-FHT09A09
GGCTCCTACAGTTGAGTCGGGAATGCGTTCCCCTGTAGGAGCCGGCTTGCCGGCGATCGCGATATCAGCCTTTATCCTGATCCCGCGGCCAACTCAGGCTGAAGCACGCCCCACCCAAGTTGTTGCTCTTGCCGATCAACGCCCTTCCGCCGTGCCAATAAATGATCCGCCGCACAATCGACAGGCCCAGCCCGTGCCCGCCAGAGGCCCGCGTGCGGCTGTCGTCCAGGCGCAGGAACGGCGTGAAGATGCGCTCCCAGGCGCTTTCCGGCACGCCGGGGCCGTCGTCTTCCACGTCGATGCGGCAACGCACCTGGCCCACCTGATAACTGATCAACACCTGGCCCTGGGCATGACGCATGGCGTTGCTCACAAGGTTTTGCAAGGCGCGGTGCAAGTAACGCGGTTCGGCGTCGACCCACGCGTCATCCCAATGCGCCGATGACAGGCAAATACCACGACTCACGGTGACTTGCGGACGCAGTGGCGATAATTCGCCGATCACCTGATTGAGCAACGCGCTGAGGTCGACGCGCTGGAAATTAAGCTCGGGCGCACCCTGTTCCAAGCGTGCATAGGTGAGCATTTCATCCACCAGGCCATCGAGGTCCTGGATATCGCTGTCCATGCCTTCCAGGTATTTGCGCCGCGCTTCAGGCGTCGTAGCGTCGCCGACCATTTCCAGGCCAAAGCGCAAGCGCGCTACCGGCGTGCGCAACTCGTGGGACACCGCGCGCACCAATTCACGCTGGATCGCCAGCAATTGCTGCAGGTGCTCGGCCATGCCATTAAAGGCGGCGGCCAGGCGCCCGACCGAGTCTGCGCCCCGGGCCGGCACGCGCACTTCGAGGTTGCCCTTGGCAATGCGAGTGGCCGCGGCTTCCAGGCCTTTGAGACGGCGTTCCAGCTGACGCACCAGTAAATAGACGATCAGGCCGATCAGGGTCAGGCTGATCAGCGCGATCAGGATCAGCCATTGCGGCGGGTACGGGTTCATCTGGTACAACGGGCCGATCTCCAGCACCCACGGCGTGCCGACCATGCCGGCGAACACACGGATCGAATCACCGCCCTTGCCCAGGGCCATCACCGTATCGCCCTCGGATACGCGGCGGCGCTGGTCGTCGTCCATGTCAGCCTCATTCAGGGTCATGAGGTGCATATCAAAACCAAAGCCCTTGGCTTCTTTTATGTCTGCCAGTTTTTGCGGCTGCTCGGCGACGGGAAAGCGCACCAGCTCATCAGCCAGCAGATAAATAGTGGCGCGGGCCAATTGCTCGCTGATTTGCTGCACTTCGCCGGTGAGCACCAGCTGATCCTGCTCGCTGACCAGGCGCAACACCCGTGCGGCGTGAGGCCCGGTCTGTTCCACCAGCACCTGGCCACGTTGCAGGCGGTTGCGTTGGCTCAGGTCCAGTTGCGCATCGGCCAGGGGGCGCAGCTCCAGGGGGATCCCCAGCAAGCGCTCCCACACCGCCAAGGCGCGCTGGCGTTCGATGGCGCTCATGGGTTGCAGGTTGTCACCCATCAAGGCAAAGGTGCCGTGGGCCAGGCGCTCGCGGTATTGGCCGCTGCGCACCTCGTTGAGCAGGTGCAGGGCCAGTACGCCAAGCAGCGCCACCAGGATCAGCGCGGCGCACATGCCGCCGTAGATGCGCAGGAAGATCGAGTTCACAGCGACAGGTCGGCGGCGGCTTCGGGGACGAACAGGTAGCCTTTGCTGCGGATGGTCTTGATCAAACGTGGGTGGATCGGGTCGTCGCCGATCTTGGGCCGGATGCGCGAGATGCGCACATCGATGGAGCGGTCCTGGCCGTCATAGCCAATGCCACGCAGGGCGATGAAGATTTCTTCGCGGGAGAGGATGCGCCCGGCATTCGCCACCAGCAGCCACAACAGGTCGAACTCGGCGCTGGTCAATTCGATACCGCCTTCATGCAACCAGGCTTCGCGCAGGGCGTTGTCCACCACCAACGGGCCGAATTGCAGGCGGCGCTGGTTTTCCACGCTGGTCGGTTCGGCCGGTTCACTGCGCCGCAGCAACGCCTGGATACGCGCCAGCAACAGGCGTGGGCGCACGGGCTTGCACACGTAGTCGTCAGCGCCCATGTCCAGGCCGAGGACCTGGTCCATATCGTCGGTGCGCGCGGTCAGCATCAGGATCACCCCGTCGTAGCGCTCACGCACGTTGCGGCAGATGCTCAAGCCGTCTTCGCCGGGCAGCATCAGGTCGAGGATCACCAGGTCTGGCTGTTCGGCGACGATGCGCGCCGCCGCCCGGGCCCCGTCGCTTTCCACCGAGACGCGCAGGCCGTTGCTCTCCAAGTAATCACGGGTCAACTCGGCCAGACGTTCGTCGTCCTCGACGATCAGTATTTGCCAGGCTTCTTGCTCCACGGGTGGTCCTCATTGTTATTAGAAGTTCTTCTGACCCGTGGAGATCCACAGTTTGATCTCCATCGGTCATACCCTGTTTGTCATGTTTTGAGGGCATAACGGATGCCGATTGTAGCCACGGGCCAGTCCCCTAACACAAGCCTGGAAATCCATTCGGTGATCGCGTTTTTTTGTGATAGGGTTCGCGCCCTCAAAAATCCAACCCGCTGTTTTTACCTTGGAATATTCAGTGACAAACGGCCGAATCCAGCAGTAGTGCGGCCTACACGGGTGTTCCACGTTTCATACACATTTTACCCACAGCGTTATCCACAGGTAGTGCGTTGCTAAGCCCCCAAAAACGCATTATCTTGTACCTCGGCGCTAAAAAAACCCTACATGTAGGGTTTTAAGCGAAAAACCAAACACAGATCAGACAAGAAATTCAAGAGGTTTCTTGCGCCCGTTTGGTTGAACCAAAGCATTTTTTGAAAGCCCAAACCGCGCACGCGGATGGCAAGCGTTTTCCAGCCCAACGGGCAGAAAACGGTACGGGTGTTGCAGTGCTTGAAGCGGGCAACTGTCACCCACCAGGAATACGGTCAAGGGCTTTTCAGCCCCGAACCGAAGACTTCGGCATGGAAGCGGCGCGAACAGCTCCCTTCCTCCTGTCCCGAAGTTGTTATGCCAGGCCCTTGGCCTGTTGTAAGTGCTTCAGGACGGAACGGTGGGCACCTTGATGGTGCCCAAATAAATATAGAATGTGGAGACAACCCCCCATGCAAACCGACACAACTCGCGAGAACCCGCAAGGCTCCGTGCCGCAGGCCGCTGATTCGAACCTGGATCTGTCCGCCACCGCACCCGGCCAATTGCGAGTGATCAAGCGTAACGGCACTGTCGTTCCTTACACCGATGACAAAATCACCGTCGCCATCACCAAAGCGTTTCTTGCAGTTGAAGGTGGCACCGCTGCTGCCTCGTCGCGCATCCACGACACCGTTGCCCGCCTGACCGAACAAGTCACCGCGACCTTCAAGCGTCGCATGCCGTCGGGCGGCACCATCCACATCGAAGAAATCCAGGACCAGGTCGAACTGGCCCTGATGCGTGCCGGCGAGCAGAAAGTCGCCCGCGACTACGTGATCTACCGCGACTCGCGCGCCAAAGAGCGTGCCGTGCGCTCCCCAGCTGAAGAAGCTGCGGTACAAGCTCACCCATCGATCCGCATCACCCTGGCCGACGGCAGCTTTGCACCGCTGGACCTGGGCCGCCTGAACACCATCATCACCGAGGCCTGCGAAGGCCTGGAAGAAGTCGATGGTGACCTGATCCAGCGCGAAACCCTGAAAAACCTGTACGACGGCGTGGCCCTGACCGACGTCAACACCGCTCTGGTGATGACCGCCCGTACCCTGGTTGAACGCGAGCCGAACTACTCGTTCGTGACTGCGCGCCTGCTGATGGACACCCTGCGTGCCGAAGGCCTGGGCTTCCTGAAAGTCGCCGACAGCGCCACTCACCACGAGATGGCCGACCTGTACGCCAAAGCCCTGCCGGCCTACATCGCCAAGGGTATCGAATTCGAATTGCTGAACCCGGTTCTGGCCACCTTCGACCTGGAAAAACTGGGCAAGGCGATCAACCACGAGCGTGACCAGCAGTTCACCTACCTGGGCCTGCAAACCCTGTACGACCGTTACTTCATCCACAAGGACGGTATCCGCTTCGAACTGCCGCAAGTGTTCTTCATGCGCGTGGCCATGGGCCTGGCGATCGAAGAGAAGCACAAAGAAGACCGTGCGATCGAGTTCTACAACCTGCTGTCGTCCTTCGACTACATGTCGTCGACCCCGACCCTGTTCAACGCCGGCACCCTGCGTCCACAGCTGTCCAGCTGCTACCTGACCACCGTGCCGGATGACCTGTCGGGCATCTACCACGCGATCCACGACAACGCCATGTTGTCCAAATTCGCCGGCGGCCTGGGCAACGACTGGACCCCGGTGCGTGCACTGGGTTCGTACATCAAGGGCACCAATGGCAAGTCCCAGGGCGTTGTACCGTTCCTGAAAGTGGTGAACGACACCGCCGTCGCCGTGAACCAGGGTGGCAAGCGCAAAGGCGCTGTGTGTGCCTACCTGGAAACCTGGCACATGGACATCGAAGAGTTCATCGAGCTGCGCAAGAACACCGGTGATGACCGTCGTCGTACCCACGACATGAACACCGCCAACTGGATCCCTGACCTGTTCATGAAGCGTGTCTTCGATGACGGCAAGTGGACCCTGTTCTCGCCCTCCGAAGTGCCGGACCTGCACGACCTGACCGGTAAAGCCTTCGAAGAGCGCTACGAGTACTACGAAGCCCTCACCGAGTACCCAGGCAAGGTCAAGCTGTTCAAGACCATCCAGGCCAAAGACCTGTGGCGCAAAATGCTGTCCATGCTGTTTGAAACCGGCCACCCATGGCTGACCTTCAAAGACCCGTGCAACCTGCGCAGCCCGCAGCAGCACGTGGGCGTGGTCCACAGCTCGAACCTGTGCACCGAGATCACCTTGAACACCAACAAGGACGAGATCGCCGTTTGCAACCTGGGCTCGATCAACCTGCCGAACCACATCGTCAACGGCAAGCTGGACACCGCCAAGCTGGAGCGCACCGTCAACACCGCCGTTCGCATGCTCGATAACGTGATCGACATCAACTACTACTCGGTGCCACAGGCGCAGAACTCCAACTTCAAGCACCGTCCGGTTGGCTTGGGCATCATGGGCTTCCAGGACGCGCTGTACCTGCAGCACATTCCTTACGGTTCGGATGCTGCGGTCGAGTTCGCCGACAAGTCCATGGAAGCGGTCAGCTACTACGCGATCCAGGCTTCCTGCGACCTGGCCGACGAGCGCGGCGCCTACGAGACGTTCCAGGGTTCGCTGTGGTCCAAAGGCATCCTGCCGCTGGATTCGCAACAGATCCTGATCGAAGCCCGTGGCCAGAAGTACATCGACGTTGACCTGAACGAATCCCTGGACTGGGCGCCGGTACGTGCCCGTGTGCAGAAAGGTATTCGTAACTCCAACATCATGGCCATCGCACCGACCGCCACCATCGCCAACATCACTGGCGTGTCGCAGTCGATCGAACCGACCTACCAGAACCTGTATGTGAAATCGAACCTGTCGGGCGAATTCACCGTGATCAACCCGTACCTGGTCCGCGACCTGAAAGCCCGCGGCCTGTGGGACTCGGTCATGATCAACGACCTGAAGTACTACGACGGTTCCGTGCAGCAGATCGAGCGCATCCCGCAAGAACTCAAAGAGCTCTACGCGACCGCCTTCGAAGTGGACACCAAGTGGATCGTTGACGCCGCCAGCCGTCGTCAGAAGTGGATCGACCAGGCTCAGTCCCTGAACCTGTACATCGCCGGCGCTTCGGGCAAGAAGCTGGACGTGACCTACCGCATGGCGTGGTACCGTGGCCTGAAAACCACTTACTACCTCCGTGCCCTGGCTGCGACCAGCACCGAGAAGTCGACCATCAACACCGGTAAGCTGAACGCTGTTTCCAGCGGCGGCAACCACGGTGACGACTCGGTTCTCGCCGCTCCCGCCGGTCCGGCGCCAGTGCCAAAAGCCTGCGCGATCGACGAGCCGGATTGCGAAGCTTGCCAGTAAGCTGAGCCGGTAGGCGCGCAAAGGCGCCTACCCGAGAACCCCCGCCAAGCCTCCGGGCTTGCCGGGGGTTTTCTTTTATGGGCGTGGCACGGGCCTCTGTTTGGACATGCAATCACCTGTGGGAACTGGCTTGCCGGCGATAGCGGTGTATCAGCCACATAGCTATCGCAGGCAAGCCAGCTCCCACCATTGACCGGGCCTTTGTCGAACCATCCGTCGCCTGATACACCGCCAACCCTTGTAGGAGCCGGCTTGCCGGCGATAGCGACCTTCCTGTCGGCATATCCTTTTCCTGGTACCCCGCCATCGCCGGCAAGCCGGCTCCTACATGGGGTCGCGTTGCGTCGCGCAGGGTTGTGTTGGGTTACCGGAATGCGCCCACAAAAAAGCCCCTCGTGTGAGGGGCTTTTTGTGGAGCGTTAACGCATCAGGTCATCTGAATGATGGTCTGCATGATGGTGCTCTGGGTGGAGATGGTCTTGGCGTTCGCCTGGTAGTTGCTCTGGGCCTTGATCAGGTCCACCAGCTCGTTGGTCAGGTTGACGTTGGAGTTCTCCAGGGAGTTGGCCACGATCGAACCCAGGGTGCCGGCTTGCGGGGTGTCGTAACCCGGCTGGCCCGAAGCGAAAGTCTCTCTCCAGGTGGTGCCACCGGCTGGCTGCAGGCCTTGTTCGTTGTTGAAGCTGGCCAGGGAGATCTGGCCGATGGCCTTGCTCTGCTGGTTGCTGAACGTGGCGAACAGTACGCCGCTGCCGTCGATTTTCAGGCCGGTGATCTGGCCAGTCGCATAACCGTCGGTGGTCGGCGGGTTGCGGTAGGTGGCCGAGTTGTATTGGGTGATGTTGCCCATGTTGATTGCGATGCCGGTAGGGTTGGCAGTCGCACCGTTTGCCTTCCACACACCATTGGTCACGGTACCCGGCACCCAGCCGGTGATGGTCAGGGTATTGCCGGTCACACCTGCCCCAGCAACAGTGGTGAGCTTGCCGGAACCATCAAACGTCAGCGTCGTCGCAGCAGGTGGCGCAGTGCCTGCGCCTGTGCCCGTTGGCAGTGTGCCGTCCGGGTTACGGCCATCGATCAGCGTGTAGGATTTCCAGACGTTGCTGTCGGTCTTGACCAGGTACTGCACCATCGGGTGAGCGTTACCTTGGTTGTCGTACAAGGTGGTGCTGTATTGAGTGGTAAAGGTACTGGTGTCACTTGGGTCAAACGGCTTGGTCGTCTGGTTGATCACCGCTTCTGAAGAGTTCAGGTTACTGGTGGAGTCCACCTTGGTGGACGCCTTCGGCGGCAGGTTCGACAGGTTCAGTTGCAGGTCAGTCAGGCCGCCCTTGATGATCTTGCCATCGGCGTCCGCCGCGTAGCCTTGCAGGCGCGAGGTGCCGGTGTTGTTGGTGATGTAGCCGTCTTTGTCGGCACGGAAGGCACCGCTGCGGGTGTATTCCAGCGAGCCGTCGCTGGCCTTCTGCACGAAGAAGCCACCGCCCTGGATCGCCATGTCCAGGATGCCGCCGCTGTTGTTCACGTCACCTTGGGTGAACTGCTGGGACACAGCCGCCAGGTTCACACCGTTGCCGATGCTGTTCTGGCCGGTGCCCAGCTTGGACGCCGCGTAGATGTCCGCGAATTCCGCACGGGACGACTTGAAGCCAGTGGTCGCGACGTTGGCGATGTTGTTGCCGGTCACGTCCAGTTGTTTGTTGGCCGCATAGAGGCCGCTCAGGCCGATGTTAAAAGACATGTTTCTCTCCTTCTGCCGTATTTAGCCGGCTCTATGTACCGATAGTCTGAATTTGCGACAGCTTGACGCTGCCCATGCCGCCTGCAAGGTTCAACAGCATTTCGCCGCCGGTCTTGCTCAGCGTCACGCTGGTAACGGTTGCCGGCAGCGAAGTGGCCAGGGCAACCGAGTCGCCCTTGTCGTTCTTCGTGGTGGCGGCAAAGGTGTAGGTACCGGCAGGGGCGACTTCGCCCTTGTCGTTCTTGCCATCCCAGATAAAGCTCGCATCGCCGGCGCTTTGGGCACCCATGTCGATGGTGCGCACCACGTTGCCGTCTTTGTCGGTGATCTTCACGGAGACGTTGCCCGTCGCCGCCGTCACCGCTACCGAACCGGTCATGCTCTTGCTGGTATCAACCATGGCCTTGTCGGTCTGGGTGATGATCGAACGCCCCACCAGCGACGACGCTTGCAGCGCTTGCGACGAGCTGAAGTTGCTGGAGATCGCATTCACCGAGTCGTTCAGGGTGTTGATCCCTTCCAGGCTGCTGAACTGCGCCAGTTGCGCCACGAACGCGCCGTTGTCCTGAGGCGACAGCGGGTTCTGGTTTTTGAGCTGGGTCACCAGCAGTTGCAGGAATGCGTCCTTGCCCAGCGACTGGTTGCCCGTCGCCGCCTTGGAAGCGTCACCGACGCTGCTGTTGTCCGTCGCGGTCTTGACCTTCGAGTTGAAAAGGTCCTGAACCGCCGTATTGGTAGAAGTGGTATCAACAATGGCCATTATTTGGCGCCCCTTATCACTGACCCAGGGTCAGGACCTTCTGCATCATGGTTTTGGCGGTGTTCATCATTTCCGCGTTGGTCTGGAACGAGCGGCTGGCGGAGATCATGTCTGCCATCTCCTCGACCACGTTGACGTTCGGGTAGTACACGTAGCCTTTTTCGTTCGCTGCCGGGTGGTTCGGCTCGTAGCGGGCTTCCAGGTTGCTCTGGTCTTCAACGACGCCGAGCACCTGCACGCCTTGGCCGGCGGCATCCTGGTTCTGGAACAGCGAATCGCTGCCACCGCTCTGGCCGCCCTGGAACATGGTGGCGAACACCGGGTGACGGGCGCGGTAGGTCTGGTCAATGCTCGAAGACACGGTCTCGGCGTTGGCGATGTTACTGGCGACGGTGTTCAAACGCGTGGTCTGCGCGCTCATGCCACTGCCGGCAATATTGAAAACACTGGCTAGGGACATGGCTTACTCTCCACGCAGGGCTGACATCAGCCCTTTGAATTTACTGTTGAGCAGGGTAAAGCTGGCCTGGAAGTTCACCGAGTTCTCGGCGTAGGCCGATTGCTCCAGCTGGGCGTCGACGGTGTTCTGGTCGATCGACGGCTGCATCGGCGTGCGATACAGCAGCGACTCGTCACCATTGCCCAGGCCTTGCGCTTCGATATGACGGCTATTGGTCATGTTCAAGGCGAAGGTGCCGTTCTTGGTCTTGTCCTGCTGTGCAGCGAGCACGGCGGAGAAGTCCAGATCCCGAGCCTTGTAGTTCGGGGTGTCGGCGTTGGCAATGTTGTTGGCCAGGACTTCGGCACGCTGGGCGCGGAAGCCCAGGGCTTGTTCGTGGATACCGAGCGCTTTATCGAAGCTGATGCTCATGGCGGAAACCTTTAGGCTGACCTGCTTTTCGTAACTGGGTTATAGCAAGGCGCATGCCAATTAACGAAAAGGCCGTAACTCAAGGGTTTGCGAGGGGTTTGCCGGTGGCAATGCCAGAAAAGCGGCAACCGGTTTCCGCGTGGCGCCAGTAAAGCGGCAATGGGGGTTTGCCGCTCGGGGAAGGATTGCCGCAAAAAAAATGGGAGCCGACTCTTGTAGGAGCCGGCTTGCCGGCGATGCAGGCACCTCGGTTTTTCAGTTAGACCGAGGTGATGCTATCGCTGGCAAGCCAGCGCCTACAAAAGCCTGGCTCCCACAGTGTTTGGGTATTACTTGGCCTGGTAGATGATCCCCGGGCTGCACTGCACCATCTGGTAATGATCCGGCAAACCGTTCAGCGCTTCGGAAGCGCCGAGGAACAGATAGCCGCCCCGCTTGAGCGTGCCGTGGATGCGCAACAGGATGTCTTTCTTCACTTCGGCCGAGAAGTAGATCAGCACGTTGCGGCAGAACACCATGTCGAACTTGCCCAGGCTGGCGTAGCTGTCGAGCAGGTTGAACGAGCGGAACTCCACCCGGTTCTTGATCGGCGCCTTGACCGCCCAGCGCCCTGCCCCTTTCGGGTCAAAGTAACGCTGCAGGCGCTCCTGGGACAAACCACGGCCCAGGGCCAGGCTGTCGTACTCGCCGGTCTTGCAGTTGGTGAGCATGGTGCCGGACAGGTCGGTGGCAACGATTTGCGCACCTGCCTTCAATTGGCCCATGTTGGTTCGTTCGAACTCGTCGATGGACATCGAGATCGAGTACGGCTCCTGCCCCGAAGAACACGCCGCCGACCAGATGCGCAGGCGCTGACCCGGGCTGGCCTTGATGGCTTCGGGCAGCACTTTGCTCTTGAGCACCTCAAAGGGGTAGGTATCCCGAAACCACAGGGTTTCGTTGGTGGTCATGGCATCGACCACCATTTCCTTGAGGCCACTGCGCGGCTGGCCCTGGATGCGCTGGACCAACTCGCCCAGGGACTTGATACCCTGCTGTTCCATCAGTTTGTTGAGACGGCTGGATACCAGGTACTGCTTGTTTTCACCGAGCAATATGCCACAGGCTTTTTCCAGGAAGACCCGGAATTGTTCGAAATCCAAATTACCCGTAGACAATGATACCGCCTCTTAAATCGTGTGACCGCCAGGGGAAATCCCCCTAGCCGTGATCTGCTGCCTTGATCCGGTCGACTACCCGGGATGCCAGGTCATCAGGACGAAATTTGGCCAGGAAGTCATCGGCACCGACCTTCTTGACCATCGCCTGATTGAATACACCGGACAACGAAGTATGCAGGATGATATGTAGTTTTTGCATGCGTGGATCGTTGCGTATCTCGGCCGTGAGGGTGTAGCCGTCCATTTCCGGCATCTCGATGTCGGAAATCATCATCAGGAATTCTTCTTCCGGCTTCTTGCCCTCATCCACCAGCTTGCGCAGGTAATCCAGCGCCTGGCGGCCGTCGTTGAGCGCGACCACTTCCACACCGACGGTTTGCAGGCAACGGGTGACCTGCTTGCGCGCCACGGAGGAGTCATCCACGGTCAATACCCGCAGCGATACCGCCTTGTGCGCGGTTTCGGCATCAACCACACCGACCGAGATGTTTTCCGAGGTCGGCGCCACTTCGGCGAGGATCTTCTCCACGTCGATGATTTCCACCAACTGGTTATCGACCCGCGTCACCGCCGTGAGGTAGTGATCGCGGCCGGTGCCCTTGGGCGGCGGATGGATCTCTTCCCAGTTCATGTTGACGATGCGCTCCACCGAGCGCACCAGGAAGCCCTGGGTCTTGGTGTTGTACTCGGTGATGATCACAAACGGGCTTTCACGGTCTTGCAAACCGGAAGAACCGGTGGCCATGGCCAGGTCAAGAATCGGGATCGTCGCACCCCGGATGTTGGCAACGCCACACACCACCGGGCTGGACTTGGGCATGATCGTCAGCTTGGGACATTGCAGCACTTCCCGCACCTTGAACACGTTGATGCCATATAGCTGCTTGCCGTCCAGGCGAAAAAGCAACAACTCCAGGCGATTCTGCCCTACCAGCTGTGTGCGCTGGTTTACTGAATCCATTACACCTGCCATGCCCAGACTCCTACGCTAAAACTTAAGGGGTACGACGCGCACCCAACATTAAACGGCACGAGCTTTGCTTTTTATTGGTCATGAACCTTAAAACGACAGTTTCCCGACGCCTTGCTCCCCAACGACTCCGTAGCCTGCTCTGCGCGTCGCTGGCATTGCTTGCCATGGGCACAGGGGCCACGGCCCGCGCAGATAACGTCACCTTGCCTGATCTACTTATCGGCGTCACTCAGGGCTTTCTTGAGTTCACTGTAGAAGATTATCTGGCGACCACCCAGACGCCCGGGCGCTACGAAATCCAGGTCAACCAGCTGGACCCTCGACTACGCATGCCGGCGTGCGACAAGGAATTGACAGCCACCCTGGAAAGCCCGGCCCAGCCGATCGGCCGTGTCACGGTCAAAGTGCGCTGCGAAGGCGCGTCGCCCTGGACGGTGTTCGTACCGGCGCAGGTGAAGTTGTTCCGCGACGTGGTGGTGGTGACCCGCCCCCTCAAGCGCACCGGGATCATCGGCGATCAAGACGTTGCCTTGCGTGAGCGGGATATCAGCCTGATCAATCAGGGTTACCTCACCACGCTGGACCAGGCCATCGGGCAGAAACTGACCCGACCAATGGTCACCGACCAGGTGATTACCCTGGTTCACCTGGAGCAGGCCGAGGTTGTGCGCAAGGGCGACCAGGTGGTGATCTCTGCCAGCAGCGGCTCGCTGAACGTGAAGATGCCGGGCGAGGCGCTGTCCAACGGCGGCATGAGCGAGCAGATCCGCGTCAAGAACCTGAACTCCAACCGCGTGATCAAGGCGCGGGTGACCGCTCCCGGACAAGTCGAGGTGGCTTTATAGATCACTGGTATCGGACGCCAGCTTTTCCTACACTGTGCGCCAGACGTTCGCGCAAACAGGTTTATTGTCAATCGAGCCTAAAGTTTGTCCGGGTATGGCCGAAAACATGGCAAGCGTCCAAATACCCAGAGGTTTTTTATTATGGTCATTGATTTCAGCCGTTTGAATAACGCCCAGGCTTTGCCCGGCTCTACGCGCACCAGCGGTGCCAAGGACAGCGTAGATGCCAAGTCCCAGCCCCTGCCCGCCAAGGCAGAGCAGGCCGGTGCCAGCCAAAGCGGGGAATCGGTACACCTGAGCAATGAGGCTCAACAGTTGCAGAAGGTCACTGACTCGCTGCGCGATCAACCGGTGGTCAACAAAGCCCGCGTGGCCGAGTTGAAACAGGCTATCGCCGATGGCAGCTATAAAGTCGACAGCAACCGTGTAGCCAGCAAGCTGCTTAACTTCGAAGCCGAGCGCTAGGCAAAGGCCTGCGCAGGGCTTTTGGACGCTTAAAACCCAAGGCCAGCCATGCACCACGACGAACATTTGCTTCAACTGATCATTGACGATCTGGCGCCGACGCAACATTTGCTCGAGCTGCTCAAAGAAGAGTCCCTGGCCTTGTACGGCCGGGACATGCGCTTGCTGGAGGAAATTCTCGCACGCAAGCAGTCGCTGATTGTGCTGCTGGAACAGCATGGCAAGAAGCGCAGCCAGATTCTCATCAGCCTGGGCCTGCCGGCTGATCACGACGGCCTCGCTCAGCTGGCCAGTCACTCCTCGGTCGGCGACCAACTGCTGGCACAGAGCAACGCCCTCAATCTATTGCTCGCCCAGTGCCAGGAAGCCAACCTGCTCAACGGTCAGTCGATCCAGCTACAGCAAGCCACGACCGCCAACCAGTTGCGTATACTCCACGGCGGAGAGCCTCCGGCCCTCTACAACGCCCAAGGCTCCACCTCGCGCCTGGTCAAGCCAAGCACCCGCAGCCAAGCCTGACGCCGGTTTTCAGCGCGCCCTATCCAAGGCGCGCTACATGCTGGCAAAATGCCTGTTCTTGCGTGAAGTCGTATTTTGTCTGGAGATGGAAGAACCGTGTTCAACGCCCTCAATGCGGAAGATGCCCCGCAGCCACCCAAGGTCCTCACCACGCCTCTGGAAATCGCCGGCACTTTGCGGATGCTGCAAGAAAGCCATGATCCTCTGATCATCACTTTCCATGAACGCAGCCAGCGCTTCCAAAGCTACCTGGTGGACGTTGACCGGGACAGCGGGACGCTGGCCCTGGACGAAATGATCCCGCGCGACGGTGAGCGCTACCTCGAAAATGGCGAACCGTTTCGCATCGAGGGCTTCCACGAAGGCGTACGTGTGGCCTGGGAAAGCAACGGCACCCTGACCATCAGCGAAAAAGACGGGCACCGCATCTACACCGGCAGCATGCCCGACGAGGTGGTCTACCATCAGCGCCGTAACGCCTTCCGCGCCGCATTGAAGCTGGCCCAACTGGTCAATATCGAACTGGGTGGCGAGAAGCTCAAGGCGCCGATCAGCGGCAAGTTGCTGGACATCTCCGCCACCGGCTGCAAATTGCGCTTTGAAGGCGATATCTCCGAGCGCCTGCAACTGGGCCAGGTCTATGACCGGTTTATCGCCGCCCTGCCCTTCGGCAGCATGACCACCTCAGTGGAGCTGCGTTACCTGCACTTCGAAGAGAAGATCAACACCACCTTTGCCGGCGTGCGTTTCCACAACATGAGTGGCCTGGTGCAGCGCCAGGTCGAGCGCTTTGTGTACCAATTGCAGCGCGAAGCCCGTCGCTTCGATAAAGACGACGACTTCTAAGCATTTTCGAGCGCAATAAAAAACGGGCAGATCCTGATGGGATCTGCCCGTTTTTGCTTTCAGGGCCGCGCGCGGCTCAGGTCATGAGGGTGGTCATCCGGGTCCAGGGGCGGCGGTGGCCCTTCGACGACGGACTCATCCACCACCGGCGCCGGATCGGCTTCGGGCGCAGGGTCCACGGGCGTGGCCTGCATCTGTTCCTGCACCACCGCCTCGTCCACCCGTGGATCAAGGCAAGCCACCAGCGGCGAGCTGGACATGCTGTCGGGCATTGCCACGTGATGCAGCGGTGCATCATCCACCTGATGCAGGTTGGTGACCGCCTTCGGCCGGATACGCCACACCAGGATCAACGCACACAGGCTGAAGAACGCATACAGCATGTGACTGCCAAACAGCTTCATCGCCACACCCGCCAGCAGCGGCCCGATACTGGCGCCAATGCCGTAGGTCACCAGCAGCATTGCCGTCAGAGAAACCCGGCGATCACCTTCCACATGGTCGTTGGAAAACGCCACGGCCAGCGGATACAGGCAGAACTGCACCAGCGAACACAAGAAACCGGCGACGAACAACACTTCCAGCGGCACCTGCGACATGATTGCCAGAGGTAATGCCGCCACCGCGAGGCACAACGCAAAGCAGCGAATCAGCAAGGCCCGATCATAGCGATCCGACAACCAGCCCAACGGCCACTGCACCAACAGACCGGCAAAAATACAGCAGCCCATGAACAGACCAACCTGCTCGGTCGTCAGGCCTTGCTGCGACGCATAGAGCGGCGCCAAACCGTAGAACGAGCCCACGATTACCCCGGCCCCCAGCACCGTGCTCAGCGACTGCGGCACCCGTTTAATGAAGAAACGCGGCTCCATCGGCGCCGGGTGTAGAGGCGCGGGGTGGATGCGTCGGGTCATGGCCACCGGCACCAGGCACAGGGCAAAGCACACCGCGACCAGCATCAGCAGTTCGAGACCGAGTTGAGGGTGCATGACCAGAATCAACTGCCCCAGCACCAGACCCAGGTAGGACGCGATCATGTAGCCGCTGAACACCACGCCACGCTGCTTGGCGTCCGCCTGCTCGTTGAGCCAGCTTTCAATGACCATGTACTGGCACATCATCCCCAGGCCCACGATCGTACGCAGCACGATCCAGGCCGGCAGCCAGTTGATCAACCCGTGGCCGAGTACTGCCGCACCGACGATCCCGGCACAGGTGGCATAGGCGCGAATATGCCCGACGCGGGCGATCAGCCGGTGCCCGATCTTGCCGCCCAGTACCAGGCCAAAATAGTTGGCCGCCATCAACGCACCGACCCACAGGCTGTCGACATGGTCGGCGGCCAGGCGCAGGGCCAGGTAAGTACTGAGCAGGCCGGAGCCGATCAGCATCATCAAGGAGGCGAAATAAAGGGCTCGAAAAGATTTCCAGATCTGGCGCATCGGCGTTCCGAGCGGCTCCTTGCGGTGAGAGACAGGGCTATCGGCATGATAGTCCGGGGTTGCCGGATCCGGACAGGCGGTATCGGCTGTTTCCGGGGAATTTTTTGCTTAATCACTCAGACGCCGCTTGCTCGCCTGGGAGGTACACCGGTTGCGATAAATAGATGGTGCACTGGCTGTGAACCCTGATCGCCCGCAAGGTTCGACGCGATGTTGCCACGCGCCCACAAAAAAGCCCCGCCAGAACAGTCTGTGCGGGGCTTTGAATCTGGTGTCCCAGGGCCGGTTCGAACGGCCAACCTTCCCCTTAGGAGGGGGATGCTCTATCCAATTGAGCTACTGGGACAAATGACAGGCGCCTGCCAAGCGGGCGGCGACGGACGGCGTGCATGTTAACGGCCGGGTCGGCGTTTGTCATGTCATCCGTGGGCTTTTTGAGCGTAGGTCGCTCCTTACTCGGCCAGGCTGTGCATCGCCCCGTAAACACGGGCACTTTGTGGCGTCGTGCAAAATGCAACCCTGCGAAATGCCCGTCTTGCAAAATGCAACGCAACAACCCCCATAAACGTCTATAAGCTATTGATTTTATTGGGATAAAAGGTTGGCACGAGGCCTGCAATACTTATCCTACAGACAGACCTCATCCGGCCCAGCCACTGCGGAGAACAAGAACATGAACAGCGCCCTCCTGTTGACCCTTAATGCGGTAGCCCTGGCAGCACTGGTCATGTTCCATTTCCAGTCCGCCAATTCGGATGACGCCGGGCAAATCAGCCAAGCAGTGCCGCATCACCTGCAACAGCGACCACAACTGGCGGTGATGACACCTGGCGTGCAAACGCCGATTCGTGTGAATCAGGACGCTCAGGCCGCTCCTGTTTCCGAACACTGGGTTTTCTGAGGTAACCGCGATGACTAAGTCTGCATGGCTGTTTTTATGCCTGACCTTCGCGGCAGGCGTGTTTGGCATGAGCGCATCAGCCCAGGATGAGCAAACCACTGCATTCGTCGTCGCTGGCGTGTTTGCCAGCCTGCTGGTGCTGTCGCTCATCGTTGGCCGCCGATTCAAATTCGACCCTGTGTTGCGCTGAGCCCTCCTCCTGTACCTACCTTATGTCGCCCCGCCCTAGTAAATCGGCAAATTGCCACTAGTCTTAAAATTAAGGGCAAAAGGCCATATTGCTATAGGATGTGCGGCCTCAAACCCTGTGGTGGCCTGGACTTACGGGAAGTTCCCTTGGGGAATGACTCGTGGAAAAGTTTTCCAACCAGTCCGCAAAAATGCAAATCAGTGCTGGCATAAAGCCTTTAGGCAGTTCAATATTTGTCACAGAATTGACGCCAAGGAACTGTCAAATCTGAGGCATGATGCGGCCTCTTTGCAATTCGGGTTGAACTTTGGTCGTGAGTCTTGTCTTAACACTCATCTTGCGGCCAATTCCAAAAACCGCTCCCCTGAACTAACCGGTTAAATATATGCGCCCATTGAAACAGGCAATTTATTCCAGCCGTACGGCTGACAAGTTCGTCGTACGTCTGCCAGACGGAATGCGGGAACGCATTGCCGAGGTGGCTCGCAATCATCACCGCAGCATGAACTCCGAAATCATCGCGCGCCTGGAACAGAGCCTCATTCAGGAAGGTGCGTTGGGCGAAGAGTTGAGCATGCGCCTGGACAGCCCAGAGCTGTCACTGCACGAACGCGAACTGCTGCAGCGTTTTCGTCAGCTCTCCCACCGCCAGCAAAATGCTCTCGTCTCGCTTATCGCGCACGACGTTGAAGCGGCCGCAGAAGCCGATTGATCTGCAACTGAAAGCCGAAGCCAGCCATGTGCTGGCTTTTTTTTGCGTGGGATTTGGACGGGACGGGTTGCGGCTGATGCGGGGCGCCCAGTTAGACCGAGGGGGTGCGATCGCTGGCAAGCCAGCTCCTACAGGGAGCTGGCTTGCCAGGCAGGTCAAAGCAGGAAGATCGTGGCCAGGCCCAGGAAGATGAAGAAGCCACCGCTGTCGGTCATGGCCGTGATCATCACGCTGGCCCCCATTGCAGGGTCACGCCCAAGGCGCGCCAGGGTCATGGGGATCAGCACCCCCATCAGCGCAGCCAGCAACAGGTTGAGCGTCATGGCGGCGGTCATCACGACACCCAGCGACCAGCTGCCATACAGCAAGTAGGCCACGATACCGATCACCCCACCCCACACCACGCCATTGATCAGCGCAACCGCCAACTCTTTGCGCATCAGGCGTGAAGTGTTGCCCGTGTTCACCTGGTCGAGCGCCATGGCGCGCACGATCATGGTGATGGTCTGGTTACCCGAGTTACCACCAATGCCGGCCACGATTGGCATCAGGGCCGCCAGGGCCACCAATTTCTCGATCGAGCCCTCAAACAGACCAATGACTCGCGAAGCGATGAATGCAGTGATCAGGTTGATCGCCAGCCACGCCCAACGGTTACGCAGCGAGCGCCAGACGGAGGCGAAGATATCCTCCTCCTCACGCAGACCCGCCATGTTCAGGACTTCGGTTTCGCTTTCTTCACGAATCAGGTCGACCATTTCATCGATGGTCAGACGGCCGATCAGCTTGCCGTTCTTGTCGACCACCGGGGCCGAGATCAAGTCATAACGCTCGAACGCCTGGGCGGCGTCGTAGGCGTCTTCGTCCGGGTGAAAGCTCACCGGATCACTGGCCATGACGTCCGCAACTTTCTTCTCAGGGTCGTTGACCAGCAGACGCTTGATCGGCAGCACACCCTTGAGGATGCCCTCGTAATCGACCACGAACAATTTGTCGGTATGGCCCGGCAGCTCCTTGAGGCGGCGCAGGTAGCGCAGAACCACTTCCAGGCTGACATCTTCGCGGATGGTGACCATCTCGAAGTCCATCAGCGCGCCGACCTGATCCTCGTCGTAAGACAAGGCGGAACGCACCCGCTCACGCTGCTGGCCGTCGAGGGCCTCCATCAGCTCATGGACAACGTCACGCGGCAGCTCTGGGGCCAGGTCAGCCAGTTCGTCGGCATCCATCTCCTTGGCGGCGGCCAGGAGCTCATGATCGTCCATGTCGGCGATCAGGGTTTCACGAACCGAATCGGATACTTCGAGGAGGATGTCGCCGTCACGGTCAGCCTTGACCAACTGCCAGAGGGTCAGTCGATCATCAAGCGGCAAGGCTTCAAGAATGTAGGCAACGTCGGCGGAGTGCAGGTCATCGAGCTTGCGTTGCAGCTCGACGAGGTTTTGCCGGTGGACCAGGTTTTCGACGCGGTCGTGGTTCGGATCTTCCTGGCGATGCGTGAGGTCTTCGACCACGCGCTGGCGCTGCAGTAGCTCGATGACTTGAGCTAGGCGATCCTGCAGGCTTTCTTGTGTTTTCTTTACTTCTACTTCGGTCATAGGCGAACTCCACTCCCAGCAGCGGGGCACGCCGGAAGGATCAATCAGTCAATTCATGATTGGTAAAGCGGGGTACTGAGTAACTACTGGGTAAGTCCATGGAGGTATTCCACAAGCCCCGGCGGGGCTGACGGGCGCAATGATACACGCTGCGCGCGCTTTTAACGTCAAAAAACTGGAAAGAACAAGCGCTTGCGAGCCAAAGCTGAGCATTGGCTGCATCTATGAACTGCGACGACGCAGCCGAGAAGGAAAACACATGAGGGCAGGAGAAAAAGATGAAATCCTACACAAACCCCAGACGGCAAAAAGCCCGCACTAGGCGGGCTTTTTGTTTGTATG
>NZ_JBWKPU010000038.1:30469-68140 GCF_059418405.1 Pseudomonas sp. GW821-FHT09A09
TGGTGCACTCGACAGGATTCGAACCTGTGACCGCTCGGTTCGTAGCCGAGTACTCTATCCAGCTGAGCTACGAGTGCAAATTGTGTTTTTAGACCAGATCACAACTGGTTGAAGCCGAGTTACCTGCATTACTGCAACTAACTCTTAAATGGTGCACTCGACAGGATTCGAACCTGTGACCGCTCGGTTCGTAGCCGAGTACTCTATCCAGCTGAGCTACGAGTGCATTTGTTGCCGCGCATTATAGGCCGTTCAATCTCTATGTAAAGCTATTTTTTCGTTTAATTTCAACAACTTAGCGAAAAAACCAGATTGCAACGTACTAAGCAAATAATGGCGGAGAACGGGGGATTCGAACCCCCGACACCCTTTTGAGGTGTACTCCCTTAGCAGGGGAGCGCCTTCGGCCACTCGGCCAGCTCTCCGCAACACGGGGCGTATATTAACCACGTTCATCCCCGTTTGCAAACATAAAAAACGATAAAAATTAAAGGCTTGGTTCTTCGTCCTTCTCTTTCTTGATCCGCAGGTAGATTTCCTCGCGGTGGACCGCTACCTCTTTCGGAGCATTAACCCCGATACGTACTTGATTGCCTTTGACGCCGAGCACGGTCACGGTGATTTCGCCATCACCGATAATCAGGCTTTCTGCGCACCGACGAGTCAGAATCAGCATACCTTTCTCCTCACGCATTTCAGTTCAGGAACAACAGTCTGCAAAAAAAAGGCCTTCGACCTACAACCAAAAAGGCCATAGCCCTACCCGCCTAAGTATTGTCGAGCCCACGTAAAAGAACATGCGCCCCACAAAAAAAGGAAAGGCGCGGTAAACCGCGCCTTCCTGGCACTGCATCACTCGCCCTGTCGGGCCGGAGCGTCGAGCTCAAACGCGGTATGCAGAGCGCGTACAGCCAACTCCAGGTACTTCTCTTCGATCACCACCGAGACCTTGATCTCCGAGGTGGAGATCATCTGGATGTTGATGCTTTCCTTGGCCAGCGCCTCGAACATGCGGCTGGCAACGCCGGCATGGGAACGCATGCCCACACCCACGATCGACACCTTGGCAATCTTGGTATCGCCGACCACTTCACGGGCGCCAATCTCGCTCGCGGTGTTCTGCAGGATCCGCTCCGCCGCATCGTACTCGTTGCGGTGCACGGTGAAGGTGAAATCGGTGGTGTTATCGTGCGAAACGTTCTGCACGATCATGTCGACTTCAATGTTCGCGCCACTGATAGGGCCCAGGATCTTGAAGGCCACGCCCGGGGTGTCTGGCACGCCACGGATCGTCAGCTTGGCTTCATCGCGGTTGAAAGCGATGCCGGAAATGATCGGCTGTTCCATGGATTCCTCTTCATCAATAGTAATGAGGGTGCCCGGACCCTCTTTGAAGCTGTGCAATACGCGCAGCGGAACGTTGTACTTGCCGGCGAATTCTACCGCGCGAATCTGCAGCACCTTGGAACCGAGGCTGGCCATTTCCAGCATCTCTTCGAAGGTGATCTTGTCCAGGCGCTGGGCCACGGACACTACGCGAGGATCAGTGGTATAGACGCCATCGACATCGGTGTAGATCTGGCATTCATCAGCCTTCAAGGCTGCTGCCAGCGCTACGCCAGTGGTGTCCGAACCGCCACGCCCAAGGGTAGTGATGTTGCCCTGCTCGTCGACACCCTGGAAACCGGCGACAACCACCACTCGCCCTTCCTTCAGGTCCGCACGAATCTTCTGATCGTCGATCTGCAGGATGCGCGCCTTGGTGTGCGCACTGTCGGTGAGGATGCGCACCTGGCTGCCAGTGTAGGACACCGCTGGCACGCCACGCTTGTTCAGCGCCATGGCCAACAGGGCAATGGTCACCTGCTCACCCGTCGACACGATCACATCCAGCTCACGCGGCAGCGGCTGTTGATCACCGCTGATTGCCTTGGCCAGGTCGATCAGGCGATTGGTCTCACCGCTCATGGCCGACAGCACCACCACCAGGTCGTCGCCGGCATCGCGGAATTTCTTAACCTTGTCGGCGACCTGCTCGATTCTTTCGACAGAGCCGACCGAGGTGCCTCCAAATTTCTGTACGATCAAAGCCATTTCTAAGCCGCCTCAGCCCGTAAAGGGGCGCCCAATAAACAAATCTTGCAGCACCGCAGCGAGCCCATGACTAGACCATGGGCTCATTAACGGTGCCTTAAATGCCTGCCTCGACAAACGGCACGGTCAGGGCCAGGGCCGCGTCCAGGGAGCCTGCGTCTACACCACCGCCTTGCGCCATGTCCGGACGACCACCGCCCTTCCCGCCCACTGCCGCAGCGGCTTGCTTCATCAAATCACCGGCCTTGAGTTGGCCAGTCAGGTCCTTGGTTACACCGGCAACCAGAACGACCTTATCCTCATGGACACCGCCGAGCAGGATCACTGCGCGGCCGAGCTTGTTCTTCAACTGATCGACCAAGGCCAACAACGCCTTGCCGTCCTGGCCATCCAGGCGCGCAGCCAGGACTTTCACACCCTTGACGTCCAGCGCGGTAGCAGACAGATCGTCACCCGCCGCACTGGCTGCCTTGGCTTGCAACTGTTCCAGCTGTTTCTCCAGCGCACGGTTGCGCTCCAGCACAGCGGACAGCTTGTCGATCAGGTTGTCGCGGCTGCCCTTGACCAGGCTGGCCGCTTCCTTGAGTTGTTCTTCGGCCGCATTGAGGTAGGCCAGGGCCGCAGCGCCGGTCACTGCTTCAATACGACGTACACCAGAGGCCACGCCGCCTTCGCTGATGATCTTGAGCAAGGCGATATCGCCGGTACGGTTGGCGTGGATACCGCCACACAGTTCCACCGAGAAATCGCCGCCCATGCTCAGCACGCGCACGCTGTCGCCGTACTTCTCGCCGAACAGCGCCATGGCGCCCTTGGCCTTGGCGGTCTCGATATCGGTCTCTTCGGTTTCCACTGCGGTGTTCTTGCGGATCTCGGCGTTGACGATGTCTTCCAGTGCCTTGATCTGCTCAGGCTTGATCGCTTCAAAGTGGCTGAAGTCGAAACGCAAGCGCTGGCTGTCCACCAACGAACCCTTCTGCTGAACGTGCTCGCCCAGTACCTGGCGCAGTGCAGCGTGCAGCAAGTGAGTGGCCGAGTGGTTCAGCGACGTTGCATGACGCACGTCTGCGTCCACTTGAGCGTCTACCGGCGAACCCACGGTCAGGCTGCCCGAAGCCAGCACGCCGTGGTGCAGGAATGCGCCACCGGTCTTGGTGGTGTCGCGCACATCAAACCGGCCAGCGGCTGCCTTGAGGAAGCCGCAGTCGCCGATCTGGCCACCGGATTCGGCGTAGAACGGGGTCTGGTCCAGCACCACAACACCGTCGTCACCTTCATTCAAGACGTCAACCGACTGGCCTTCTTTATAGAGGGCAACCACTTTGGCCGAGGCTTGGGTGGCGGTGTAGCCGGTAAACTCGGTGGCCACGTCAACCTTGACCAGGCTGTTGTAGTCCAGGCCGAACGAGCTGGCCGAACGTGCGCGCACGCGCTGGGCTTCCATCTCGCGCTCGAAACCTTCCTCGTCGAGGGTCAGGTTGCGCTCACGGGCGATGTCGCCGGTCAGGTCCATCGGGAAGCCGTAGGTGTCGTAGAGCTTGAACACCACGTCGCCCGGCACCACGGTGCCCTGCAGGCCGGCAAGGTCCTGCTCGAGGATTTTCAGGCCCTGCTCCAGGGTCTTGGCGAACTGCTCTTCCTCGGCCTTCAACACGCGCTCGATGTGCGCCTGGTTCTGGGTCAGTTCCGGGAACGCATCGCCCATCTCGGCCACCAGAGCCGCGACGATCTGGTAGAAGAAGCTGCCATTGGCACCCAGCTTGTTACCGTGGCGGCAGGCGCGACGGATGATGCGGCGCAGCACATAACCACGACCTTCGTTGGACGGCAGCACGCCGTCGGCAATCAGGAAACCGCAGGAACGGATGTGGTCAGCCACCACCTTGAGCGAAGCCTGTTCTTCGTTGGCGCAACCGATGGCCTTGGCAGCCGCGGCCAGCAGGCTCTGGAACAGGTCGATTTCGTAGTTGGAATGCACGTGCTGCATCACCGCACTGATCCGCTCCAGGCCCATGCCGGTGTCCACCGACGGCGCTGGCAATGGATGCAGCACGCCATCGGCGGTGCGATTGAACTGCATGAACACGTTGTTCCAGATCTCGATGTAACGGTCGCCGTCTTCTTCCGGCGAGCCCGGAGGGCCGCCCCAGATGTCGGCGCCGTGGTCGTAGAAGATCTCGGTGCAAGGGCCGCACGGGCCGGTGTCGCCCATGGTCCAGAAGTTGTCGGACGCGTACGGCGCGCCTTTATTATCGCCAATGCGCACCATGCGCTCGGCCGGTACGCCAACCTGCTTCGTCCAGATGTCGTAGGCTTCGTCATCGCTGGCGTAGACGGTCACCCAGAGTTTTTCCTTCGGCAGCTTCAGCACGCCGGTGAGGAAGGTCCAGGCGAAGTTGATCGCGTCCTGCTTGAAATAATCGCCAAAGCTGAAGTTGCCGAGCATTTCGAAAAAGGTGTGGTGACGGGCGGTGTAGCCGACGTTTTCCAGGTCGTTGTGCTTACCACCGGCGCGCACGCACTTCTGGCTGCTGACTGCACGGGTGTAGGCACGTTTTTCCTGGCCCAGGAAGCAGTCCTTGAACTGGTTCATCCCCGCGTTGGTGAACAGCAGGGTGGGGTCATTGCCTGGGATCAAGGAGCTGGAGGCTACACGGGTGTGACCTTGCTCTTCGAAGAAGCGAAGGAAGGCTTCACGGATTTCTGCGCTTTTCATTAGGTTCTTCCACGGAGGCTGCGGCCAAAGGCCAGTGCGCAACATCATCAGACGGAGCGACGGCAAAGGGCCGCATTATATCGGCCCTTTGCCGGTGGTACAGCGTGTTTATGAGATAGAAACAGTCAATTAGACGGTCTGCACTGTCATTTTCGGGAAAACTCGACAAATGTCTGCAGCACCTGCTCCATCTGCGCCCGGCTCACGTCCAGATGCGTGACCATGCGCAGGCGCGGTGCGGCGCTCAACGTGATGCCGCGCTCGGCGGCAAACGCCTTCAAGGCCTGCGCCTGGTCGCCGATCTGCACGTAGACCATGTTGGTCTGCACCGGCTCGACCTCAAAACCAGCCTTGCGCAGTTCATCCCCCAGCCATTGGGCGTTGGCGTGGTCATCGGCCAGACGCTGCACCTGATAATCCAGGGCATACAGCCCCGCTGCCGCCAGCGAGCCGGCCTGACGCATGCCACCGCCGACCATCTTGCGCAGGCGGCGCGCCTTGGCGATCAACGCCGTGGAGCCGCACAGCACTGAGCCAATCGGCGCGCCGAGGCCCTTGGACAGGCACACCGACACCGAATCGAAATGCCGGGCAATTTCCCGCGCATCCACGCCCAGCTTGACCGCCGCGTTGTAGAGCCGCGCGCCATCCAAATGCAGGGCCAGGCCGTGTTCACGGGTAAACGCCCGCGCCTTCGCCAGGTACTCCAGCGGCAACACCTTGCCTTGCATGGTGTTTTCCAGCGCCAGCAGACGCGTGCGGGCAAAGTGGAAGTCATCAGGCTTGATCGCCGCCAGCACCTGGTCCAGGTCCAGCGAGCCGTCCGCCTGCACTTCCAGTGGCTGGGGCTGGATCGAACCGAGCACCGCCGCGCCGCCACCTTCGTACTTGTAGGTGTGGGCCTGCTGGCCGACGATGTATTCCTCGCCACGCTCACAGTGGGCCATCAACGCCAACAGGTTGCTCATGGTGCCGGTGGGCACGAACAACGCGGCAGCAAACCCCAGGCGTTTGGCCAGTTCGGCTTCCAGATGGTTGACGCTGGGGTCTTCGCCGTACACATCATCGCCGCTGGCGGCATTGGCCATGGCGTCCCGCATGCCGGGGGTGGGTTGGGTCACGGTGTCGCTGCGCAGGTCGATCACAGACATGAAACAAGCCTCTGAGGGATGAGTAAGTTCCTTTTGAAACAGATTACTGCGGGCAAAGCCACGGAATATCAAGCCCCAAACCCCTTCAATCGAATACCAACCAAACAAACCGATATAGCTTATCGATACAGCGGTGGTGCAGTTTTTGAAAAACCGTGTTAAAAACTCTCCGCCGCCAGGGTTCTGGCGGCAACGTTCTCAGGGCGGGGTGCAATTCCCCACCGGCGGTAATTGCACGCAATGTGCATAGCCCGCGAGCGCTTGGCGCCTCGAACTGCTCACGCAGGACGGCGACAAGGTCAGCAGACCCGGTGTGATCCCGGGGCCGACGGTCATAGTCCGGATGAAGAGAGAACGGGATTGGCACCTAAGGGCCGCGCGCCGACCTCATGCTTGCATGACGAAGCTGTCCGTACCCTTAAATCCCATTCGATTCATAACGCCCTGTTTTTTTCTTAAACAGGAGTCAGAACATGCAACCCACCGCAATCGACAGCAAAATCAAGCACCACCACGGCGAGCGCGTCGCGTTTATCCAGGCCTGCTGGCACAAGGATATTGTCGACCAATCGCGCAAAGGCTTCCTCGCCGAAATGATCGCCCAGGGCTACCAGGAATCGGACATCGATTTCTTCGAAGTCGGCGGCGCCTTTGAAATGCCCCTGCACGCCAAGCTGCTGGCCAAGACCGGTCGTTACGCCGGTATCGTCGCCGCCGCGCTGGTGGTGGACGGCGGCATCTACCGCCACGAATTCGTCGCCCAATCGGTGGTCAGCGGCCTGATGCAAGTGCAGCTGGAAACGGAAGTACCGGTGTTCTCGGTGTCCCTGACCCCGCATCACTTCCACGCGGGCAGCGAGCACCACACCTTCTTCTTCGATCACTTCGTGCACAAGGGCCAGGAAGCCGCCCGCACCTGCGCCGATACCCTGCACAAGGTACGTGCAATCCGCCGCAGCGAGCAGAAGCTGGCGGTCTGACACCTCCTCAGCCCGTGATCAAAAATGCCCCGGCAAGCCTTTGCCGGGGCATTTTTTTTGACGCCTGCATATCTACCGCTTCGAGATCCTGCCCCTGCGGTTTAGTAAGGCCTGACCCCTTACCCCATACGCAAGGACCTGCAACATGCTCCCCCATCAAAACGCCGAAGGCGTCTACGTCCTCGATGCACGCATACTCACCCCCACCCCGAGGCGCGAACCCACCAACGAACGTCCCGGCGGCCCGGGCTTTATCGAAATCCACGACATTCTTGAAAACGAAAATGTGCGCATTGAACGCAGGCTGTTCAGGGATGAGGACGTTGATCAACTGTGCCTCAGCACCTTCGATACATCCGACATCATCAATATATTCGCCGCCCCCCACATCGACAGCCAGTTGACGCTGACCGTGCAGATCAACCAGTCCCGCTACGAAATCACCCTTGACTGGCGCGCACAAACGCTGGTGCTGACCACCCGCGGCGGCAATGACCGCATTCATATCGAAGACAACGTCATCGTGCCAGTCTTTGTCTACAGCGGTGAGGGCGACGATCGAGTGGTCAGCGCAGCTCAAGCGGCAAGCCTGCACACCGGCCCCGGCGATGACTTCATCGCGGTCGTCAACGGCGCCTGCCATGTCGAAGCCGGCGAAGGAAACGACGAGGTGCATGGTTTTCAAGACACCCATATGACCGTGTATGGCGGCCCCGGTGCCGATGAAATCAGTGGTGGCAGCGGCTCATGCTTTATCGATGGCGGCCAAGGCGATGATCATCTTATCGGAGGGCGTGGACCGAATATCCTCAGTGGCGGCCCCGGTAATGACCGGATCAAGGCCGGCCCTGCCAGCAACGTCATCTACACGGGCGATGGGTTCAACGACGTCACACGCCTCAAGGCAGACGACGTCACGTATTACAACTTCAAGAGCAGCCTGACCGTTGATTGCGCCTTGATAATGCACCCGGACGTGCTGGATGACTTTCCTCCCGGCCAAGTGGCTTCCCACGCGGTTCATTTGGAGCCCAAACCCTTGGACCAGAGCGGACTCGTTGTACAAGGCAGTGCGCAATTCGTCCAGCGAGTCAATGACGATTTACGTCTGCTGCTCGGCTCACCGACCGGGCAACGCTTGCTCGCGCAACTGGAGCGTGCCGCGCGCGACAGCGGACACCCCATCACCATTCATGAGTTCTACCCCAAGCTCAACGGGCAATTCGTCCCGGCGTCCGGCACCCGCGACTGGCCGTTTATCGACAATGACCAACCTGGCCGCCCCTCGTTCGGCGGGAAGATTTGGTACAACACCACGGACATCGTCCCCGGAACGCCCAGCATCATTAACCTGTTCCACGAGCTGTGCCACGCCTGGAACCACATCAGTGGCACGGTGTTGCGCGGTGAGAGCCCCGACGGCATTGACGGCAACAAACCGCGCTACCCGGTGAACAACCACGAACTGCAAGCCGTGGGCCTGCCAACGACGGCGCCACCGTTCGACTTTGACCGCGACCCGAGCACCCCACCTGGCAACACCAACCCGCCGGAATTCAGCGAAAACGGGCTACGCAAGGAGCTCGGGCTACCGCCGCGCAAACAGTACCTGAATAATTAAACCAGACCGTTCTCGGTGGTAGGCACAATCAAAATTCCCGCACGCAAGCCATTTTTCACCTTCGGGTTAGGAAAGATGATGCGCGCCCCATCTTCTTCGATCACCCAGCGGGTCTTGGCCACGTCCTCCGCCAGCAGATACCCCTTGGCCAGCGGAGAGAAGTTTTCAACATCCGCCGGCAAGTGCATCAGGAAAGCATCGCTGTGCTTGATGACTTCACGGGACACGGCAAACAGTTGCAGGCCATCCAGGCTGGACACCTCAGGTTCGGTGCCTTCGATGATCTGCTTCAAGCGGGTTTCCAGGCGGGACACGTCCACGCCCTGGTTCTGCCCGAACGGCCGCGCCTTGCCCAATTCCAGGGTGAAGGCTTCAGCCTCCAGTTGCTCGTAGGTGAATGCGGTAAAGGTGATCGAGGTCTTGTTCTGCAACAACACCGCTTCCATGCCGGCGGCACGCAGGCGTTCCAGTTCGCGGCGTGAATGCTGGCGCCCGTCCTTCCACGGGTACAGCGCGAACTGCTCGATCTTCGAACCACGGATCGCCGTGTGCAGGTCGTAATGCAGACGCGAGCGGTCAGGCAGGCTGAAGAAGGTGCGGGCCAGTTGCTCCAGCTCGGCGGCGCGCATGGCCTCCGGGCCGATGTTTTGTTCGTGACGGCCGTTGAACAGCCGGTTGACGTCCAGTTCCAGGTAACGCTCGCCGCGGCGCATGGCCTCGGGGTTGCCGAACAGGAACAGGATGCGGTTGCGGGGTTTGATCTCCCCACGGGCAATGCCATGCAACAGGCGGTCGAGCAGTTCGATCGGCGCGGTTTCGTTGCCATGGATGCCAGACGACAGCAGCAAGTCGCTGCCGTTGTCTCGGCCCTGCGGCGGGCGCACTTCAAGCGCGCCCTCGCTGAGCCAGCGCATCTGCACGCCGTCGACAGTCAGTTGAATTTTTTGCGCCGGTTCACGACCGGCGAGGGTCAGTTCAAGCAGTTTGCCGAGGGCGAGCATAAGCAGCTTCCTTAGTGGTTGCAGCCTGGGCCGTGGACGTGATCGTCGTCGTCACCTTCAACGTCGGCTGGTTCCATTTCCAGTTGCAGGCTCATCAGGTTGGTCGCCAGTGGGCGCATCAGCAGGTTGGCGTACTCGGCGTCGCCTTCTTCCACGTCCACGCCGATCAGCAGTTGGCCACGGCCGTCGTGCTGGATCCAGATCTCCTTGCCCTGCCACACCACGGCGACGCGGGTGCAAGAGGTTTCCAGCTGGGTGCCGTCGGTGTCTTCAAGGATCAGCTTCAGGGTGTCGGTGGTCATAACTATGTTCTCAGCCGTATGGCGTTAATTGATCTGGAAAGGATAAACCGAGCCCAGTTTAAGGATTTGCGTCAGTTCATCCAGTGCCGTCCGGCACTCAAGCAGTAACTGCGGGTCAGCCAGGTCGCTTTCGCGCAGGCTGTCGCGGTAATGCTTGCCTACCCACTGGGTCAGTGTTTCGTACAACGGCGCGGTCATGATAACGCCTGGATTCACCGCCGCCAGTTCCGTTTCATTCAACGCCACGCGCAAGCGCAGGCACGCCGGACCACCGCCGTTCTGCATGCTTTGCTTGAGGTCGAACACCTTCACTTCGCGGATCAGCCCACCGGAAGCGGTCAGGCCCTGCAGGTATTGCCAGACGCGCTCGTTGGCGCGGCATTCTTCCGGCACGATCAGCAGCATCGAACCGTCGGCATGGCTGAGCAACTGGCTGTTGAACAGGTAAGAACGCACGGCGTCCTCGACGCTGACTTGGGCGCGGGGCACGCAAACGGACTGGAAGTTGCCGCCCAGCTTGCCCAATTTGGCGTGCAGTTCACCCAGCATCTGTTCGGTATTGAGGAACGCGTCCTCGTGATAGAACAGCACTTCGCCGTTGCCCACGGCGATCACGTCGTTGTGGAACACGCCGGCATCGATCACCGCCGGGTTCTGCTGGGCGTAGACCACACCGTCATCCTTCAGCCCGTGCAGGCGCGCAACGGCCTGGGACGCTTCAAGGGTCTGGCGCGCCGGGTACTTCTGCGGCGCCGGGTAGCGCGGGTCGAACGCACTGCGGCCGAACACAAAAAACTCCACGCCCGCCTCGCCGTACTCACGGCAGAAACGCGTGTGGTTGGCGGCGCCTTCGTCACCAAACTGCGCCACAGCGGGCAAGGCGGCGTGGTGGGCGAAGTGCTTCCCATCGGCAAACATCGCGCCCAGCACGCGGCTGGTGGTCGGGTGCTCGATGCTGCGGTGGTATTTGCAGTTGAGGTTGGCGGCGGTGAAATGCACGCGGCCATCCGCGGTGTCGGCGCTCGGGCTCACCGTGGCGGCATTGGCCACCCACATGCTCGACGCCGAGCAGCTCGCCACCAGCAGCGGCATGGCTTGCTTGGCAGCCTGCTGGATCACCTGCGCGTCGCTACCGCTGAAGCCAAGGCTGCGCAAGGCGGCCACATCAGGACGTTCCTGGGGCGCCAATACGCCTTGCACAAAGCCCATGTCCATCAGGGCTTTCATTTTTTGCAGGCCCTGCAACGCCGCTTCCTTGGGGTTGGAATGCTGCTGGCTGTTGCTCTGGGACGCGACGTTGCCGAAGGACAAACCGCCGTAGTTATGGGTCGGCCCCACTAGACCGTCAAAATTGACTTCATAGGATTTCATCGGCGAGGCTCCACGAACATCTGTTTTTATAGGCATCTAGTGCAGATCTGTAACTGTTAACCCGATCAACTGTGGGAGCTGGCTTGCCTGCGATGCGGACGACTCGGTCTATGATAAAACCGAGGTGATGCCTTCGCAGGCAAGCCAGCTCCCACACAAGCCCGCCCCCACATTCAGGGCAGCGTAATGCCAGGGGTCAGGGTTGCTGGCACCGCCAGGGTTGGGGTTTCCAACGACGCCACCGGGTACGCGCAGTAATCCGCCGCGTAATACGCACTGGCGCGGTGGTTGCCCGACGCCCCTACCCCACCAAACGGCGCGGTACTGGCGGCGCCGGTCAGCTGTTTGTTCCAGTTGACGATCCCCGCCCGGCTTTCCAGCCAGAACTGCTGGTAGCGCGCCTCGGAGTCCGACAGCAAACCCGCGGCCAGGCCGTACTGGGTGTTGTTGGCCTCGGCAATCGCGGCTTCGAAACCCGCGTAGCGAATCACTTGCAGCAGCGGGCCAAACAGCTCTTCGTCTTCACGCTCGGTCACGCCAGTCACGTCGATGATGCCGGGGGTCAGCAACGCCGCCTGATCCTGGGGCTGGGTCATTTCCAGCAAGGCGACCGCGCCGTTGGCCAGCATCAATTCCTGGGCGTCCATCAGTGCCTTGGCCGCCGCGAGGGAAATCACCGAGCCCATGAACGGCGCGGGTTGCTGGTCAAACGCACCCACTGCAATGGTCGAGCTGACCGCCACCAGGCGCGCCAGCAACGCATCGCCCCATGCGCCTTCCGGCACCAGCAGGCGACGGGCGCAGGTGCAACGCTGGCCTGCCGAAATGAACGCCGACTGGATGATGGTATAGACCGCCGCATCCACGTCAGCCACTTCATCCACCACCAGCGGGTTGTTGCCGCCCATCTCCAGGGCCAGGATCTTGTCCGGGCGCCCCGAAAACTGCTGGTGCAGGTGGTTGCCAGTACGGCTGGAACCGGTGAAGAACAACCCGTCGATACCCGGGTTGGCCGCCAGGGCGATCCCGGTTTCCCGCGCACCTTGCAGCAGGTTCAACACGCCCGCCGGCAAACCGGCTTCGATCCAGCATTGCACGGTCAGTTCAGCAACCTTGGGGGTCAGCTCGCTGGGCTTGAACAGCACGGTGTTACCCGCCAGCAATGCCGGCACGATGTGCCCGTTGGGCAAGTGACCCGGGAAGTTGTAGGGGCCAAACACCGCCACCACGCCGTGGGGCTTGTGGCGCAATACGGCAGTGGCGTCGCCCAGGGGGCCGCTCTTCTCGCCGGTACGCTCGCGGTAGCTTTGCACCGAGATGGCGATCTTGTTGGCCATGCTGGTGACTTCAGTGGCCGATTCCCACAGCGGCTTGCCAGTTTCCTCACCGATGCAGCGGGCGATTTCATCGGCGCGTTGTTTCAGGGTAGCGGCGAAGGTTTCCAGCACGCTGATGCGTTCTTCCAACGGGCGCTTGGCCCAGGCCGGGAACGCCTGGCGTGCGGCCTGCACGGCGGACTCAACCTGTTCGGCCGTGGCGCCATTGCCGGCCCACAGCACTTGCTGGGTTACCGGGTTGCGCGATTCGAACAGTTCACCCTGGCCAGCCAGCCAGCTACCTGCGATATACAGCGAATTCATTACTTGGACTCCCGAGCAGCGGACAACGGTACGGCACGCACTTGATCACCCACCACCAGTTGCAGGCGCTTGGCGGTCAGCGGATCGACCACCAAGGTGCCCGCTGCCAGGCGGGCCGGTGCGGCGGTAATACGGCACTCTTCGCGCTTGCGGTTGTGGATGAGGAACGGCGTGGCGTCGTCCCCTGGGGTGCCGATGGCCAACACCAGCGACTGGCTGTCGCGCACCGCACGGATCTTGGTGGTTTCACACTCCACGGCCGGGCCCGCGTCGAAGATGTCGACGTAGCCCTGGTAGCTGAAGCCTTCGCTCTTGAGCATGCTCAGGGCCGGCTCGGTGTCCGGGTGAACCTTGCCGATCACGTTGCGCGCGTCTTCGGACAGGAAGCAGCTGTACAGCGGAAACTTCGGCATCAGCTCGGCGATAAACGCCTTGTTGCCCACGCCGGTGAGGTAGTCGGCCTGGCTGAATTCCATCTTGAAGAAGTGACGACCCAGGCTTTCCCAGAACGGCGAGCGCCCCGCTTCGTTGGACACACCGCGCATCTCGGCGATGATCTTGTTGCCAAACAGCTGCGGGAATTCGGCGATGAACAGCATGCGCGCCTTGGCCAACATGCGGCCATTGAGGCCGGTGCGGTAATCGGCGTGCAGGAACAACGAACACAGCTCGGAATTGCCGGTGAGGTCGTTGGCCAAAAACAGCGTCGGAATCTCGCGGTAGATATTCAGCTCCTGGGAGGCGCTGACGGTCAGGCCTACCCGGAAGTTGTACCAAGGCTCACGCAGGCCGACGGCACCGGCGATGGCAGAAATGCCCACCACACGGCCTTCGTCGTTTTCCAGCACGAACAGGTAGTCGGCATCGCCACGCCCGGCGTCGCCGCGAAAGGTTTTTTCCGCCCAGCCAACCCGGTGGGTCAGGCGCTCTTCGTTGGCCGGCAAGGTGGTGAGGCCGGTGCCGGTGCTGCGCGCCAGATCAATCAGGGCCGGTAAATCGCTGCTGCGTACGGGACGAACGATCATGCTATCTCCTCAGACGGGCCGCTGCCTGGCAGCCACCCGCGACACTCAATTCTTTAAACCGCGACCAGGCGCACACTCGCGCCTTCGCCAACACCCAGGGCTTCGGCGGCGGCCAGGTCCAGGGTCACCGGTTTGCCGGGCGCGTAGTCCAGCTCCAGCATCACCGCACGGTAATCCTGCAACTGCCCGTTGCTCACCAGGTACTGGCGGCCGGCGCCCTTGACCATCTCGCCGATCTTCACCGGCACCACGCGGCTCTGGGCGATGGAGCGAATGCCCGAGACCCGTGCGTGCAATGTCGGGCCACCGTCGAAGATGTCGATGTAGTGATCGGTCTCGAAGCCTTCGCGCATCAGGATGTCGAAGGTGATCTGCGCACGCGGGTGCACTTGGCCCATGGCTTCCTGGGCTTCGTCCGGCAACAGCGGCACGTAGATCGGGTAATGCGGCATCAGCTCGGCGAGGAAGGTACGGCTTTTCAGCCCGCACAGGCGCTCGGCGGCGGCGTAGTTGAGGTCGAAGAAGTTGCGGCCGATGGCGTCCCAGAACGGCGAGTCACCGTTCTCGTCGCTGTAGCCGACGATCTCGGTCACCACCGAGTCGGCAAAGCGCTCGGGGTGGCTGGCGACGAACAGCAGGCGGCCACGGGAATTGAGTTCCGACCACGGCGAACCGACCAGCTCGGGCACCACGTAGAAACTGGTGAGCAGGCTATTGCCGGTAAGGTCGTGGCACTGGGAAAGTACGTGGATCTTGTTGTGGATCTTCAGCTCGCGGGAGGCGTGCACGAAGGTCTCGTTACGAAAGCTGTAGAACGGCTCGGAATAACCGGCCGAAGCGACGATGGCCGAGCAGCCGGCGAGCTTGCCGCTCTCGGTGTCTTCGAGCACGAAGAAATAGCTTTCTTCGCCGTTGAAACTCACCTCGGCCGCGAAGGACGCTTCGCTGGCGGCGATCTTGTCGCTGAGGCGTTCCACATCGTCCGGCAAGGAGGTGACACCAATCGGGCTGTCCGCAGCCAGACGCTGTACCTCGCCCAGATCAGCCATTTGCGCGGGGCGCATCACCAGCATGGTGTCACTCCTTAACTCGAAAACTCACAGAGGAAAAAATGCCGGAGGGTCCCCTGTAGGAGCCGGCTTGCCGGCGATCGCATCAGCGCGGTGTAGTTGTTGCACCGAGGTGTCTGGATCGCCGGCAAGCCAGCTCCTACAGGGACAGAGTCCGGCCTTTGGAATGTGTGTTCGGCGCCCGATTGCTCGAGCGCCGAACGGTGAATCAAGCTTGCGTCAACGCTTTCACTGCACGCTCAAAACGGTCCAGGCCTTCCTTGATGTCCGCCTCATCCACCACCAGGCTTGGGGCAAAACGCACCACGTCCGGGCCGGCTTGCAGGATCATCAGGTTTTCTTTCTCGGCCGCGTTGAACACGTCCTTGGCCTTGCCTTTGAACGCGTCGCTCAGCACGCAACCGAGCAACAGGCCCATGCCGCGTACTTCGGTGAAGATGCCGTATTGCCTGCCGATCTGCTCCAGGCGCGCCTTGAACAGGTCGTGCTTGGCGTTAACGCCGGCCAACACCTCAGGGGTGTTGATCACGTCGATCACCGCTTCTGCCACTGCACACGCCAGCGGGTTGCCGCCGTAGGTGGTGCCGTGGGTACCGACCACCAGGTGCTTGGCCAGGTCTTCACGGGTGAGCATCGCCGCAATCGGGAAACCGCCGCCCAGGCTCTTGGCGCTGGTGAGGATGTCTGGCACTACGCCGTAATGCTGGTAGGCAAACAGGTGGCCGCTGCGGCCCATGCCGGTCTGCACTTCGTCGAACACCAGCAGCGCGTTGTTGGCGTCACACAATTCGCGGGCACCTTGCAGGTACGCCAGCTCGGCCGGCAGCACGCCGCCTTCACCCTGGATCGGCTCCAGCACCACGGCGCAGGTCTTGTCCGACACGGCGGCTTTCAGCGCAGCCAGGTCGTTATAAGGGACGTGGGTGATGCCGGTGATTTTAGGACCGAAACCATCGGAGTACTTGGACTGGCCACCGACGTTGACGGTGAACAGGGTACGGCCGTGGAAGCTGTTCAGCGCGGCGATGATCTCGTACTTCTCGGTGCCGAAGCGGTCGAACGCGACGCGACGGGCCAGCTTGAACGCGGCCTCGTTGGCTTCGGCGCCGGAGTTGCAGAAGAACACGCGCTCGGCAAAGGTGGCGTCGATCAGCTTGTGGGCCAGGCGCAGGGCCGGCTCATTGGTGAAGACGTTGGAGACATGCCACAGCTTGTTGGCTTGTTCGGTCAGCGCACCGACCAGCGCCGGGTGGGCGTGGCCCAATACGTTGACCGCGATGCCGCCGGCAAAGTCGATCAGCTCGCGACCCGCCTGGTCCCATACACGAGAACCTTCGCCACGCACGGGGATGAAGGCGGCAGGCGCGTAGTTAGGCACCATGACCTGGTCGAAATCGGCACGTTGCACCGGGGCTTGCTCAACGGACATCGGAGTCTCCTGAAGAGGAACGCCTGCCTGGAACTGGCGGGCGATGCAGGGATTGTAAGGACAGTTTTCAGTGCGGCCTTGTCGCCAAGCGACAACTTCTTATAGCGCCAACCCGCGATTTTGGCGGGTTTACGCCAATGCGACAAATAGCATCGCAATGGCGCAGTTTAAACTAACTATCTAGAGCAGGCGGCGTGAAACGCGCTGATCTACTGATGCCCTTTCCTCTTATCAGAGATTGAGCATGAGCACGCCCTCACCCTCCAGCCAGCCCGACAGCCATTACCAGATCCTGAGAGGCGCCATTCCCAGTTGGTTAGGCAAAGCCTCCAACGCCAAACAGCAGGCCCTGTCCCGCGCCAACCCACAGCCGTTACCCGCCAACCCTGCGCTCAGGCGCCTGAACGCCGAGCACTGGGATGCACAAAATGCCGTGGATAACGCGCTCAAACACGTGAAAGGCCCAAGGGAATTTGCCCGCGAAGTACTTGAACATGCGTTGAAAACTCGTTTCGGCCTGGTCCTCGACAGTGAGGCGGTGTTCCTGCGCCTTTACATCCCCCAGCACATCCCTTGGTTTTCGATTCCCTCCGGAGCCTCGCGCACGTGGACGGTGTCACTGCTGGACGCCGCCCTGCATAACTTCGAACAAGACGAAACCCTCGAAGGCGCATTCGAAGCCGCCTCTACGTTCATTACGCCGCCCTCCGACAGCAGACGATTCAATACACTGCCGGCGATCGGGAAGATAATCAGCATTCCCGCTTTCACGCAGTTATGCCGCGAACTGGACATCGGCGCACACTATCAAACCTATTTGCGCGAACAGCTGGGCCTCACTGAACCCGTGAGTGCCGCCGTGCTCGAACACAAGGTGACCGTCAGCCAGAAAGCCGCCCTGCGCGCCGCCCTGCAACTGGCACGCACACGGGGCGATATCAGCGACGCTTACGCACAGCAGGTGGACGGGCTGCTGCAAGGCCGCCGCAACCTGACACTCGACAACCTGCCCCTGCGCTGCCACGCCTTCACGATGTTGCAAGTGCCGCTGACCGGCATCCTTCTGCTCGCACCCGATCTGGAGAACAACCGCTCAGTCCAGCGCCTGCTGGCCTACGTCCCGGACGACCCACAGCATCCGCTCAAGGAATATGCCTCGCCACTGGCGTTCAAGCAGGCGCTGACACGGCAACTGCGCAGCCCCGACTATCAGGCTTTTTTCAGCCGCTTTGTCGCCCACCAACACCGTGGGCGTTTTTTTGCCGGCTTGAGTCAGCGTCTGGGCCGAATCACCTGGCACCCGCCTGAGTACGGCAGCAGCCTGGCGCCGTGGCGCAATCAGCCGACCGATGACCCCAAACTGCAATTTGTCGCAGACGTCATTCAAGGCGAGCCGTGGCAACACCTCTATCAGCAGAAGCTCAATCAGATCCTCAACGACGCGCGAACCCAGGCAGTTTCAACGGCCGATGTCGACCGCAAAGCGCGCTGGGCGCTGTGGGACTCGTTTGTCAATGTCGCCTCATCCATCCTCAACGCCGCCCTGCTGATCGTCGCCCCCTTCATTCCAGGATTGGGCGAGTTGATGTTGGGGTACATGGCCTATCAACTGCTTGATGAGGTATTCGAGGGGATAATCGACTGGGCGCAAAACGATACACGGGAGGCGTTTGCCCACCTGATGGGCGCTCTTCAGTCACTCGTGGAACTGGGTGCATTTGGCGTGGGCAGTACGATCGGCATCACGCAAATGCGCAAAGTGTTGCCGGCAGAGGTCGTGGCCTTCATCGAGCGGTTCAAACCGGTGACCCTGGCCAACGGGGGCAAGCGCTATTGGAAGCCCAACCTGTCGCCCTATCAACACGGTCTTAGTCTGCCGCCGCGCCTGGGCATCAATGAACAGGGCCTGCATACCTTGCGGGGCGAATCGATACTGCCCCTGGACGGTAAGCTTTATGCCGTGGAGGCGACCGAGCACAGCGCACACTATCGCCTCAAACACCCCACTCGCCCGGATGCCTATCAACCCTTGGTTCACCATAACGGTGCGGGCGCCTGGCATACCGAGCTGGAACGCCCCCTGCAATGGGACCGCAACACCCTGTTGCAGCGCCTGGGCCACAAGGCCGAAGGTCTGAGTGAGGCAGACCGCGAACAGGCCCTGGGCCTCAGTGGCGTACAGGAAGACGCACTGCGTAAAATGCACGTCAACAGCCTGCCCCTGCCGCCTCTGCTGGACGACAGCCTGGCGCGCCTGCGCATAGACCGTGACCTTACACGCCTGATTGACAACCTGCGCAGCGATGACCCGGCGGTATACGGCAGCATCGACCCCCAGGACACCTTGCAACTGCTGACCACCCACGGCAATTGGCCAACAGAGAAGTCACTGTGCTTTCTCGACAGTCGGGGCCGGGTCACCTGGACCTTTGGCGACCCGAGCAAACCCATGGTGCAAATTCATGAAGCGCAGTTGAAAAACGGCGATTTGCTCAAGACCGTCCTCCAAAGCCTGACGCCGGATGAGTTGCGTATTCAATTCGGCGAACGCATCGGCGACCCGCAGTTGAGCCTGGAAGTGCGCACGCGACAATTGCGCGAAAAACTGGCGCAGGGTGCCGAACGCCAACGTGCGGCTTTGTTCGACTCCCGTTATGGCGCGCTACCCTCTGCCACAACGCATTACGCGCGGCAGATTCAACACACTGCGGCCGGCCTGCCCGTCGGTGTGGCACAACGACTGGCAAGCGACGCCAGCGGCGCTGAACTCGAAATCCTCGACCAGCGCCGCACGCCAGCACGTCTGGCCCAACTGGCCCAGGCCGCCCTGGATGAGGTGCGTCTGAACCGGGCCTATGAAGGCCTGTATCTCGATTCACAAAACAGTGTCGACACCGATCGGCTGAGCCTCAACTCGCTGCGCCTGCAACCCGGCTGGTCGGATCAATTCCGGCTGGACGCACGCCACCGCAGCCTCGAAGGAACCTTGTGGAACAGCATCGGCCCGGCTGACGCACCGATCCAGCGCACACTGGTGCGCCTGGACTCCGGCCTGTACGTGCCCCATGAGGGCAGTCTTGCCTTGTCAGGGGAATTCGACCTGTACCGCGCAATCCTCCACGCCCTGCCTGATGCGCAACGCCGAGCGTTGAACATCGATATTCATGACGGCCCCGAGCTGCGAAAACGCCTGGCGCACCACCCGTTGCCACGCGAAGAGTTACGCGTCCAGATGCCCCCCACCCAATCGCACGCCGTGCGCATCGAAACCCTGCGCCTGCTCGGCAACACCGAAGGTTACGCCGCCGAACCTGCGGCCCCGGCCTTACCTGCAACGCCACTGCAGCGCACGCGCAGCCTGTTTCCGACCCTGAATGAGCAACAAGCGCAGCAGTTGATCGACCACTTGGCCGCACCTCCCGGCGACGCCAACGCGGCACTTGCCCTGCTGGAAACCGAATATCGGGACCTGGACACGTCGCTGGCCACCTGGCAACGCACCCTGCCCTCGCAACATCCCGACACTGGCGCACCGCTGAGCCCGAGCCGGCGTCGTTATGAGCGACAAAACCGCGCGCATATCGCCGAGCAACTGCGGCGCTGCTGGCGCCGGGAAACCGAGGCTGACAACTACTACGAGGACCCGGCGCGCGACGGCTTCACTCTGCGCCTGAGGTGGCCGATCCTCGGCGAACTGCCGACGCTCGATCACCCGCTGATACACGTCTCCTCCCTGACGTTGATCGGCGCCGACGGCACGTTGGGGGTTGCGCGTTTTATCGAGGCCTTTCCACGCCTGCGCCACCTCGAAATCAGGGACATCCCCCTCGGCGATCTCCCGCCCTCAATCAACAACCTGCCCCATCTGCGCATCGTGAGCCTGGATAACTGCCGTATCACTCTCAGCACCGCCAGCGCCGCGCGCCTGGCCGCCCTGAGCGACCTGCAGGGGCTCAACCTGCATCAGAACCCCTTGGGGCAAGTGCCAGACCTTCAAGCCATGCGTGACCTGCAAGACCTGGACCTGTCCGAGACGGGCATTGAGCACATGCCCGTGGGCCTGCTCAACCTGCCCGAACTGGAGACCGTCTTTTTGAGCGGTAACCAACTGCGCGAACTGCCGCCGAGCCTGTTTGAACTGTCACCTGCGGCCAGCCAACGCTTCGACCTTTCGGGTAACCCGTTTACGCAGCCCACACTGGAGCGCATCAAAGCCTATTACCAACAGCATGGCAGCCACTGGGAGGCCGACGCTGCCGAGGTCGACCAACGAGACGCGCGCCTGCTGTATCCCTCGCTCAGTCATGATGCCCTCAATCAATTCATCTTCAGCCTGCCGGGCGACATCGAAGCCGGGCGGCGCGAACTGGCACGGCTGGCAGACGAGCTGAAGACCTTGCAGAGCGAATTGACAGGCTGGTCGAGTGCTCCGGGACTCTCCGGGCTGGAACACGCCAGGCGTCAGTCGCTGCACCGCGTGCTGGAAAACAGCTGGCGCCGGGAAACACCCCAGGATACGCGCTTGATCCATGCCTTGAACTTGCCCGCAGCCCTGGCCGGCGACCTGCCGACACTGAGCGCACAGTTCAACCACATCGGTTACCTGAGCCTTGAAGGCAACGGTTCCCCCATGCAGCCGGAGGGCTTTCTCAAGAGCTTCACTGCACTGGACATTCTCAGTATCCAGAACGCACAGCTGGGGGACATTCCCGCCTCGGTGTTCGACCTGCCCAAGCTCACGCACCTGGGCCTGACGCGCTGCGGCATCACACTGTCGCAGACGAGCAGGCATGCACTCGCGGGGATGACGCGCCTGGAGCACCTGGACCTGTCCTACAACCCTCTCGGCGTGGTGGTGGACTTTCAGCGCCTGGCCCACTTGAAGGATGTTTCGCTGCAAGGCACCGGCCTGCGAGAAGTTCCTCCGGGCTTGTTGACCCAGGACCGCCCGATGGCCATCAACCTCAGCCACAACGCCATCACCGAACTGCCCGAGGCCAGCTTTACGCTGCCTGTCACCGCCACTCACCGTTTCAACCTCTATGCCAACCCGTTGTCGCGCCGCAGCCTGGACCGGATCAAGGCCTACTGCCAACGCACCGGTGAATTCTTCAACGCCCAAAGCCCGACGACCGAACGTGAAAGGGTCGAGGCGCTGTACCCGCTGCTGCTGGAAAAAGAAGCGGACCGGTTTGTCTTCACGCTACCCGGGCACATGGATGAGGTCGCCGCCTACCTGACGCACCTGGAAGCCGAGTATGAACAACTGACGACGGACCTGGAGCACTGGGTCCTGGACGTTCCTCAACGCCATCCCATCCTGGACGTCCCCTTGGATGAGGACACACAAGCCCGGGAGCAATTGCAACGACGTGGTTTCAAAACACTGCTGGAACAGGCATGGCGCCGCGAAAGCGCAGAAGATGATGAAAGCCTCGACGATGAACTCACCCACAGCCTGAACCTCGACACACCGATCATGGGCGAGTTGCCCCGGCTGAGTGCACGCCTTGAACATATCTCACGTTTCGAATTTACCGGCGACGGCACAACAACGTCAGTGAATGGCACACTGAAGTGTTTTCCAAACCTGCAGACGCTTAATATGCGGGGTTGCCGCCTGCAAGCCCTGCCCAGTGCGCTGTACAACCTGCCGAAACTGTCCAGCCTGGAACTGAATGAGTGCGCGATCACCTTGACGGCAAACAGCGCGCGCGCCATCGCGGACTTGAGTGCCATGGAGTTTCTCGACCTGAGCGACAACCCACTGGCCCTGGCGCCCGACGTCAGCGGCATGAACCAGTTGGTGGCGCTGCATTTGCGCGCCACCCACATCAGCACAGTGCCCACGGGGGTGTTCCAACTGACCGAACTGCAAACCCTGGACCTGAGCGACAACTTCATTACGCAGATTCCGCCTGACTTGCTGGAAATGATTCCCGTGTTTCACGATGACAGCGACCTGAGCGGCAACCCGCTATCGCCCGAAAGCCTGGGCTATCTCAGGCGCTACTTCCAGCGCACGGGCAACGAATTTCAGGTGATCGAGGCCACACAGGACGAAGACGGCAATCCACTGCCATCGCCCCAGGCTCAGATTCAGGAGGAGTAAACCGACTCAGCCGCGCTCGGCGGGCACCGAAGACAGCTCGAACGGGCTGCTGCTGCGGCGCTGGTTGCGGTCTTCGCGGGGCGTGGCGCCGAAGAAGTTGCGGTAGGCGCTGGAGAAATGCGGCCCCGAGGAGAAGCCGCACGACAGGCCGATCTGGATGATCGACTTGCTGGTTTGCATGAGCATCTGGCGGGCCTTGTTCAGGCGCAGTTCCAGGTAGTACTGGCTGGGGACGCGGTTGAGGTATTGCTTGAAGATGCGTTCGAGTTGTCGTCGCGACACGCACACGTGCTGGGCGATTTCGTCGGTGGTCAGCGGCTCTTCAATGTTGGCTTCCATCAGCAACACGGCCTGGGTCAGCTTGGGATGGCTGGAACCCAGGCGGTTTTGCAACGGAATACGCTGACGCTCACCGCCTTCGCGAATGCGCTCCACCACCAGTTCTTCGGAGACCGCACCGGCCAGTTCGGCGCCATGATCGCGGGCCAATACTGCCAGCAGCAGGTCGAGCACCGACATGCCACCGCACGCAGTGAGGCGGTCGCGGTCCCAGTCGAACAGGTGGCTGGTGGCGATGACCTTGGGGAAGCGCTCGGCGAAATCATCCTGCCAGCGCCAGTGCACCGCAGCGCGGTAGCCGTCGAGCAGGCCGAGCTGGGCCAGCGGGTAGACCCCCGCCGACAGGCCGCCGATCACACAACCGGCGCGCACCAACTGCTTGAGCGCGGTGCTCAGTTGCGAAGCGATGACGGTGGGCGGTTCATCCGCCAGCAGGAACAGCTTCTGAAAACCTTCCAGCTTGCCGGCCCACGGCTCGCCCGGCAGTTGCCAGGCGCCGTCGGTGGCGGGCTCGGCGAGCAGGAACGACAGCTCGTAGACCACTTCCGGATGCACTCGCTGGGCAACGCGCAAGGCCTCCTCAGCCAGCGCAAGCGTCAGGGCTTTTGTGCTGGGCCAAATCAGGAAACCAATTTTATGGGCGGTCATGGAGTGCTATCCGAAGCCTGAAACAGTAAAGAAGACAAAGGCCAATGCTAGCCCGTAAACCCAAACAAATCTCAAAACAACAGCGATCCACTGTAGGAGCCGGCTTGCCGGCGATCGCGGTGGGCCAGGTAGATCGCTATCGCTGGCAAGCCAGCTCCTACAGGGGATCGAGGTCGACCTCAAGGCTGTGAAGCATGCACTACTTCAGTGCACAAAAGCAGCCTTGATTATTTCAAACTGCCGGACAAGAACTGCTGCAAACGCTCGGACTGCGGGTTCACCAGCACTTCACGCGGGTTGCCACGCTCTTCAACAATGCCTTTGTGCAAGAACACCAGCTGGTTCGACACTTCACGGGCAAAGCCCATTTCGTGGGTCACCACCACCATGGTGCGGCCTTCCTGGGCCAGGTCCTGCATCACCTTCAGCACTTCGCCGACCAGCTCAGGGTCGAGGGCCGAGGTGGGTTCGTCGAACAGCATCACCTCAGGTTCCATCGCCAGGGCACGGGCAATCGCCACGCGCTGCTGCTCGCCACCGGACATATGGCCGGGGAACGCGTCCTTACGATGACCCACGCCGACTTTGGCCAGGTAATGCTCGGCCTTTTCACGGGCCTCTTTCTTCGACACGCCCAGCACGTGTACCGGGGCTTCCATCACGTTTTCCAGCGCGGTCATGTGCGACCACAGGTTGAAATGCTGGAACACCATGGACAGGCGCGAACGCATGCGCTGCAGCTGCTTGGGGTCGGCGGCCTTCATGGCGCCGTCCTTGTTGGCCACCAGTTTCAGCTCTTCGTTGTTGAGCAGAATCTTGCCGGCGTGGGGTTGCTCCAGCAGGTTGATGCAGCGCAAAAAGGTACTTTTGCCCGAACCACTGGAACCGATGATGCTGATCACATCACCGGCCGCGGCGGCCAGGGACACCCCTTTGAGCACTTCATGACTGCCATAGCGTTTATGCAGGTCTTGGACTTCAAGTTTGTACATGCGGTCGGTTCTCACAAAAACAGGTGGTCAGTCGTTGAGCAAGCGCCCGTGACGCAGCGCTTCGCGCCCCGCCACCTTGGCCAGCCAGAAACCCGCTTGGGCATAACGTAGCCGTTCAACGGCAAACAACACCCCGGACGTGCCCGCGCAGACAATGCTCACGCGGTCGGTCAGGGGATCAATCACTTCAAAAATCGGCTCGCCTTTTTCGATGCAGTCACCGGCCTTACGCAGGTAGCTGATGACCCCAGCGTGGGGGGCGAACAGCAATTCGGTGCCTTCGAAGGGCAAGCCTTCACAGGGTTCGAATTGTGGTGCGGGCCATTCGCCTTTGATCAAGCCTTGTTCGGCCAGGAACGCGAGGATGCCTTCGGCGTGGAAGATCGCCTCGTCGCGCCCGGTGTCCGCCTGGCCACCCAGCTCCAGGGTAGTCGCCAGGCACGCCAGCGGGACCTGCGCCTCGGGAAACGCCTGGGACAAACGCAACCACGGCAACGAGCAAGCTTCATCAAACGAGCTGCCGCCGGAGTCTTCCGCCAGCAGGCCGACCTTCACGTTCAAATGTGCGGACAGCGAGCGCCACTGCGGCCAGTGCTGGGGCAATGCGTACATATGTAGCGCGGCTTCGGCGTCACAATGCAGATCGAGCACGATGTCAGCAGTACAGGCATGGCTCAGCAAGATGCGTTGCATGCCTTGCAACTGGCTGCTCGGCTCGGGCAATGCGTCCAGCGCATCGCTCATCGCCTGGCGGATCATGCGCACGTTGGCGTGGGGGTCATCCCCTAGCTTGCCTTCGAGCAGCTCGGCCACCGGTTCGCTCAACTCGACGAAATCACGGTTGAAATTCTTGCCGCTGCCGATCTCGAAACGCCCCTGGTGGCTGCCTTGCAGCAACTGCCCCAGGCCCATCGGGTTGGCCACCGGCACCAGCTCGATCACGCCATTGAGGGCGCCCTGCTGTTCCAGCTCGGCGAGGCGTTTTTTCAGCTCCCACGCGGCGCGCATCCCGGGCAATTCATCGGCGTGCAGGCTGGCCTGGATATAGGCCTTGCGCTCGCCACTGCCGAAACGGAACACGCTCAGCTGGCGCTCGCAGCCCAGGTGACCCCAGGGCAACAGGTGATCGATACGTTCCATATCAGTGCTTCCGTGGAGCCAGGTAGCTCAGCCAGCGGCCTTCGGCCATCTTGAACAAGCGCACCAGGATGAAGGTCAGGCACAGGTAGAACACGCCGGCGGTGATGTAGGCTTCGAACGGCAGGTAGAACTGGGCGTTCACCGTGCGCGCGGCACCGGTGATGTCGATCAGGGTGACGATGGAGGCCAGGCTGGTGGTCTGCAGCATCATGATCACTTCGTTGCTGTACTGCGGCAGTGCGCGGCGCAGGGCCGACGGCAGCAGGATGCGGCGGTACAGTTTATAGCGCGACATACCCATGGCCTTGGCCGCTTCGATCTCGCCATTGGGCGTGGCCTTGAGGCTGCCGGCGATGATCTCGGCGGTGTAGGCGCTGGTGTTGATCGCAAACGCCAGGCACGCACAGAACGTCGCGCTGGACAGCAGCGGCCACAGGAAGCTTTCGCGCACGGCGTCGAACTGGGCCAGGCCGTAGTAGATCAGGAACAGCTGCACCAGCATCGGCGTGCCGCGGATCACGTAGGTGAACAGCCAGGCCGCACCGTTGACCACCGGCTGTTTGGACACGCGCATCAAGCCCAGGGGCAAGGCGGCGAGCAGGCCGAAGAACAGCGAGATGGCGAGCAGTTTCAGGGTGGTCAACAAGCCGCCGAGGTACAGCGGCATGGCGTCCCAAATGACGTTGTAGTCGAAGATCATAGATCAGCCGCCCTTACGCCTACCGAGTAGCGCTTCTCAAGATGACGCAAGGCCAACAACGAGACGCTGGTGATCACCAGGTACATCGCCGCCACTGCGAGGAAGAAGGTAAAAGGCTCGCGGGTGGCGTCTGCCGCCTGCTTGGCCTTGAACATCATGTCTTGCAGGCCCACCACCGAAATCAGCGCGGTGGCCTTGGTCAGTACCAGCCAGTTGTTGGTGAAGCCGGGGATTGCCAGACGAATCATCTGCGGCACCATCACCCGGAAAAACACCTGGAACGGGCTCATGCCATACGCCATGCCGGCTTCGGCCTGGCCCTTGGGAATGGCCATGAAGGCGCCACGGAAGGTTTCCGAGAGGTAGGCGCCAAAGATGAAACCCAGGGTGCCGATACCGGCGGCCAAGGGGTTCAAGTCGATATAGTCGTCGTAGCCGAGCATCGGCGCGACGCGGTTGAGCAGGTCCTGACCGCCGTAGAAAATCAGCAGGATCAGCACCAGGTCCGGGATCCCACGGATCACGGTGGAGTACAGGTCACCCAGCCAGGCCAACCAGCGCACCGGCGACAGGCGTAACGCGACCCCGATCAGACCCAGAACAATGGCCAAGGCCATGGACGACAAGGCGAGCTGAAGCGTCAACCATGCGCCATCGAGGATGACGGCCCCGTAGCCTTTCAACATGATTCAGGTCCTCGAAAAGGGGGATGAAAAAATGGCGCAAACCTCAGGAATTCTGTTGCTTGCGCCATTGCGGACAGACAGCTGCGACGAGTTACTTAGGGTCAGCGCCGTAAATATCGAAGTCGAAGTATTTGTCCTGGATTTTCTTGTATTCGCCGTTGGCACGGATCGCCGCGATGGCCGCGTTGATCTTGTCCAGCTCGGCCTTGTCGCCTTTGCGTACAGCGATACCGATGCCGTCACCGAAGTACTTGGCGTCGGTGAACTGTGGGCCCACGAACGCGTAGCCTTTACCGGCCGGGGTTTTCAGGAAGCCGTCTTGCAGCAAGGTAGCGTCGGCCACGGTGCCGTCGAGGCGACCGGCTTCCACGTCCAGGTAGATTTCGTTCTGCGAGCTGTAAGGCACAACGGTGGCGCCTTTCGGAGCCAGCACTTCCTTGGCGAAACGATCGTGGATCGAACCGCGCTGCACACCGATCTTCTTGCCTTTGAGTTCATCCAGGCTGTCGCTGACGGTGGTGCCTTCCTTCATCACCAGCTGCGCCGGGCTCAGGTAGTAGCGGTTGGTGAAGTCCACGGACTTCTTGCGGTCGTCAGTGATGGACATGGACGACAGGATCGCGTCGATCTTGCGCACTTTCAGCGCAGGGATCAGGCCGTCGAACTCTTGTTCGACCCATACACACTTGACCTTCATCTCTGCGCACAAGGCGTTGCCGATGTCGTAGTCAAAACCCACGATGCTGCCATCCGGCGCCTTCGAGGCAAACGGAGGGTAAGCCGCTTCGATACCAATCTTCAGGGGCTTCTCATCAGCGAAAGCCTGCATGGACAGCACGGACAGCGCCAGGGCGCCCAACAGCACGAGTTTCTTCATCTTGGGACTCCATCGGTATAGGGCAAAAAGCAGTATGAGCCGGGGCCCACGATGCGACTTAAGTGAAACCGAATAGCGGTGCTGCGTCCTACGCGGGCTATACACCTGCGACGACGAGCGAGTGATCGGCATTCTAACGACAGGCCGGAAGCCGATATTTCCTCAATGCGACAACAATTTACAGAAGCACTGAGAAAGCGGTTCCAGCACATTGACAGTCCCTGAATTTTATGCAGAGACAAAAGATATTAAACCTGTTGATGCTGCAAATTGCGGGCCTATTATTCGCAAACCCTTCTAGCACGGCAAGTCTGGCGTTTAATCTTATTTCTGGGAGTGTCTGGAATGGGGTTTTTCGGGGCAAAGACGTAGCACATTGCCTCATGTTTGGGCGTGGGGTTACACATTCAGGGCCGGCGGTAACATCCAGAAACTTCCCACAAGGGAAACCGATATTTATTGGCCTCTGCGTTGAGTAAGGCCGTCGGACAACTCACCGACCTTGATTTGAAATGCACTCCAACTGTGGGAGCTGGCTTGCCTGCGATGAGGGTGTGTCAGACATAGGTGGGCTAACTGACAGATAGCCATCGCAGGCAAGCCAGCTCCCACAGTGAACCGGTTTCTTCTGTGGTATTGAACTGCGCCTCACAAAAAAGCCCCACCCGGCCTACACCGAATGGGGCTTTATCTGACCAGCCTCGCCTTAAGCGACGTTCATGGTCTTGTGCGTTTCAATCAAATGCGCCACCACGCCCGGATCGGCCAGGGTGGAGATATCCCCCAAGCCTTCATATTCCGCCGTAGCAATCTTGCGCAGGATACGCCGCATGATTTTCCCCGAACGCGTCTTCGGCAAGCCCGGCGCCCACTGGATCACATCCGGCGAGGCGATCGGCCCGATCTCCTTGCGCACCCAGTTCTTCAGCTCCAGACGCAGCGCTTCGTTCGGCTCTTCACCGTTCTTGAGGGTGACATACACATAGATGCCCTGCCCCTTGATGTCATGGGGCACACCCACTACCGCCGCTTCGGCGACTTTCGGGTGGGCGACCATGGCGCTTTCAATCTCGGCGGTGCCCATGCGGTGGCCGGACACGTTCAGCACGTCGTCCACACGCCCGGTGATCCAGTAGTAACCGTCCTCGTCACGGCGCGCACCGTCACCGGTGAAGTACATGCCACGGAAGGTCTTGAAGTAAGTATCAACAAAGCGGTCATGGTCGCCGTACAGCGTACGCGCCTGGCCCGGCCACGAATCGAGGATCACCAGGTTACCCTCGGCCGCCCCTTCGATCAGGTTGCCCAGGTTATCCACCAACGCCGGCACCACGCCGAAGAACGGCCGTGCCGCCGACCCCGGCTTGAGCGCATGAGCGCCCGGCAGCGGGCTCATCATGTTGCCGCCGGTTTCGGTCTGCCACCAGGTGTCGACGATCGGGCAACGGGATTGGCCGACATTCTTGTAGTACCAGTCCCAGGCTTCCGGGTTGATCGGCTCACCCACCGACCCCAGCAGGCGCAGGCTGCTGCCATCAGCGCCTTCCACGGCAGCGGTGCCGGAAGCCATCATCGCGCGGATGGCGGTCGGCGCGGTGTAGAGGATGTTGACCTTGTGCTTGTCGACGATCTTCGCCACCCGGGTGATGTCCGGGTAGTTCGGCACACCTTCGAACAGCAAGGTGGTCGCGCCGTTGGCCAACGGGCCGTAGACGATATAGGTGTGGCCGGTGACCCAGCCGACGTCGGCGGTGCACCAGTAGATTTCGCCCGGGCGGTAGTCGAATACGCGCTCGTGGGTCAGGGCCGCATAGAGCAGGTAGCCGCCGGTGGTGTGCTGCACGCCCTTGGGCTTGCCGGTGGAGCCGGAGGTGTACAGGATGAACAGCGCTTCTTCGGCGCCCATCTCTTTGGGCGCGCACACGGTGCCCGCCACTTTCATCAGGTCTTCGTACCAGATGTCGCGGTGCTGGTTCCACTTGATGTTGCCATTGGTGCGCTTGCACACGATGACTTTCTGGATGCTGCTGGTTTCCGGGTTGGTCAGGGCGTCGTCGACGTTGGCTTTCAGCGGAATCTTCTTACCGGCACGGATGCCTTCGTCGGCCGTGATCACCACCTTCGACCGACAGTCGATGATGCGACCGGCCAGGGCTTCCGGCGAAAAGCCACCAAACACCACGGAATGGATCGCACCGATGCGGGTACACGCCAGCATGGCGACCACGGCTTCGGGGATCATCGGCATATAGATAGTCACCACGTCGCCGCGGTGCACATCCTGGCCGCGCAGGGCGTTGGCGAACTTGCAGACTTCTTCATGCAGCTCGCGGTAGGTGATGGTGCGGCTTTCGGAAGGGTCGTCGCCCTCCCAGATGATGGCTGCCTGGTCGCCACGCTCGGCGAGGTGACGGTCAAGGCAGTTGTAGGAAACGTTCAGGGTGCCATCGGCAAACCATTTGATGTCGACATGGTGATCGTCGAAAGAGGTCTGCTTCACCGCGGTGAAAGGCTTGACCCAGTCAAGGCGCTTGGCTTGCTCGCGCCAGAAACCGTCGGGGTTGACCACCGACTGCTGGTACATGGCCTTGTAGGTCGCCTCGTCGGTCAGCGTGTTGGCTGCTACTTCGGGGCGAACGGGGTACAGGGAAGCCGCACTCATCTTTCTTACCTCGGTGACAATAGTTGTTTTTGTATGCCCTGTTGTAGCCGGGGCTGCCCCATAGAACCATTCGACGATGGTAGTAACAAGCCCCTACATTTTGCCCTGCTATGGGCGTTTGTGGCTCTGGCCCGCAGCCCGTGGCGCTTTGCGCCTTGATGAAAAAAGCTTTACCACGGGATTGTTACAAAAACCGCCAATAGTGTTTATCAAAAGCACGGGTATATGAATATAACCCACACGCCTAAAATTCATTCCGTCAACGCGACACTGTGATTAACAACGCAACAGCCCCCACGAAGGCAACGTTAATCCGAACTTTCCAATCCCAAGTTACACACGTGGCCTCACAAGGGCCCCGTGACCCACTTCGACCTCAATAAGGTAAATAGAGAAATGAAAGCTTTAGTAGTTATGGCCCTCAGCAGCTTGTGCGCCACCGCCGCCCTGGCCGACGAGGCCGCGACTGACGTAGCTGGCCGCAATACCCCGATCGTTGAAGACTACACTTACAGCACTCACTTGGACGTTGCCAAAGTATTATCCATGAGCACTGTCCCGGAAGTTTGCCAAGTTGTTCCCGTACAAATGGAATATGAAGACTCACAAGGCCAACGCCATATTCTTAACTACCAAGTCATGGGCAATGGTTGCTCTAACGGCTAATAACTTCTCAAGTTTGCTCTAAACCCGGATCTTGGCCGCCGCAAGAAATCGTTCTTGCGGCCAAGAACCTTCCCCTGAAATACCCCTATCCCAATGTGGGAGCTGGCTTGCCTGCGATGGCGGTAGCCGCCACACCTGTGCAATCAGCTACAACCCCTCCTCCAGCCCCAACAAAATACCTCCACCGCCCGTCACCCCGCCAAACCCCTGCAAACCCTCACTCTGGCTCAGATAGCAGGCTTTTTGTCTGTGATCCGTGACCATCGGCCCCAACACAAGCGCGTTTTTTTCCCCTACAATGCGCGGGTAAATCGGGCCTGCAATATCCCTTTACACCGGGATGAAGAGCCAGACCTGAGGCCTCCGCGCAAGCTTGCATCGACCGCTGCGCACCTCAAGCCTCAAGCAGAGCACCCGTAACCCAATTACGTTTAATGCGTGCGCTAGCTGCAACAAACGATTCCTTAAGATCCACCGCGGCCTCAGGGCCGTGTGAACACCCAACCATCCGGTTTCACACGGGCACCTTTGAGCCCTCACGCAGGAGACGACACGTCATGCTGAGCTGGGACGAATTCGACAAAGAAGAAGAAGGCGAAGTAGCCACCAAAGGCGCCAACGCCGGCCACGCCACCGAAGCCAACATGGACCGCCTCGACGGTGCCGGCGCCGCTGCCGCCATCGAAGCCCGCGCCGTCACCGCCAGTGACTCCGCCGCCATCGTGCGCGCCAAGGCCGCCCTCGACAGCCTCGACGTCGCCGAAGGCCTCGCCGAACTCGAAGGCGCCTCCGCCCGCGTCGCCGTTGACGAAAAGCGCATGATCAACTGCCGCGCCGACCTCAACCAACTTGTGCCGTTCAAGTACGACTGGGCCTGGCAGAAGTACCTCGACGGCTGCGCCAACCACTGGATGCCGCAAGAGGTCAACATGACCGCCGACATCGCCCTGTGGAAAAACCCCGAAGGCCTGACCGACGACGAACGTCGCATCGTCATGCGCAACCTCGGCTTCTTCTCCACCGCCGACTCGTTGGTAGCGAACAACCTGGTGCTGGCCGTGTACCGCCTGATCACCAACCCGGAGTGCCGCCAGTACATCCTGCGCCAGGCCTTCGAAGAAGCGATCCACACCCACGCCTACCAGTACTGCATCGAATCCCTGGCCATGGATGAAGGCGAGATCTTCAACATGTACCACGAGATTCCATCGGTCGCCAAAAAGGCAGCCTGGGGCCTGAAGTACACCCGTTCGATCTCCGATCCGAAGTTCGAAACCGGCACCGTCGACACCGACAAAGAACTGCTGCGCAACCTGGTCGCCTACTACTGCGTCCTGGAAGGCATCTTCTTCTACTGCGGCTTCACCCAGATCCTGTCCATGGGGCGTCGCAACAAAATGACCGGCGTGGCGGAACAGTTCCAGTACATCCTGCGCGACGAGTCGATGCACCTGAACTTCGGTATCGACGTGATCAACCAGATCAAGATCGAAAACCCGCATTTGTGGGATGCCGAGATGAAGGAAGAAGCGACCCAGATGATCCTGCAAGGGACTCAGCTGGAGATTGAATATGCGCGCGATACCATGCCTCGTGGGGTGTTGGGTATGAATGCGGCGATGATGGAGGATTACCTCAAGTTCATTGCTAACCGTCGTTTGTCGCAGATTGGCCTTAAAGAAGAGTATCCAGGGACGACCAACCCGTTCCCGTGGATGAGCGAGATCATGGACTTGAAGAAAGAGAAGAATTTCTTTGAGACTCGGGTGATTGAGTATCAAACCGGTGGGGCGTTGAGCTGGGACTAATACCTCCGTGCTCTGAAACACTAAAAAAGCCCTGGGAATACTCCCGGGGCTTTTTTATGGAAAAAATTGAAGCTATAGGACGGTTACTCATTTGCAGTAGGAAATTTCGTAGACGCAATAGTAGCCACTCAGTATCGTCCGAGGGTTTTCTACCCTCGGCGGCTGTATGGATATTACGAAAGACAAAACGGATTGGAGCGACGCTGAGCTAGCGGCGGCGGTAGCGGCCTACTTAAAGATGCTGGCGTGGGAACAGAACGACCAACCCTTCAATAAAGCCCATGAAAACCGACGGCTACGCGAAGGTCCTGTGGCGGGTCGGGCGAAAGGTTCTATTGAGTTTCGCATGCAAAATATCTCCACCGTGCTCGATCGGATGGGGTTGGAGCGCATCGTAGGCTACAAGCCTGCGAAGAACGTGGGCACAGGCGTTGAGCTGCGCATCCGAAAGGCGCTCAATGCCCAGGGTGTTTTTGAATCGGATGACACCGCCCAAACCGCCGACGAGCAAACGCTCATCCGCCGCGCGTCCAAGCTACAGAAGCAAACCTTCCATAAAGTACCTGACGGCATCGTGCAGCCGCAGAAGGTCGCCACCGTGAGCACCTCCTTCGTTCGCGACCCAAAGGTACGCGCCTGGGTGCTAAAAGAAGCCAAGGGCATTTGCGAAGGCTGCAACACCAACGCGCCGTTTGAGGTCGATGGCCAGCCATTTCTTGAAGTACATCACGTCAAGCACCTGGCCCAGAAGGGTTCGGATCGCATCACCAATGCTGTAGCCTTGTGCCCCAACTGCCATCAGCGTTGTCACCGGTCGAGCGATCGGGAGGCTTTCACCGCCGCGCTTTACTCTAAAATCGAAAGATTGATACGCGAGTAAACGCCTGCTGTCACAGCTGATGCATCACCCCATTGATTAGATAGGACCGAGGCCCACCCGTGAACCCAGACATGCTCGAAGCCGGCCCCGCTGACGCCAAAGTACTTTCCGTCTTTGACTTCGACGGCACCCTGACCCACCACGACAGTTTCGTGCCCTTCCTCAAATTCGCCTTTGGCCCTGGGGAGTTTTACGGCCGGATGCTCAAGCTGGCAGTGCCGGGGCTGCGTTTTTTGGTGCGACAGATCAGCCGGGATGAGTTGAAGGCGCAGTTGATCCGCACCTTTATGACGGGAGTGGAGAAGGCGTGGGTTCAGCAAAAGGCGCAGGCGTATTGCCAGAAGACGTGGCCACGGTTGATGCGGCCGACGGGCTTGCAATCGGTAGCGGATGAGGTGAAGTCCGGCGCGGTGGTGACGCTGTGTTCGGCGTCGCCGGCGTTGGTGTTGCAGCCGTTTGCCGATCGGCTGGGGATCAAGTTGATTGGCACTGAGCTTGAGGTGGTGGACGGGGTGTTGACCGGCAAGCTCACCGGGAATAATTGCCGGTGTGAGAACAAGGTGCTGCGGCTTGAGGCGGTGTATGGGGATTTGGGCGAGTATCGGCTCAGGGCCTGGGGCGATACGCGTGGGGATCGTGAGTTGTTGGCGGCAGCGCAGGATGCGCATTTTCGGCATTTTCATTCGAAGAAGAAGCGGGCTCGGTTGCAGCGGTGATGCGGGTGGTAGGGGTTGGCGGGTGGACCGAGGCGATCCCTTCGCTGCCTCGCTGGGGCTCGAGAGCTCCCACCTTTTGATCGGTGTCGGGCTGGGTAGCGCACTAGCATGGGGTGCTAGGGGTTGATGCGGATGGAGAGGTTAGCTGGTAAACCGAGGCGATCCCTTCGTAGCCTCGCTGGAGCTCGACAACTCCCACATTTGAGCTTTGTCAGCTTGTTGATCTGTGTTCGGCGGTGTTTATGTGGCGGCCTTGAGGTCTACGCCCAAGGCGGTGGCGAAGGCTTTTACCATCGGGCTGCGCGGGGCGTTGTGGCGCAGGATCAGGTTGAAGACTGTGCTCAGGTGCACTTGCTCCGGGCACAGTGCGCGTAGGCGCCCTTCCCTGACCAACGGGGCTGCGTAGTGCTCGGGTAGGAAACCGAGGAAGCGGCCGGTGAGGACCAGGATGGCGACGGCTTCCACTTGCGAGGCCGAGGCGGACTGGCTGTCGTAGGTGACGAAGTTGGCCTTGTCGCGGTGGATCGCATAACGGTGGTTCACCACTTCGTAGTGGCGCAGCACGTCCGGTGTGATTTCACTCGCATTGAACAGCGGATGGCCTACGGCGCAGTAGGCGTGGGCCTTTTCCTCGTACAGCGGGAAATAGTCGAATTCTTCACGGCGCTGGTACACGGGCACGATACCAACGATCAAGCGCCCCTCCACTACACCGCGCTCAACTTCGTCCAGTTGCGAGGCATGTAAGCGCAATCTAATTTTCGGCGATTCGCTATGTAATTTCCCCAGCGCCGCAATGAGCGGGGAATTAACGTCAGACACAGTGTTATCAATAACACCCACACTAAGGTCGCCAATAAGCTCATTTTGCGCCGAACTAAGCTTGTCGCGAAAACTGTCTACCGAGGTGAATAACTCGATGGACGCCTGATACACCAGCTTGCCTTCTTCGGTCAGCCCAAAACCTTCCCGGCCCCGTGTACACAGGCGCATGCCAATGCGGATTTCCAGGTCGGAGATCTGTTTGCTGATGGCCGCCAGGCCCACGTTCAGCTCGTTTTGCGCGGCGCTGAAGCCGCCGGCTTCGACCACGGCCATGAACACGCGCAGCAATTTGAAGTCCAGCCCGCTCAGTTGCAGGGGCGGTCGCGTGCCGGGTTTGGGCGGTATGTTTCCAGAAGTGGAAAGTGGGGTTTCCATAATACGCGTTGACCTCAAGTGCCATATTCAACAGGCTTGAACCCAATCCTTGAACATAGCCAGGCGGCGATAATGGCCGTAAACATCGGCCCTTGGCAACCTTGAATATAGCGGGTTGAACAGCACACAGAGGCTGATTTAACGCCCGGCAAAACCTGACACTACGATCAGGACTTTTTACGTTTTGACTGCCTCCGACTCTTCTAAAAACAAGCGTGAGGAACACCCATGTCCCAGCCCACCGACCGCCTTTGGGGCGCTCGTTTCAAGACCGGCCCGTCTGCTGCACTGGCCGCGTTGTCGCGTTGCCCTGAGCGCTATTTCCGCCTGACGCCCTACGACCTGGCCGGCTCCCGCGCCCATGCCCGTGAGCTGCAGCGCGCCGGTTTGCTGGATGAGTCGGAAACCCAACGCACACTGGAGGCCCTGGACGGTATCGGCAACGACTTCGCCGCCGGCAACCTGCATCCAACCCTGGATGACGAGGATGTGCACACCTTCATCGAACGCGTATTGACCGAGCGCCTCGGCGCCCTGGGCGGCAAGCTGCGTGCCGGGCGTTCGCGCAACGACCAGACCGCCAACGACCTGCGCCTTTTCCTGCGTGACCATGCGCGCACCATCACCACCGAGGTCCTGAGTTTGCAGCAGGCGTTGGTGGAGCAAGCCGAGCAACATGTGCAGAGCATCTGCCCGGGCTTCACTCACTTGCAGCAGGCGCAGCCGATTGTGTTTGCCCACCACTTGCTGGCGCATGCGCAGTCGATGTTGCGCGATGTACAGCGCCTGGTGGATTGGGATGCGCGCACGGCGCTGTCGCCGTTGGGTGCCGCCGCCATGGCCGGTTCCGCGATTGCGCGTATGCCTGAGCATTCGGCCAAGGAAATGGGTTACACCGGGCCGTGCGAAAACTCCATCGACGCCGTCGCCAGCCGCGACCATGTGGCGGAGTTCCTGTTTGTGGCAGGCATGCTCGGGGTGAATATTTCACGCCTGTCCGAAGAGTTTTGCCTGTGGTCGTCGCGCCAGTTTCGTTGGGTGGTGTTGGACGATGCCTACGCGACCGGTAGCTCGATCATGCCGCAGAAGAAGAACCCGGACATTGCCGAGTTGGCGCGGGGCAAGGCTGGGCGGTTGATTGGCAACCTGACCGGGTTGATGTCGACGCTCAAGTCGTTACCACTTTCCTACAACCGCGATTTGAGTGAAGACAAGCACAGCGTGCTCGACAGTGTGGACACCCTGTTGCTGGTACTGCCGGCGATGGCTGGGATGGTGGCGACCATGAAGGTGCAGGTGGAAGAGCTGCGGCGCCAGGCGCCGATGGGCTTTACCTTGGCGACCGAGGTGGCGGACTGGTTGGCCACAAGAGGTGTGCCATTTAAAGAGGCGCATGAGATTACCGGCGCCTTGGTACAGGCCTGTGAGAAGCATGAGATCGAGTTGTGGGAAGCCTCGCCGGCGATGTTGGCGGAGGTGGATGCGCGGCTGACGCCCGAGGTGCGTGACTGCTTGACCCTGGAAGCGGCGATTGCAGCGCGCAGTGGCTGGGGTGGTACGGCGCCGGAGCGGGTCAAGGAGCAGATTGATCGGTTGAAAACGGCGCTGGCGGCTCAGCAGCAATGGGCTGACAGCTACACAGGCTTCCGAATTTGACCCACCCCCTGTAGAAGCCCGGCTTGTCGAATCGTCGCACCGCAGCGATAGCGTCCACAAAATCGCCATCGCAGGCAAGCCAGCTCCCACAGGTTGAGATTTAACCCGTACTTGTAGGAGCCCGGGGGGGGGGGGGGGGGGGGGGGGGGGGGGGGGGGGGGGGGGGGGGGGGGGGGGGGGGGGGGGGGG
>NZ_JBWKPU010000039.1:0-58176 GCF_059418405.1 Pseudomonas sp. GW821-FHT09A09
TCCGATCTCTCGTCAGCGGGAGGCGAATTCTACAGCGTTACACGCTGCTGTCAACACCTCTTTTTCAACTTCCTTTTTGGCTTCGATGAACTGAAGCAACTTACCATCAAAACCTACATAACTCATTGTTTACCAAGGAGTTTTCCGTTTCGACTGCGCCGGAAGTGGGGCGAATTATAGACTTCTGAAATCGCCCGTCAACCCTTAATTCAACTTTTCTATCAACCCACACCAAATGTCCGAAAAGCGCCTATATAAAGAGGACACTCAGTATTGCTGAGCAATATATTGCTCAACGCCAAGCAGTTAAGCATCATAGCGGCTTCTGCTCCTCTACCAAGACTTCGGACGAACATCCCCAATGACCACCTCCCCCCGCAGCCTGGCTTCTGCGCTGTTTCCAGTCGGCCTGCTCCTGATCGCCATGGCTTCCATCCAGTCAGGCGCCTCGCTGGCCAAGAGCATGTTCCCTATCGTCGGCGCACAAGGCACCACCACCCTGCGCCTGATATTCGCCAGCGTAATCATGCTGCTTCTATTACGCCCATGGCGCGCCAAGCTGACGGCCAAGTCCCTGCGCACCGTCATCGTTTATGGGATGGCACTGGGCGGGATGAACTTCCTCTTCTATATGTCCTTGCGCACGGTCCCTCTGGGCATCGCCGTAGCGCTGGAATTCACCGGCCCGCTCGCAGTGGCCATCTATGCTTCCCGCCGAGCAGTCGACTTCCTGTGGATTGCCCTCGCAGTCGCAGGCTTGCTTCTATTGATCCCCACAGGCGAAGCCAGCAGCGGTATCGACCTGACAGGTGCTGCCTACGCCCTCGGCGCCGGTGTCTGCTGGGCGCTCTACATCCTGTTTGGCCAAAAGGCTGGCAATGATAATGGCGTCCAGACAGCCGCCCTCGGCGTCATGATCGCCGCACTGTTTGTCGCGCCGATTGGGATCGTGCACGCAGGCACGGCGCTTCTGACACCCGCCTTGATCCCCATCGCCATCGGCGTGGCCATTCTGTCCACCGCCCTCCCCTACACATTGGAGATGGTTGCCCTCACCCGTCTTCCCGCCCGTACCTTCGGCACCCTGATGAGCATCGAACCCGCATTCGGAGCGCTCTCTGGTCTGTTTTTCCTGCAAGAGCACCTGTCTTTCGCACAATGGATGGCCATCACCTGCATCATTCTGGCGTCCGTAGGTGCCACCCTGACCATGCGCAACGAATCCAAACCACTGGTGCCGGCAGATTAATCATCTTTAAAAGTAGCTCTAGTATTTGCCGTTCATTTAGGCCATGTTTATGTCGTAAACGAATGTCATTCATGGAGAATTTCGACAAGGACAGCACGAACGCTACACTCGAGAGCGAGTAGAGCCTGCTTCGAGCCTTTTTGGCGAAGCGGCTATTAAGGATAGGAATGAAGCGAATTTTGATACTGTTAATGGTCGTGGCCATGGCTGGCTGTGCCGCGACCACCAAGACAGAAGTGAAACGGGGCAAAAAAGGGCTGCATATCAACTGTTCCGGCCTGTCCTCATCCTGGGATCAGTGCTACACCAGTGCAACCAATTCATGCGGCGCCAAGGGTTATCGCGTTATCGCTAAGTCCGGTGACAACTCGGAAGAGCCAGGGGACTACCCTTTCGGCCTCAACCCGGCCGGCTACACAAGCCGCAGCATGATTGTCATCTGCAAATAACCGCCTGAGCAGTCCTCTTCTGACTGCTCACATTAATTTCTTCAGACAACCCCGGCATTCGCAACGCGACGTCTAGACTCCTGCTCGATAATCGAGCCTATGGAGTCCCCATGACACACAACAAGAAAATCGTATTGGTAGTGGGTGCCGGTGATGCCACCGGCGGCGCCATTGCCAAACGCTTCGCGCGCGAAGGTTATGTGGCCTGCGTCACCCGTCGCAGCGCTGACAAATTGCAGCCTCTGGTCGACAGCATCCAGTCAGCGGGTGGCGAAGCCCACGGCTTTGCCTGTGATGCGCGCAAGGAAGACGATGTCATCGCGCTCATCGAACAGATCGAGACTCAGCTGGGCCCCATCGAAGCCTTCGTCTTCAACATCGGCGCCAACGTACCGTGCAGCATCCTCGAAGAAACCGCCCGCAAGTATTTCAAGATCTGGGAGATGGCCTGTTTCTCAGGTTTCCTGAATGCGCGGGAAGTGGCCAAGCGCATGGTCACCCGCAACCGCGGCACCATCCTGTTCACCGGCGCCACCGCAGGTTTACGTGGCGGCGCGGGCTTTGCCGCGTTTGCCGGCGCCAAACATGGTATCCGCGCCTTGGCGCAAAGCATGGCGCGGGAGCTTGGGCCCATGAACATCCACGTGGCCCACGTGGTGGTCGACGGCGCCATCGACACCGACTTCATTCGCGACAATTTCCCGCAGAAATACGCCCTTAAAGATCAGGACGGCATCCTCAATCCCGACCACATCGCCGACAACTATTGGTACCTGCACAGTCAGCCACGCGACGCCTGGACCTTTGAATTGGACCTGCGCCCCTGGAACGAGCCCTGGTAAACACCCCATAACAATAAGCAGCGAGCACCGACCATGAGTAAAACCCTGGAATTCTTCTTCGACCTCGGCAGCCCCGCCACCTACCTGGCCTACACCCAATTGCCTGCGCTGTGTGCTGAAACCGGCGCGCAACTGGTCTACCAACCCATGTTATTGGGCGGCGTGTTCAAAGCCACCGGCAATGCCTCTCCCATCACCGTTCCCGCCAAGGGCCGCTACATGTTCGATGACCTGGCGCGCTACGCCCAACGCTACAACGTGCCCCTCACGTTCAACCCGCACTTCCCCATCAACACCTTGGGGCTGATGCGGGCCGTCACCGGCATTCAGATGCACCAACCACAACGCTTCCTCAGTTTTATTGATTGCCTGTTTAAAGCCCTGTGGGTAGAAGGCCGCCATCTGGGCGACCCCGCTGTGGTAGCGCAGGTCCTGACCGAACACGGTTTTGACCCGGAGGAAGTCCTGGCCCTGGCCAACGATGACGCCGTAAAGGCCGCACTCAAGGACAAGACCGAACAAGCCGTGCAGCGCGGCGTGTTCGGCGCCCCCAGCCTGTTTGTAGGCAACCGGCTGTTCTTCGGTCAGGACCGTCTGGATTTTGTGCGCGAAGCCCTGCGCTAGATCTCGATCGCCAAGCGTCCTTGAGCACCGCTTGCGAGCAAATCGTAAGCGGCATTGGCATTCAGCAGATCGAAATGATGCGGGTCCATGATCGGCTTCAGCTTGCCGGCGTCGATCAAGCGGGCCGCCTCGGCCAATATCTGCCCGTGGTGCTCGCGGCCCTTGCCTGTCAACAACGGCAACAATGTAAAGACACCCGAATAGGTCGCCCCGCGAAACGACAAAGGCGCCAGGCTATGCTGCCCCCAACCAAGGCAGCTCACCACATGGCCGTGATAGGTCTTGGCCGCGCGAAACGAGGCATCCAGCGTCGCGCCGCCAACGGTGTCATACACAATGTCGAACCCCTCACCCTCGGTGTAGAGCGCCACATACGCTTCCACCGTGTGTTGCTGATAGTCGATAAAGGTGGCGCCCAACCCTTCAATGGCCGCCCGGTGTTTCGCAGACCCCGTCGCATAAACGTCTGCGCCATAAGCCAGGGCCAATTGCACCGCGATATGCCCCACACCCCCAGCGCCACCTTGAATCAAGACTTTTTGCCCCGGGCCTACATGAGCACGGTCAACCAAGCCTTCCCAGGCCGTGATCAGCACCAGCGGCAATACAGCGGTTTCACGCATGCTCAAGGACGCCGGTTTTCGCGCCAACAAACGCGCATCGACCACCGCGTATTCAGCCAACGCGCCTTGCGCACCGCCAATCCCTGCCCCTAACGCGTAAACCTCATCGCCTACCTGCCATTCACCCGCCAACGCACCCACCGCTTCGACAGTCCCCGTCAGGTCCATGCCCAGGATCGCAGGCAACGGTTGTTGAGCATGTGCCGCCTGGCCTGCGCGAACTTTCGCATCCAAAGGGTTGAGGCCGACGGCGTGTATACGCACCAGCACTTGCCCAGCGCCCGCCACCGGCTTGGCGATGGCCATCAGGCGAAAAGGTGCGTCGACGGAATCCACCACCAGCGCCTGCATTTCAGTCGTATCGGTCATTTCGGTAATCTCGGTTCATTGAAAGTGAGGCCAATGATCCACCCGCAGACTCATGCCGATAAGACGCTAAAACGCTATAGTACCCATGCGCATACGGCATGAATGAGGCACTTCCATGGACAAGCTCCACGCAATGGCGATTTTTGTGCGAGTAATCGAGCGGGGCAGCTTTTCCGCCGTCGCCCGGGAACTGCAGACCACCCAGCCCACCATCAGCAAAGTGTTGCGCGCCCTGGAACAAGAACTGGGCGGCAAACTGATCTCCCGCAGCACCCGCCACCTGTCCCTGACCGACGAAGGTCAGCGGTACTACACCCATTGTCGAGAAATCCTCGCCGCCGTGGATGCTGCGGAACACAGCTTCCAAACCGGCAAGGAAAGCATCGCCGGCCCCCTGCGCATCGGCTCATCAGTAAGTTTTGGCCACCTGCATATCGCCTCACGGCTGAGTGGCTTCCTGCAGCAATACCCCGACGTGCAGGTGGACCTGCAACTCAGCGATCAACTGCAAGACCTGGTCAGCGAAGGCCTGGACGTCACCTTGCGCATTGGCGAGTTGCGCGACAGCGGCCTGATCGCCCGGCAAATCGGCACCACCCATCGCGTCACCCTGGCCAGCCCGACCTACCTGGCCCGACACCCCGCCCCGCAAACTCCAAAGGACCTCGCCCAGCACAACTGCCTGCTCTTCAACCTGCTGAGCAGCCAGAACCAGTGGACCTACGAAAAAGAGGGTACGCGACACACCGTGCGCATCACCGGCAACGCCCAGAGCAATAGCTCCGAAGCGGTGCGGGAGATGGTGTTGACGGGGCTCGGCATTGCGCTGTCGCCCCTGTGGCTGTTCTACGACGACTTGAAAGCTGGCCGCGTGGTAGCGCTGTTGCAGAATTACACCCCGCAGTCACTGCCGATCCATGCGGTGTCGGCCCCCAATCGTCGCCAGTCGGCCCGGGTCAAGGCGTTCGTCGATTACCTCGCCGACGCCCTGGCCCAGGCCCCCGAGCTGCAACCGATCAAATAGCTGCCGTACGCACCTGCAACCACTCAAGCCCCGCGCCACTGAGCAATGGGCTCAGGCGCTCACGCACTTCTGCGTGATAGGCGTTGAACCACTCACGCTCCTCTGCCGTCAGCAACGAAGGCTCCAGGCAACGGGTATCAATCGGGCACAAGGTCAGAGTTTCAAACTTGAGGAACTCCCCAAACTCAGTCTTGCCCGCTTCACGGTTCAGCACCAGGTTTTCGATTCGCACCCCCCAACGACCCGGGCGATAAGTCCCCGGCTCAATCGAAGTGATCATCCCCGCTTGCATCGCGGTTTGTGGCGCGGTCGCCGCCTGGTAGGCAATCACTTGCGGGCCTTCATGCACATTGAGGAAATAACCTACCCCGTGCCCGGTACCGTGGCCGTAGTCCACGCCTTCGGCCCAGATCGGCGCGCGCGCAATCGAATCGAGCAAAGGCGACAGAATGCCTTTGGGGAAATGCGCACGGGACAAGGCAATCACACCTTTCAGCACGCGTGTGCAGTCACGCTTCTGCTCCTCACTCGGCGTACCGATAGGCACCATCCGCGTGATGTCAGTGGTCCCCCCCAAGTACTGGCCACCCGAATCGATCAGCAACAAGCCGTCACCTTCGATCACCGCGTGCTCTTCTTCGGTCGCGTGGTAGTGCGGCATCGCGCCATTGGCGTTATACGCCGCGATAGTGTTGAAACTCAGCGACACGTAACCCGGGCGACGGGTACGGGCGGCGGTCAGGTGCTCATCAATGGTCAGTTCAGTGATGCGTTCACGGCCCAGCGCGCCGTCCAGCCAGGCGAAGAACTCGCACAGGGCTGCGCCGTCTTGCTCCATGGCCTGGCGAATGTGTTCCGCGTCCGCCAGGCTCTTGCGGGATTTAGCCAATGTAGTCGGGTTCAACCCTTCGATCAGCTTGACGCCGGTGTCGAGATTCTCCAGCAAGCCCGCAGTGACGCGAGCCGGGTCAACTTGCAGGCTTACACCCGACGGCACAGCGCGCAACGCTTCGGCCACTTCGCTGTAATCGCGCAGGATGACGCCATCTTGCTCCAGCACGGCGCGCAACTCGGCATCGACCTTGCTCAGCGCCACAAACAAAGTGGCCTGCTGTTGGTTGATCAACGCAAAGGACACGAACACCGGGTTGAACGACACATCACCGCCGCGCAGGTTGAACAGCCAGGCGATGTCATCCAGGGTGGCGATGAAGTGCCAATCGGCGCCCTTCTCTTTCAAACTCGCCCGCAAGGCGGCGAGCTTTTCAGCACGGCTGATGGTGGCCTGGGGCGGCAAGTGCTGATAGATCGGTTGGTTCGGCAACGCCGGGCGGTCCTTCCACACCTCATCGAGCAGGTCGATATCGGTACGCAAGCGTGCACCACGCTCCGCCAGTTTTGCCCCCAAGGTGCGCGCCGACGCCACCGCCATCACCGCGCCGTCCACTGCCACCACACCGCCTTCCGGGGTCTGCTCCGCCAGCCATTCCAGCGGGCCGGGTTGGCCAGGCTGCAATTTCACCAGCTCGATGCCACTGCCCTTGAGTTCCTTGGTCGCCTGTTCCCAATACCGGCTATCGGCCCAGACACCGGCGAAATCGGCGGTGACAATCAATGTCCCCACCGAGCCATGAAACCCCGACAACCATTGGCGCCCCTGCCAGTAACCCGGCAAGTATTCCGACAAGTGCGGGTCCGCCGACGGCACCAGGAGGGCGTGGACGCCCTCGCGGCTCATCAGTTCGCGGGTATGCGCCAGGCGCTGGGGAACCGTTCCATGGGTCAAAGGCTGCGTACTCATTGTGTCTCCTGCTAACCACGAATAATTGTTATGTGTTGCGATTGGAAATTCAGACCGCCCAGAACGCCGGTGCACTGGCCAGGGCCGCCTTGATCAGTTGTACCGCCTGGTCGACGTCCTGCTCGGTGGTAAACCGGCCCAGGCTCAGGCGAATGGTGCGCCCGGCGCTGCGGGCATCGTGGCCCAGGGCCAGAAGCACGTGGGACGGGGCGTTGCTCGCCGAATTGCAGGCCGACGTGGCCGAAAAGGCAATCCCTGCGCTCAACGCAGCGGAGTTGAACTCACCCTCGTCGAACGTAAGACTCAGGGTGTGGGGAATGCGTTGGGTGGGGCTGCCATTCAGGCGCACGCCTGCGACAGACGCCAATTGATCCAACAGACGCTGACGCAGGGCGATAATCGCGGCCTTCTCTGCAGCGAACGACTGTGCCGCCAAGGCAAACGCGGTGCCCATGCCGGCAATCTGGTGAGTCGCCAGGGTGCCGGAGCGCAAGCCGCCCTCGTGGCCACCGCCGTGAATCTGCGCCAACACTTTCTGCTGCGCCCGTGGCCCAACGTACAGCGCGCCGATCCCCTTGGGCCCATACAACTTGTGTGCGGAAAACGACATCAGGTCCACCGGCCACTGGGCCAGGTCGATCGCCACCTTGCCCGCCCCTTGCGCCGCGTCCACATGCAGCAGCGCGCCATGCTCACGCACGCGCGCGCCAATCGCAGGGATGTCGTTCAGGGTGCCCAGCTCGTTGTTGACCAGCATCAGCGACACCAGGAAGGTGTCTTCACGCAACGCTTCGCTCACCGCATCGGCGCTGATCAGGCCCTGGGCATCCGGCACCAGGTAGGTCACGGCCACGCCGGCCTCCTGCAACTGCCGCGCAGTGTCCAGGGTTGCCTTGTGCTCGATCTGGCTGGTGATGATATGCCCACCCGCTATACCGCGCGCCTGGGCGACGCCCTTGATGGCAAGGTTATTCGATTCGGTGGCACCGGAGGTCCAGACGATCTGCTCAGCCTGGGCCCCCACCAACTCGGCCACCTGGCGACGCGCCTGCTCGACCGTTTGCCGGGCCGCCTGGCCAAACGCATGGGAGCTGGACGCAGGGTTGCCGAAATTGGCATTGAAACCCAGGCACTCGACCATCACCTGGATGACCCGCTCATCCACCGGAGTGGTGGCGGCGTAGTCGAAATACAACGGACGTTTATTCATGACATTAAAGACTCGCAGAGCATGTCCCGAGAGTGACGCTCCCAGGGGCATCGACCAGAACAAGGGCCGTCAGGTTTACCCGACTGGATGCCATAAAAGAAAGACCACGTTATTGCAGATAGGCGTAGGAACGCTCCTGATTTTCAGCTTAACAGCCTGAACGATGGGGCCGTTAGAACGATTGGGCCTAAATAAAAAAAGCCGAAAAGTCGATCCCACAGACTTTTCGGCATTTTGTCGTATTGGCGGCGGTTTAAACGTTGGTGAAAATCCCCGTCACCGGTTCCACATTCCCGCCGTATGGCACGGTTGTTCCCGCGGCCCTGGCGATAGTGGCCCAGATGCGCTGCATATCGACCATGGTATTGCCGATCACCGGGTTGCCTTCCTGATGCCGGTCGCCCTGTGCCGTGATATTGAAATAACGCCCTGCGCCGTCCCCACTCTTGAGCAAATTGCTCGCGCCACCCATCAACACCAGCGGCATGTCCTTGGTATGTTCCGGCGCACCATCAGCCATCTCGCTGGTGAACACCACCAGCGTGTGCTTGAGCAAACTGTCACCGGGAACATCAGGATCTGCCTGACGTGCCAGCTCATCCATAAATAGCTTGGCCCGTTGGGTGTACCACTGCCGGGATTTTTTCCACACTTCCAGTCCAGCATAACGGTGCGCACAATCATGGGGGTTGGTCACGTCGCTGACATCCAGGATATTGAGCGACTCCGCCGAACGCCCCACCTGAATCGTGGCAACACGGGTGATGCCGCACGCCAATGCCGTCGCAACCACTTGATGATGACTGCTTTGTACCTGATTACGAAACTGCGCAGACTTGAACGGCACCTCGTCCAACGCCAGCGGTGAACACTCACCAATCGGCGGCAGCGTTTCCTCCATGTCCTTCATGGTTTGCTCTACAGAATCAAGCTGCGTGTCGAGCTTCTGTTTTTGCGCACCGGCGAGCTTGCTTCGAAGTTCGTTGATGTCAGCCAGTACCGGGTCGAACACATGCTTGTTGCGCGTCAGTTGATCGCGCAGGTCACGACTGACGGAGCCAAAGATCTTCTCGTACATCAACACCGGATCCTGCTCAGGCCTGCGCATCGCGCCCCCACTTTCCGGTCCTTCCCACGAGACCTGCCAGGCAGTGCCATCAATCCCCGAGTGCGGCCCGGAAAAAAGACTGCGCTGGGACGGGTCCGTACCCGGCATGTGCCGTCCCAGCAACACATCAATGGAGGCCATTTTCTTCTCACGGTCGCGCAAGGCCCATGTCCAGCCGTTGTGGCCTTCATTGCCCGGCCCAAGAATGATGCCACGCGGATAAAGGGACTGGCTTTTATACGCAGCGAGTTCCTGGCTGACTTCATTGAGCTGAAAGTCGGAGGTATCCAGAGCACTGGCACTGGGATGCCAAAGGCCTCGTCCATCGCTGGAATAAGCCGACGCAGAGTCCACCGCCAAGCCATCCGGCACCACAAAAAACACGACCTTGAGCTTGGCTTGCTGGGTTTGCCCCGCCAAGGCCATGCGTGCCAGGCCACACTGCGTGAGCGGTGCAAACACGCCCATGGCGGCCAGCCCGGCCAGGAAACGACGACGGCTCTTCAAGATATCCATGATCAATCCCTCTGCGTCTTGAATTGGAACGCGTTGGAAGTGCCCAGCGTTCGCAACATCGCGGGCAACGAGCCGGTGCCCTTCAACCCGTCGGTAATCGCCTTGACCGTTGCGGACGTGGACTCGTCGGATTTGTTACCCGAGGCAAAACGGAAGTAGCTGTCTGCCATGCAAAACATCGATGCCGAGTTGTGTGCGATCAACTTGGAGATGTCTCGCACATCCTCGATAGGCACCGTCCCGTCGACGCCAATGAACGGGCCAGACGACTTGATCGGCAACTGCACAGGAAACTGCGCGTAGTTGTAGGCTTGCTCCTGCAGGCGATAGCGCCCAGTGGCGTCGTAGTGCTCCATCGACGAACCGGTGTCGTTCATATACTGATGGCACTGCCAGCAGCGCCCCCCCGAAGCCTGCTCACCGTTCACCAGGTCCCAGCGTTCACGGGTCGTGATGGCGCGCGGCGGATAAGTGGGCTCCGTCGGCTCGGCTTCGACGGGCGCACCAAACTCCCGGCAGAACAGGTTTTCGCGAATCGCGATGCCACGTTTGACCAGCGAGGTGACCTTGTAGTCAGAAGTCGCCGCCTGGAACAGTCCCAAATGCAGCAAGCCACCGCGCTTCTCATCCACGGCCACCTTCTGCATCGCATCGCCCGTGACCCCACTGATACCGTAGTGCTCGGCCAGTGCCCGGTTAAGGAACGTCACACCAGGGTTGAACAACTCATCCAGCGTGCCCCTGCCGTCACGCATGACATGGCGGGTCAACAATGCTTGCTCCTGAGTCATCAGTTGGATCATCGACGCATCCAATCCCGGTTTTTCCTGCACGCCGCGCTGGGTCTTGATGTAGTAACTGATGAACCGATTGAAATGTTCCAGGCCACGTTCGGTGTGCAGCATCCGGTCGATCTCGGCCGCTATTTGCTCCTGGGTCTGCAATTCATTGCGCTCAGCCTTGGCCAACAGTTGCGCATCCGGAGTAGTGCCCTGGTAGGTGTAGGACAACGCCGTCGCCACCTCGTAAGGGGTCAGCTTGTAGACGCCGCCTTGCCCTGCCACTGCCTGACCCAGCTCAGAGCGATACAGGAAGTGGGGGGACAGCAACAATGCCGTGACCAGCGCCGGCTCCCCGTGCTCATCGAGTACAGCCTGATAACGCGCCAGCTCTGCCTCGGTCAGATGGCGACGAAACAGCCTGTAACCCAGCGCCCCCACCGACTGGCTATTGGTGGCGGATTCAAGCCGTTTGACCTGCTCGGGCGACACCCGCTCGGCGATGGAGACGGCCATGTCATACAGTTGCCTGATGTCTTCAGCCTGCAGGAATCCCATGCTGGCTTCACCCGGGTACTTGAAGTCTTTTTCCGATTTATCTGCAGGCAACTTTTCGGTGTTAACCGCCACCGCCAAAACATCCCAGACGCTGTTGGCGTATTCATCACGGGTCAACAGCCGCACCTGCCGCAAGCCATACGCATCGTTCGGGCTCAGGTAGGGCGCCCACACCACGTCAAACAAGTGCTTGCTGATCTCGGTGGCACAGGTGGTATCACAATGCCCGGCGACCGGCATGCTCTGAATCTGCCTTACCAGCGCATCCTGGCCCGCAGCGCTCCACGCAACGGCCATGCGCAGGTTCTTGAAGAACTCCACCGCATGGCATTTGGTGCACGCCTCGGCCAGCACCGTTTCGCCCAGCTTCGGCTCGTGGCGATAGGCAATCGGCGTGAGTTGTTCGTCCTGGCTTTCTTCGTTGATACGCAGGGGCACGCGCTCAGGCTGCGGTTTCTCTTGCGGATAATAGGGGTAGAGGATGTCGTACTCCCCATAGTCGAAAAGCCGGGTGACGTTCTCCCCCCAAGGCACCTCCACCACCTCCGGTGCTGCACCTGCGGGGTCTTTTTTCTGTACGGTGAAGTGCCACTTGGCAGCCGTCACCGAGGCCGGCTTGGGAGGTGCCAACAGCGTAATCTTGATGTCCAGCTTGACCGGCCGTTCACGGTATTGCAGGTTCAGCGTCGGCTTGCTGTTCTCGGCTGACAAGATGACCTGCGTGGTCCGCACTTGGGGAATCCAGTTTTTCACGTCGTTGAGTCGTACCTGATAGGTGCCGTAGGGCAAGCCTTTAAGAATCAAGGCAGCCTCGCTGTCCGCAGGATTGAACGATGCATGGAACTGCCGGGTATTGCCGCCCGGCGAGACCAGCGTGCCACTGAGCATTTCATCTTCCAGTTCAGCCGCAGGCGCCAGCATCGGACGCAAGGTCAGTTGCGTGTCCGGCAGGCCAGCAGGGTCGTAGCTGACGCGGTAGATCACCCCGGCGACATCGTCAGACACCAGCAGGCTTTTGTCCGCCAACTCGAGGAAGTCCGCCGGCCGGCCGACGCAGGAGTCGTCCAGGCAATACACATCAAAACGTTGAGGATCCTGGATAAACCCGTTGATCAGCGGGATCTGATTGACCACCCGCGTGCCGTCCTGGATCGACACGACCCGCACGTCCATGCCCGGCCGCTCTGCCGTACCCGCGCCGTGCACCGCCACCAACATATTCTGGGTGCCCGCGCGCGCCGGGAAGCCATCCCAGAACTTAAGCCCCAGGGGCGCCGTGTTGGTGCCCAGCTCAAAAGCGGCCGGCACATAGTCTTTCGGGTCGATCTGCTGCAAGGATTTATCGGAAACAATCGCCCCCTGCACCAACGGCGGCTGAATGACGCCAGGGTTGCGAAACTCTTCCTCGGTAAACCCCGGCGTCCCTTTGCCAAACAGATAAGGCACGCCAAAGTGCTGGTTGGCGCCGCTGAGGCGATTGATCTCATCGGGGTTGGGGTACCCCTGGCGGTTGTTATCGGTAAACCAGATCTCACCGGTCTTGGGGTTCCAGTCGAACCCCACGGAATTGCGCACGCCCTTAGCCAGGATCTCGGCCTTGCCGGTCACCGTGTCATAGCGCAACAAGGTGCCATAGCGCGGGTCGGCGGGAATCATGCACAGGTTGCACGGTATGCCTATGGCGCTGTACAGCCACTTATCGGTAGGGTCCAGCGGATTGAAATGCAGAGGGTGCTTCATGTGCCAGAAGCGTGTGCTCGAACCCGAACTGACAGGAGGCAACGGGAACACCGAGTCATCGGCTGGGAACTTGAACACCAACTCGGGTGAAGGGTCCTTGTAGTGCGCATCGGCGTCGCGCAGGCGGTAAAGACCACCGGTGGTCGAGTAGTACAAGTCACCGTCGCGATACACCACGCCATGGGGCTCTTCCAGGCCACTGGCAACCACATGGATGCCCGTCGGTTTGCCCGCGCTGTCGAGCGGCAAGGCGTAAATCATGTCGGCGATTTTTCCGTCATAGACGTAAGAAGGAATCGCACTGGAGCCGACGTACAGCACGTTCTTGCCCATCGCCATTTGCCGGGGCTGAATCAGGCCCTGGGCAAACAATTCGATTTTGATGCCCGGCAGGCCACTGAGTTTGTCCGCCCTTACCGGTGGCCGATACTTGAGGGTGACGGCTTGTTCCTCACCCTCCTCGCGCAGAAACGAAACAATGCGTGGCGTGTTCAACGGCACGAACCCATCCACCACGTTCATCACCAATTGGTAATCGCAGGCCTTCAAGTTGTCGAGGTGGAGGGTCTCGCCAGATTTGGCGCTGATGGGGATCTCTTCGGCCTTGCAACGCAATACGCCGGTAACGATTTGATCGGCACGCGCCACGCCAGGTACAGGGTTGCCGATGGGCCCGCGGCCGCTCAACGTGGCGAAACTCAAGGTCAGCCGGTTGCCCTGGAAACCTCCGCATTCGCCCAGGTCTTTCCAGGCGTCCGGCCAGATGACCGCCCCATTACCGGCGGGCAGGCCTGGGTTGTAGCCAGGCTGCTTGCACCATTGCCAGCTGCCGACACCCAGCGGTGCCTCTTCATCCTTCCAGCATTCAAACTGTCGGCCGACATTCTGCACCTGGTCGCCCTGCGCATAAACCTTGCCCGCTTCATAAGCCGGCGCCGTACACGCCTGGGCAGGCACGTCAGGCAATGCCACCCCTGCGGGTTTGTAAAAGAAATAAAGCAGAACGGCCAGTACCGCCAAGCCGATGACGCCGATCGACAAGACGCGGGAAAAGCGCGGAAATAGCTTCATGACTTGCGATCCATTGGCAAGCCAAGTGGTTCTTCCATCCAGGAAGGACTACACATTCACCGTCCTGCTGCGAAACACCCGGCAGGAAACCCATCCAAAACGCTTGTGGGCTTCAGAGCTCCAATTCTGAATGTCTTGCAAAGCTATTCCACTGCGTGACCACGACATGGCGTAAAGCCATAGAGGCAGGAACCAACAGACACTCAACCCAATCATCCACCCAACAGTTCAGGTGCGATGACTTGCTACAGCTAAGTTCTAGTTGGGGGGCAACTCGCCGTCAAACCCTGTCCGTTACCTACCGTCGGATAGGCGTCAGCTCGCACGACCGCCGTGGTGAGCCGATTGCTGTGCATTCATCTCGGCCTGCTGGTCAAAACCAAACGCTTTCTGCGGCTGGCCGGTCAGCGCAGCGCGCTGCTGTTGGTACTCGTCAAACGACAGGCCGCGCCGGCTCAACGCTTCCAACGCCAATTGCTTGCTTTCTTCAGCGGTGTAAGGGCGCAACTCAGGGGAAGGATGGGTCGCACACCCGGCGAAGACAGTGCTGACAACCAACAAGCAAACGGCGAGGAAATGGTTCATGGCGAAGGCCCTGCGAAAGAGGTTTCAAGTCAATGAACACAGGCTACTCCCGGCCCTTGGCAACGAAAAATCAACCGCCGTGATAGTCGCTATCAACCGTTCAGACACCTTCGATAGCGCGCCCTTTATATTTCTTTACGATCTATAAATATGGAAATATGTTCATTTACGGCATAACCGTAACCCTCTATAACTGCCTCACACCCGATCGACACTGTTCGCCACGCAACTGTTGCCCTGGCAACAGCCATTCAACAAAACACCAGGCAGACAACAGCCTCATTTTTCAGCAGTGAGCGTGCAGCCCACGCCAATCAAGGCTTTTCGCCGTTGGTACAGCTCTTGCTCAACACGTTTGACCTCACCTGCTATGCACCACTGTTGAAAAAGGAACTGTTCATGACCCGTCCCCTGAATGTCGTTGCCCTCTCCGGCGGAACCTGGCGTCCGTCCCGTACCCTCGTCCTGACCCACGCCGTGCTGGCTGAACTGGCCACCCTGCTGCCGATCCAGGCCACCGTGATCGAACTGGGCGATATCGCCCGGCCGCTGGGCGGCGCGTTGTCACGCGATGAACTGCCCGCCGAAGTCGAAGCGCAACTGTTGGCCATCGAACAGGCCGACTTGTTGATCGTTGCCGCACCGGTCTATCGCGGCTCCTACCCGGGCCTGCTCAAGCACTTGTTCGACCTGATTGGCCTCAACGCGCTGATCAACACCCCCGTGCTGCTCGCCGCCACCGGTGGCAGCGAGCGTCACGCGCTGGTGCTCGATCACCAGTTGCGCCCGCTGTTCAGCTTCTTCCAGGCCTTGACCTTGCCGATTGGCGTGTACGCCACCGAGGCCGACTTCACCGACTACCAAATCACCAGCGAGTTGTTAAAGGCCCGTATCCAACTGGCGGCCGAACGCGCGGCGCCGTTGTTTGCAGCGCACGCCCCTTCTTTGCTGAAAATCGCCTAAGGATTTGTCATGGATGTTTTCTGGTTTCTGCCGACTCACGGCGACGGGCATTACCTGGGCACCACCCAAGGCGCACGGCCGGTCACCCTCAATTACCTCAAGCAAGTCGCCCAGGCGGCTGACAGCCTGGGTTACCACGGCGTGTTGATTCCTACCGGGCGCTCGTGCGAAGACTCCTGGGTCATCGCCTCGGCGCTGGTGCCACTGACCGAACGCCTGCGTTACCTGGTGGCGATCCGCCCGGGCATCATCTCGCCCACGGTGTCCGCACGCATGGCAGCCACCCTGGACCGTCTGTCCAATGGCCGCCTGCTGATTAACGTGGTGACCGGTGGCGACCCTGACGAAAACCGCGGTGACGGCAGCTTCCTCGACCACAGCGAACGCTATGAGGTCACCGACGAATTCCTGCGCATCTGGCGCCGCGTATTGCAGGGCGAATCAGTCGATTTCGAAGGCAAACACCTGCGCGTACAGAATGCCAAGGCGCTTTACCCACCGGTGCAGAAGCCGTATCCGCCGCTGTACTTCGGCGGTTCTTCCGACGCCGCCCACGACCTCGCCGCCGAGCAGGTGGACGTGTACCTCACCTGGGGCGAGCCGCCCGCTGCCGTCGCACAAAAACTCGCGGATGTGCGTGAGCGCGCCGCACGCCACGGGCACACCGTGAAGTTCGGCATTCGCCTGCACGTGATCGTGCGCGAGACCGAAGAAGAGGCGTGGAAAGCCGCCGACAAACTGATCGAACACATCAGCGACGACACTATCGCCGCCGCGCAAAAATCGTTCTCGCGCTTTGACTCCGAAGGCCAGCGCCGCATGGCCGCGCTGCACGACGGGCGCCGCGACAACCTGCAAATCGCGCCCAACCTGTGGGCCGGCGTCGGCCTGGTGCGTGGCGGTGCCGGCACGGCGCTGGTGGGCAACCCGCAGCAAGTGGCCGAGCGCATCAAGGAATACGCGGACCTGGGGATCGAAAGCTTTATTTTCTCGGGCTACCCGCACCTGGAAGAAGCCTACCGCTTTGCCGAACTGGTGTTCCCGCTGCTGCCCGAGCCGTACGCCAGCCTGGCCGGGCGCGGCATCACCAACCTCACGGGCCCGTTTGGCGAAATGATTGCCAACGATGTGCTGCCCACAAAAGACAAGGCCTGAGAGCGCTGAGATCTGCTTGATGGGGACACTGCTTTTCTGTGGGAGCCGGGCTTGCCCGCGATGCAGGCGACTCGGTGTTTCAGTGATACCGAGGTGATGCCATCGCAGGCAAGCCAGCTCCCACATTAATCGTCATCACCCATCAGATAGTGCCCGAATTTCGATCGTCTTATTGAGGAACACCGCGTGACAGCCAAACCCCACAGCGTCCTGCCATCGCCTGCGCAGACCGCCAAATTGCTCGCCGCCGAATTCGCCCTCACCGCCGTCGAGCGCGATGAGCGCGGCGGCACGCCCAAAGCCGAGCGCGATGCCCTGCGTCAAAGCGGCCTGCTGGCCCTGAGCATCCCCACCCAATACGGCGGCCTCGGCGCGCGCTGGAGTGAAACCCTGGGCATCGTGCGTGAGTTCGCCAAGGTCGACAGTTCCATCGCCCATGTCTTCGGTTTTCATCACTTGATGCTCGCCACCGTGCGCCTGTTTGCACGCCCTGACCAATGGCAACCCTGGTTCGAACAGACCGCTCGCAAGAACTGGTTCTGGGGCAACGCTCTCAACCCGCTGGACACGCGCACGGTGGTCAAGGACTTCGGCGGCTGGCGCGAGTTTTCCGGCAAGAAGAGCTTCTGCTCCGGCGCCAGTGACTCGGAAATGCTGATCGCCTCCGCCGTCGATGAAAGCGCCGGCGGCAAACTGTTGATCGCCGCCATCCCCAGCGGGCGCAGCGGCATCACCTTGCACAATGACTGGAACAACATCGGCCAGCGCCAGACCGACAGCGGCAGCGCCAGCTTCGAGCGGGTGCGCGTCGAGGAGTCGGAACTGCTGCTCGACCCGGGCCCGCTGAGCACGCCCTTTGCCTGCCTGCGCCCGTTGATTGCACAGCTGACGTTCACCCATATGTTCCTCGGCATTGCCGAGGGTGCCTTTGAAGAAGCACGGCACTACACCCTCACCGAAACCCGCTCGTGGCACAAATCCTCGGCCGATGACGTGCGCCACGACCCCTACGTGCTGCATCACTACGGTGAGTTCTGGGTCGCCCTCGAAGGGATACGCCTGATGGTGGAGCGCGCCGCCGAGTTGCTCGATCAAGCCTGGGCCAAAGGCCCGAACCTCAGCGAAACCGAGCGCGGTCAACTGGCCATCGCCATCGCCACCGCCAAGGTCGCCGCCACTCGCCAGGGCCTGGACCTGTGCAGCCGGCTGTTTGAAGTCACCGGCGCACGCTCCACCCACGCCTCACTGCGCCTGGACCGCCACTGGCGCAACCTGCGCACCCAGACCTTGCACGACCCGGTGGACTACAAACTCCACGAGCTGGGGGACTGGGCCTTGAACCAATCCCTGCCAATTCCCACGTTCTACTCCTGAGAGAGGTGCCCATGCAGCTTCTGACCCTACCGCCCTCGCCCGCCCTCGCGACCTCGATCCGCGCCACGGCCCAGGTCTTCGAAGACCCCAAATCCCAGGCGCTGCTCGACCACATCCAGCAGGTGGCACCCAGCGAAGCCAGCGTGCTGATCATCGGCGAAACCGGCACCGGCAAAGAGCTGGTGGCGCGGCATATCCACAACCTCAGCGCACGCCGTAACCGGCCGTTCGTGGCGGTGAACTGCGGGGCGTTCTCTGAATCCCTGGTGGAAGCCGAACTGTTTGGCCATGAAAAAGGTGCCTTTACCGGCGCCCTCAGCGCCAAGGCCGGCTGGTTCGAAGAGGCTGACGGCGGCACCTTGTTCCTCGATGAGATCGGCGACTTGCCCATGGCGATCCAGGTCAAGTTGCTGCGTGTCCTACAGGAACGTGAAGTCGTACGCCTGGGATCACGCAAGAGCATTCCCATTGATGTGCGCGTATTGGCCGCGACCAACGTGCAACTGGAAAAGGCCATCAACGCCGGGCACTTTCGCGAAGACCTCTACTACCGCCTCGATGTGGTCAGCCTGGAACTCAGCCCGCTGCGCGAGCGCCCCGGCGATATCCTGCCGCTGACCCGGCATTTCATCGAGGCCTACAGCCAGCGCCTGGGCTACGGCCCGATCACCATCAGCCGCGAGGCCGAGCACAAGCTCAAGAGCTACAGCTGGCCGGGCAACATCCGCGAGCTGGAAAACGTGATTCACCACACCCTGTTGATCTGCCGTAACGGCGTGATCGAACGGGATGACCTGCGCCTGTCGAACATGCGCATCGAGCGTCAGGACGACAGCCAGCACAGCGCCGACAACAGCGCCGAAGCCCTGCTGGAGCGCGCCTTTCAAAAACTCTTCGAGGAACAGGCCGGCGCCCTGCACGAAAAAGTCGAGGACGCGCTGCTACGGGCAGCCTACCGCTTCAGCCATTACAACCAGGTGCACACCGCCAACTTGCTGGGCCTGAGCCGTAACGTGACGCGCACCCGCCTGATCAAGATCGGCGAGCTGGCGGTGAACAAACGTCGCCCCGGCGAAAACGTGCAAGGCGAGCGCATGTTGCACTTATCCATTTAGGCGGCAGTGCAACGCGTTGTCATGGCTGCGCTCAAAACTGCGCAGCACCTGAAACGAACCGAAGGTCACGGCCGTGGCCTGGTGGGCGCGGATCAGGGTCCAGAAATCTTCCTCGCCCTGTTCAAAGCGCTGGAATGCCGCTTCGCCGTCCTCGCGGGACTGCCACTGCAGGTAATTGAGCACCCGCCGGCCGTCATCACTGACCTGCACGCTTGCACTCAAAAAACCGCCATGGCCCTCGGCCAGGCGCTCGCTCTGAGTGCACAACGCCGCCACCAGGGCGCCTTGCTGCTGAGGCTCGATCTGGAACTCGATCAGTTGAGTGAAACTGCGATTCTTCTCTGATACCTGCATGAACACTCCCCTCTCTCCGTAGGCAGAATCTTGCGATTCGATGCAGCGCAGGGTAAAACCTCTAGTTAAGTCAAGGTCAAGCGTTGTTTCGGAGATTGTCATGCTCAACAAAGAACTCACCGTCGGCCAGTTGGCCGCCCGCAGTGGCGTGGCGGTGACGGCGCTGCACTTCTACGAAACCAAGGGGTTGATCAAGAGCAACCGCAATGCGGGCAACCAGCGGCGTTATCCACGGGATGTGCTGCGGCGGGTGGTGGTAATCAAGATCGCCCAGCGCCTGGGGATTCCGTTGGCGACGATTGGCGAAGCGTTGCAGACGCTGCCGGATGGCCGCACGCCCACCGCCCAGGATTGGGAACGGTTGTCGGCGCAGTGGCGGGAAGACCTGGATGAACGCATCAACAAGCTAATGTTGCTGCGGGACAAGCTCAATGGCTGTATTGGTTGCGGGTGTTTATCGATGGAGGCATGCCCGTTGCGTAACCAGGACGACCAGTTGGGTGAGCGTGGGCCGGGTGCTCAGCTATTGGAACCCACACCCGAAATCTGACCTGAAACCCAATCCCTGTAGGAGCCCGGCTTGCCGGCGATGGCGATTTTGCGGACGCCATCGCAGGCAAGCCAGCTCCCACATTTGATCTGCGCTCGGGTCAGAAACCCGGCGCAATCTGGCCCTTGTAGCGGGTCAGGATGAACTGGCGCACTTCGTCGGAGTTCAAGGCTTTGGCCAACTTTTGGATGCGCGAGTCGTTGATGTTATCCGGCCGGGCCACCAGGTACTCGACGTACAGCGACTTGCCCTTCTCCACGATCAACGCGCTGTTGGTATCGATCCCCGCTTCCAGCGCGTAGTTGGCAAACACGAACGCCAGGTCCACCTGGCTCACCGAGCGGGCCAGCAAGGCGCCTTCCAGTTCACGGATCTTCAGGTGTTTGGGGTTTTGCGCGATATCACGTTGCGTGCTCAAGGTGTTGCTTGGGTCCTTGAGCTTGATCAGGCCGGCTTCATCCAGCAGCACCAAGGCGCGGCCGGTGTTGACCGGGTCGTTGGGGATCGACACGGTGGCGCCGTCCTTGAGCTCAGAGATGTTTTTGATGCGCGTCGAATACGCGCCAAAGGGCTCGATGTGCACGCCCACCACCGGCACCAGGTCGGTGTGGCGAGTCTTGTTGTAGTCATCAAGGAATGGGCGGTACTGGTAGTAGTTGGCGTCGAGGTTCTTCAGGGCCAATTGCTGGTTGGGCTGGATGAAGTCGGTGAAGACCTTGATCTGCAGGTCCACACCTTCCTTGGCCAGCACCGGCTTCACAAACTCGAGGATTTCCGCATGGGGCACCGGGGTGGCGCCCACCACCAGCTTCTCGTTGGCAAACGCATTGAACGACAGGACAGCGGCCAAAATGGCCAGGGACTTTTTCATGAAGGCTCCGAAGGCAGTAGTTTTATAAGTTTCAACGGCGGCTGTAACGCGCCACCAAGCGGTCACCGGTCATCTGCAGGGCCTGCACCAGCACCAGCAAAAGCACCACGGTGACCACCATCACGTCGGTCTGGAACCGTTGGTAGCCGTAGCGAATCGCCAGGTCACCCAGGCCACCGCCCCCGATCACCCCGGCCATGGCGGTGTAGTCCACCAGCACAATCGAAGTCACGGTCACCGCCGCCAGCAGCCCGCCCCGGGCCTCCGGCAGCAGCGTGTGGCGGATCACCTGCCACGTACTGGCGCCCATGGACTGGGTAGCCTCCACCACACCGCGATCGACCTCACGCAGCGCGGTTTCCACCAGCCGTGCAAAGAACGGTGTGCACCCCACCACCAGCGGCGGGATGGTGCCCGGCACGCCCAGGGAAGTGCCCACCAGCAAGGTGGTGAGCGGGATCAACACAATCAGCAAGATGATGAACGGCAGCGAGCGCAGCACGTTGACCACCACCGACAACACGCGGTACACCCCCAGCGCTTCATGCAACTGGCGCTTACCGGTGAGGAACAACACCACGCCCAACGGCAGCCCCAGCAGCACGGTAAAACCCAGGGCGGCAGCGAGCATGCTCAGGGTTTCCAGGCACGCCTGGCCGATGTCGGCCCAGTAGATGTGTTTAAACAATTCGGCCATGGCTTATGACCAATCGTGACGCGGCGGCTTGGCGCCGTTGAGCAGCCAGTTGCCCACCACGTGGTACTTCCAGCGCACCGGGTCATGCAGGGTGTGCACCCGGGCGTTGCGCCAATGGCGATCGAAGTTGTGCTTCTTCAAGGTCGAGCGAGTGCCGCCGAGTTCGAACAGCTTGTTGCTGGCCTCGATGGCGATTTCGGTGGTGAGCACCTTGGCCCGGGCCACCGCCAGGGAGGCGTGGGCGACGTTGTTTTCGTCCGGCGCGGGGCGTGCCGCATCCAGGGCTGCACCTGCACGCTCCAGCAAGGCTTCAGCGGCCTCCAGGCGAATGTCGAGGGCGCCGACCTGGATGATGGTCAACGGGTCTTCGCTGGCTTTTTCCACACCGGCATCGATCCACGGCCGGGCGAACTGCTGCACGAACTGCACCGTGTCACGCAGCGCGGCGCGGGCAATACCGGCGTCGATGGCGGCGGTGGTCAGCTGGGCGAAAGGGCCGGCCAATGTCGGCGAGTCGTAGGATTTGTGCGTCGGGAACAGGTTGAACGCCGGCACCCGCAACTGCTCGGCCAGCACCGTGCCGCTGGAGGTGGTGCGCTGGCCCATGCTGTCCCAGTCATCCACCACCACCAGGCCCTCGGTGCCGCGTTTTACAAAGGCCAGTTGCGCGTTTTGCTGTTCATCCAGCGCCAGCACCGCCAGCCAATGGGCGTACAAAGAGCCGGTGCAATAGCCCTTGCGCCCGTTGATCACGTAGCCATCGCCTTCGCGGCGAATCGTCGCCTGGATGTCCTGCACATGTTTGCCGCCGGTTTCCGACAGCGCATTGGCAAACCGATGGCCTTGCAGCGCCAGGCCGAAGAAATGCGCCTGCTGTTCGGGCGTGCCTTGCAGGCGGATGTCTTCCAGCAGGCAGTAATGGTTCTGCGGGATCTGCCCCAGCGAGGGGTCAGCCGCCGAGATAATCGCAATCACCTGGGCCAGTACCGCGTAGGACACCTGCGCCCCACCAAACTCACGAGGCACACTGATGCCCCACAGGCCGCTGTTGGAATACAGGTCGACCACTTCGGCGGGCACGTGGCGCGTGCGGTCGCGCTCGGCGTCCTGCTCCAGCAATACCGCGGCAACGCGGTGGGCAACGACAAGGGCGTGGGCGTCGTCGCGAATGATTTCGGCATCGGGGGTGTGGATCGGGTAATCGGCAGATACAGGCAGTACAGACATACAACGCTCTCGGGCGAATGGTTTGCCTGAGCTATTGCAGCTTCTGTGCCGAGCCCGGAAACAGGCACTTTGGCCCTGAAAACGCGGGCAACACCCGCTGATGGCGCAGCAATCTGCCCGTTCACTGTTGCCTGGCGAACACCTCGTCGGCTGGCCGCAGCCCGCGCGACACGTGGCCTATAGTTAAACGGCCGTGACTCCCCCACCTCAAACAAGGAGAACGCCATGAGCGTCAAACCCATCCCCGAAGGTTTTCACAGCCTCACGCCTTACCTGGGCGTCGACAAGGCTGCCGAAGCCATCGAGTTCTACAAGAAAGCCTTCAATGCCACCCAGGTCATGCGCCTGGACATGCCCGACGGCAAGGTCGGCCACGCTGAACTGCGTATTGGCGACTCGCCGATCATGCTCGGCTCGCCCTGCGACGAAAGCCCCTTCGGCAGCCCGCGGGACGGCCATACCAGTGTGGGCCTGCATTTGTATGTGGCGGATGTCGACGCCCAGTACAGACAAGCCATCGCTGCCGGTGGCACGCCGATCTCCGAGCCCAAGGACCAGTTCTACGGCGACCGCTCCGGCACGCTGAAGGATCCTTTCGGCCACGTGTGGTTCCTGGCCACCCACAAGGAGGACCTGACCGAAGCGCAGATCCGCCAGCGTGCCATGGAGATGTTCCAGCAAAGCTGACAAGCCATGTCCCCTGTAGGAGCTGGCTTGCCAGCGATGCAGTCAACTCGGTGCATCAGACACACCGCGTTGATGCCATCGCAGGCAAGCCAGCTCCCACAGGGGTGGGTGTTTGTGAGATGGATTACCGCAGCTACACACTTCATGAACAACCCCTCCACGCTTTCCCCCTTGCCCCAAAGGCTGCGTGATTTCAGGATGCAGGCAATCATCACAAGGAGTCATTCCATGTTTGCCGGATTCCAAAAAGACAGCTGCCACGTCAACGGCGTGGACATCAGCTACCGCAAAGGCGGTACAGGTCCCGGTCTGCTCCTGCTGCACGGGCACCCGCAAACCCACGTCATCTGGCACAAAGTCGCCGAACAACTGGCCGAGCACTTCACCGTGGTGGCCGCCGACCTGCGTGGGTATGGCGACAGCAGCAAGCCGCCAGCCAACGAGCGTCACACTAACTATTCAAAACGCGAAATGGCCCGCGACGGCGTCAAGCTGATGAGCGCCCTGGGGTTTGACACGTTCTCGGTGCTGGCCCATGACCGCGGCGCCCGCGTCGCCCATCGCCTGGCCCTGGACCATCCGGCCAGCGTGCAGCGCATGGTGTTGCTGGACATCGCCCCCACCCTGTCGATGTACGCCCAGACCGACGAAGCCTTCGCCCGCGCCTACTGGCACTGGTTCTTCCTGATCCGCCCGGCGCCGTTGCCGGAAGCCTTGATCGAGAGCAACCCTGAGCTGTACCTGCGCAGCGTGATGGGCAGCCGCAGCGCCGGGCTCAAGCCGTTCACCGACGAAGCCTTCGCCGAATACCTGCGCTGCCTGAAACTGCCGGGCAGCGCCACCGGCATCTGCGAAGACTACCGAGCTGCCGCCGGTATTGACCTTGAACACGACCAGGCGGACATCGACGCCGGCCATCACCTGAACCTGCCCTTGCTGGTGATGTGGGGCGCCGAGGGCACGGTCGGGCGCTGTTTCGAACCCCTCAAGGAGTGGCAGAAAGTCGCCACCGACGTGCGTGGCAAGGCCCTGCCGGCCGGCCACTACATTGCCGAAGAAGCCCCCGAGCTGTTGCTGGGCGAAGTCCTGGCCTTCCTCCGATGATGCTGTAACCCAGTGACCTGATGAATCCGCCTCGCAGGCTGCTGTTGGCCTGCGACGGGTTCGCTTTGCCCAAAAAACGATTGAGATAATAACAATGACACTCAAAAAACTGCTGGGAACCCTGTATGTGCAGGTGCTCATCGCTATCGCGCTGGGTGTGTTGATCGGCCATGTGTGGCCGCAAATCGGCGTCGACCTCAAACCCTTGGGCGACGGTTTTATCAAGCTGATCAAGATGATCATCGGCCCGATCATTTTCTGTACGGTGGTGTCCGGCATCACCAGCATGCATGACGTGAAGCAGGTGGGCCGGGTCGGCGGCAAGGCGCTGCTGTACTTCGAGGTGGTGTCGACCATCGCCCTGTTGATCGGCATCCTCGCCGCGCACCTGCTGCACCCGGGCGTGGGCTTCAATATCGACGTGAAGACCCTCGACAGCTCGGCCATCGCCGGCTTTGTCGGCCAGGCCGAACATGGCGAAGGCATCACCGGGTTCCTGCTGCATGTGATCCCCACGACGTTTTTCGATGCGTTCTCCAAGGGTGAAATCCTGCCGGTGCTGTTCGTCTCCGTGCTGTTCGGCGTCGGCCTGGTGATGGTCGGCGAAAAGGGCCGGCCGCTGGTGGGTGTGATCAACCAGGCCAGCGAGGTGTTCTTCCGCATCGTCGGCATCATCAGCCGCGTTGCGCCCATCGGTGCCTTTGGGGCGATTGCCTTCACCATCGGCAAGTACGGCGTGGGTTCGTTGCTGCCGCTGTTGAAGCTGGTGGGCACGTTCTACATCACGGCGTTCTTTTTTATTGCGGTAGTGCTGGGCAGCATCGCCCGCTACGCCGGCTTCAGCATTTTCAAGTTGATGGGCTATATCAAGTCGGAGCTGTTGATCGTATTGGGCACCAGTTCCTCGGAATCGGCGTTGCCGCAGCTGATCCAGAAACTCGAAAGCCTGGGCGCCTCCAAGGGCGTGGTGGGTATCGTGGTGCCGACCGGTTATACCTTTAACCTGGACGGCACCAACATCTATATGACCCTGGCGGTGCTGTTCCTGGCCCAGGCGACCAATATCCACTTGCCGCTTGAGCAGCAATTGACGCTGCTGGCGGTGGCCATGCTGACGTCCAAGGGCGCCGGCGCGGTGGTGGGTGCAGGGTTCGTGGCCTTGGCGGCAAGCCTGGCCGTGGTGCCGACGGTGCCGGTGGCGGCGATGGTGTTGATCCTCGGTGTGGACCGCTTCATGGCCGAATGCCGCTCGCTGACCAATATCATCGGCAACGCCGTGGCCGCGCTGGTGGTCGCCGCGTGGGAAGGTGAACTGGACCGCGAGAAGATGGCACCGATCGCCCTTAAGCGCGGCCGCCATGCCCGGGCGGCTGCCCAGGCCAAAATCGCGGCCGAATAACCCAAGACCGCCCGGTGTGCCGGAAGGCACGCCGATCCGGTGCTATTCTGGCGGCTCATGCCGCCAGCCTCGTTTCTGATGACTCATAAGAAAGATACCGTGCCCCTACCCGAAGACCTGCGGGTGTTCCTGACCGTGATCCGCAAGGCCGGCTTCGCTGCCGCCGCCGATGAGCTGGGGCTGTCGCCGGCGTATGTCAGCAAGCGCATCCAGATCCTCGAAACCACCCTGGCCACCCGCCTGCTGCACCGCACCAGCCGGCGTATCGCCCTGACCGAAGACGGCGAACGGGTGCAGCGCTGGGCGGTGCGTATCCTGGAAGACTTCCAGCAACTGTCCGATGAACTCTCCGACGCCCACGACAGCCCGCGCGGGCACTTGCACCTGTGCAGCAGCTTCGGTTTTGGCCGCAACCATGTGGCCCCTGCCCTGTCATTGCTGGCCGAGCAGTACCCGGACCTGGAAATCCGCCTGGACCTGTTCGACCGCGTGGTGGACATCGTCAGCGAAGGGTTCGACCTGGAGATCCGCGTGGGCGACGACATCCCCGGTCAGCACATTGGCCGGCGGCTGGTGAGCAACCGCCGCGTGCTGTGCGCCGCGCCGGCTTATCTGCAGCGCAAGGGCACGCCGCAACAGTTGGGCGACCTGGAGCAGCACGACTGCCTGGTGCTCAAGGAGCGGGATAACGCATTTGGCATCTGGAACCTGGAACACAACGGCGCCCCCGAAAGCGTGCGCGTGCGCGGGCCACTGTCATCGAACAATGGCGAGATCGTGTTGCAGTGGGCATTGGACGGGCGCGGTGTGCTGCTGCGCTCGATGTGGGATGTGAAGCCGCTGTTGGAGCAAGGCAAGCTGGTGCAGGTGCTGCACAACTACACCCAAAGCGCCAACGTCTGGGCGGTGTACCCGACACGGTTGGCGTATTCAGGGAAGCTGCGGGCGTGTGTGGAGTTTTTGCAGGAGCACTTCAAGGGTCTATCAATATAGAGATGTAAACCCGATCAACTGTGGGAGCTGGCTTGCCTGCGATGGCGGTGTATCAGTGAAAGATGAGTAAGCTGACCCACCGCTTTCGCAGGCAAGCCAGCTCCCACATTTGGACCGAGGTTTGTCAGTTGAGCCAGGGGTTGGCTTGCAGGTGTTGGCGTTCGAACGCTTTGATCTGCTCGCTGCGCTGTAGGGTGCTCCCGATTGCATCCAGTCCCAGCAGCAAGGCGGTTTTGCGCAAGGTGTCGATCTGGAAGGGAATCACCTGGCCATCGGCCAAATGAATGGCCTGGGCCTCCAGGTCCACACTGATCTGCGCCTGCTCGGGCTGGCTCACAACCTGCCCCAGGTTCTGCAACACCGCCTCCTCCAGCGTGATCAACAACACCCCATTACGCTGGCAGTTATCGTAGAAAATCCCGGCAAAACTGCTGCCGATCAGCGCGCGAATCCCGGTCTGTTTCAACCCCCACACCGCGTGTTCACGGCTGGAGCCGCAACCAAAGTTCGGCCCCACCACCAGGAAACTCGCCCCTTGCCAGGCCGGTTGGTTCAGCACGAATGCGGGGTTGGGCTCGCCGGAAGGCAAGAAGCGCAGGTCAAAAAACAAACCACGATCCAGCCCACTGCGGTCGATGCCCTTGAGAAACTGCTTGGGCATGATCACGTCGGTGTCGATATTCGCCGCCAGCATGGGCGCGGCCTTGCCGGTGATGCGGGTAAACGGTTGCAGGCTCATGGGCGGTCTCCAAAGTGACGGATATCGGTGAGGCGGCCGGTGATCGCTGCGGCAGCGACCATCGCCGGGCTCATCAGGTGGGTACGCGCCCCCGCGCCCTGGCGGCCTTCGAAGTTGCGGTTGGTGCTGGAGGCGCAGCGGTCGCCCGGGGCCAGTACGTCATCGTTCATTGCCAGGCACATCGAGCAGCCCGACTGGCGCCATTCGAAACCGGCATCGATAAAGATCGCCGCCAGCCCTTCGGCCTCGGCCTGGTCGCGCACTTCGGTGGAGCCCGGCACGATCATCGCCCGTACATGGTCGGCCACGTGCTTGCCACGCACCACGCTGGCGGCGTCGCGCAAGTCTTCGATACGGGCGTTGGTGCAGGAGCCGATAAACGCATGGCTGATGACGATGTCGCTCAGCGGCATGCCGGCCTCCAGGCCCATGTAGTTGAGGGCGCGGCGCATGTCCTGGCGCAGGATCAGGTCGCTGACGTCCTGCGGGTCCGGGACGCGGGCGCCAATCGGCGCAGCCTGGTCGGGGCTGGTGCCCCAGGTGACCATGGGTTCCAGGGTGCTGGCGTCCAGATGCACTTCCTGGTCGAACACTGCGTCGGCGTCCGAATGCAGTTGGCGCCAGCCCACCAGCGCCTGTTCCCACAGCTCGCCCTTTGGCGCGCGCGGCTTGCCCTTGAGGTAGGCGAAGACTTTTTCGTCCGGCGCCATGAACGCACCGCGCGCCCCGGCTTCCACCGCCATGTTGCAGATGGTCATGCGCGCCTCGACGCTCAACGCGTCGATGGTGGCGCCGCGAAACTCGATGGCATAGCCGGTGGCACCGGAGGCACCGATCTTGCCGATCAGCGCCATGATCACGTCCTTGGAGGTCAAGCCCTTGGCCAACGCCCCGTCGACCGTCACGCGCATGGTTTTAAGGCGCTTGTAGACCAGCGTCTGCGAGGCCAGCAGGTGCTCGATTTCCGAGGTGCCGATGCCAAACCCGAAAGCCCCGAGGGCGCCGTAGGTGGTGGTGTGGCTGTCACCGGCGGCAATCACCATGCCCGGCAGGATAAAGCCCTGTTCCGGGGCAATCACGTGCTCGATGCCTTGGCGTTTGTCGAGGATGTCCAGCAGTTCGATGCCGAAATCCCGGCAGTTCTCCGCCAGGTACGACACCTGCCGCGCGCCGCCCGCATCGGGCATGGCCGCAATGCGCTGTGGCGTGGTGGGGTTCACATGGTCAACCACCGCCAGCGCCGTGCCGGGGCGCCATACGTCACGGCCAGCCTCGCGCAGGCCGCTGAACGCCTGGGGGCTGGTGTATTCGTTGATCACCTGGCGATCGATGTACAGCAGGACATGGCCCTGATCATCCAGGGGGCACACCGTGTGGGAATCGATGTGTTTGTCGTAGAGGGTTCTGGCAGGCATTTTTTCTAGGCTCATTTTTGTAGGCGCTCACACAACGGTATGAGCCCATCCTACCCAGCCGCCCCGCCCCATCAATGGCGCCTGGGTGATGGCTTGGAACATGTTTCGTGTTCGATCGCGGCGGCAAACCACGCTGAATGTGAGCCTGAAACAATTTCTTTCATATCCGGCTTAGGGATTTGCCCCTCTCATCCGTCTTAACTTAGATACAGCCCGTCGCGTCAGCAAAAGCTACGACCGGCCTTTTCCGGGCCTTCTTTGCCCCCCTCCGATCAAGACCCTCATTCACATGTCGAAGAAGTCACGCTCAAAACTCTGGTTTCTCGTACACAGTTGGCTGGCATTGCCCATCTGGTTCTTTGTACTGATCGTCTGCATCACCGGCACCCTGGCGGTGGTCAGCCAGGAAATCGTCTGGCTGGCCAACCCGGACATCCGCGCCAGCAAGCCGTCGGATGACGCCGAGCCACTCAGCTATGACCAGGTGATCAGCGCGATCAAGCGCGCCGAACCCCAGGTCATCGTGCAGTCGATCATTCGCCCGGATGAGTCGCACTTTGCCCTGAGCACCGAACTCAGCTATCCCGACGGGCGCTCCGTAACCGTCTACGTCAACCCGTACACCGGGGCCATCCAGGGCATCAGCCCGTCGTTCGACTTCAAGCAATTTACCCGCGCCTTGCACGGCTGGTGGTTGGTGCCATTCACCAATGGCTACAGCTGGGGCTGGTACCTGGTGTCATTGCTCGGCCTGCCGTTGCTGGCCTCGCTGGTCACCGGGCTGGTGGTGTACAAACGCTTCTGGAAAGGCTTCCTGCGCCCTACCCTGCGCATCCGCCACGGCGCGCGGATCTTCTGGGGCGACTTCCACCGCCTGAGCGGGATCTGGTCGATCTGGTTCATCGCGGTCATTTCCATCACCGGCACCTGGTTCCTGATCCAGGCAATCCTGGGCGACAACCAGATCTCCATCTCCAGCGAGCCCATCGTGCCAGTGATCGCCCGGGAGAAAGTACCAATGTCCGCCCCCGGCGTGCCTTCACCGATGATTCCCCTGGACGAAGCCATCGAAATTGCCAGCCAGCGCATCCCGGGGCTGGAAACCAGCTTTGTGGTCTTGCCACTCAATGCCTACAGCCACCTGCAGATCGGCGGCCGGGGCTGGTACCCGTTGATGTACCAGACCGCACAGATCAACCCCTATAACGGCGAAGTGGCGGTGTCGCACCTGCTGTCCAACCGCTCGACGCTGGAGTTTGTCACCGAGTCCATGCGCCCGCTGCACACCGGCGACTTCGGCGGTTTGTGGGTCAAGCTGATCTGGGCTTTCTTCGGCCTGCTGTTAAGCATGATGGTACTGAGCGGTTTGCTGATCTGGACCAAACGCACGGCCCTGGCCACCCTCAACGCCCTCAAGCGCAGTGCCAAAGCCCCGCGCCAGGCAGCTCCTATACCGGCCATGAGCATTGAAACCACGGAGGGCAACCGATGAGCAAGGTCGCCGCTGCTGTACCCCCTTCGCCACTGCGGGCCTTTTGGCTGAAATGGCGCTTCCATATCAATGTGCTGCTGTTGTTGGTACCGCTGGGCTTCATGCCCAAATACTTTGCCGACGCTGCGTTGTTCCGAGGCGACACCGGCATCGGCGAACGGGTGGCAGGTGAAGTGCAGGTCGGGCCCTGGAGCCTGACCCTCGCCGAATTTCGCAATGAAGGCCCGCGCCCCGACCCGGCCGGCCCGATGAAGTTTTTCAACGCCGCCCTGTGCGCCTCCTGCGCCGAACAGGTCAAGGCCACTTACCTGCGTATCGGCAAGCCCCGCAGCCTGCGGGCAGCCGGGGTGATCTTCTTTGGCACGCCGTACCGCATGGGCGCGATGTTGCCAGTGCCGGAGCGCACCCCGGCCGACGCCGAACTGTGGGTCACCATGGAGGGCTGGGACGGCACGATGCACCAGGGTTCCATCCCGCTGAGCCAGGCTTCGCCTGCCACTATTGCCTGGCTGAACAAGCAAGGAGTCAAACCATGACGTTGAAGCGCCTATCCCGCGTATTGCTAGTGCTGTGCGCCGGGTTCAGTACCGTGGCCCTGGCCCACAACCCGATGTGCGAGTGCAAGGAAATTGCCGGTGAGCAGATCCAGTGCACCGGCGGCTTCTCCGACGGCAGCGGCGCGCCCGGCGTGACCCTGGACGTGATCGGCTACGACGAAACCGTCCTGTTGCCCGGCAAGCTCGGCCAGGACTCGACCCTGACCTTCAAGAAGCCCTCGGCCGAGTTCTATGTGCTGTTCGACGCTGGCCCCGGCCACGTCGTTGAGATCGACCAAGCGGATATCCAGCCGCAATGAGTACTACACAGGTTGTACGCCCCGCCGGGGCCGGCCATGAAACCCTCTATGTGCTGCTGTTGTGCCTGATCATCCTCGCCGTGGCCGGTTCGGTGATTGCCCTGCATGGCGAAAGCCAGGAAGTCGCCGCCGTGCCCAGCCACCAGTTGGACGCGCGCCGCGACCTGAGCGCAGCCGAACAAGGGATCTACGCCGACCTGCGGGTGACCCTGGACGAGATTCAACTGCTGCAACAGGAGCAAAGCGCCCTGCCGACGCCGCAGCAATTGGCCGAAGAAGGGTTTGCGCCCTTTGCACAGGACGCCAGTTCGGTCAGCCGTGGCGATCATCGCTGGCAACTGCTTGCGCCGTCGGCTTACCTGGGCTTGAGCCAGGCGCCCGCCACCAGCGGCTCGCTACTGATGCGCGTGCACGATGGCGAGCCGGATGTGTGGCTCAACCGCCAGGCCAACCTCGCGCCCCCTTCCGACCTGACCGACCCGGCGCTGATCGCGGCCGGCTGGAAGCAGGTGGTCACGCAATTCGATGCCGGCGTGACCCGCCAGCACCGTCACTGAACGAGAAGACCGAGTGCCCATGTCCATTTCATCCCCGTTGTTGCGTCTGTTGCTGGTCGGCCTTATCAGCCTGATGCTCACCCCCCTGGCGAACGCCGAGGCGGCCAAGCGCCTGCGAATCGGTATCACCCTGCACCCTTATTACAGCTACGTGGCCAATATCGTCGGCGACAAGGCCGACGTGGTGCCGCTGATCCCGGCCGGCTTCAACCCCCATGCTTACGAACCGCGCGCCGAAGACATCAAGCGCATCGGCACCCTGGACGTGATCGTGCTCAACGGCGTCGGCCATGACGACTTCGCCGACCGCATGATCGCCACCAGCGAGCGTCCGGACATCCCGGTGATCGAAGCCAACGCCAACGTGCCGTTGCTGGCGGCCACCGGTAACGCGGCGCGTGGCGCAGGCAAGGTGGTCAACCCGCACACCTTTTTGTCGATCAGTGCCTCGATTGCCCAGGTGAACAACATCGCCCGCGAACTGGGCAAGCTCGACCCGGACAACGCCAAGACCTACACCCAGAACGCCCGCACCTACGGCAAACGCCTGCGCCAGATGCGGGCCGATGCACTGGCCAAGTTGACCAGCGCGCCGAACCCGGACCTGCGTGTGGCCACCGTGCACGCGGCCTACGATTACCTGCTGCGCGAGTTTGGCCTGGAAGTGACGGCCGTGGTCGAACCGGCCCACGGCATCGAGCCCAGCCCCAGCCAGCTGAAAAAGACCATCGACGAACTGCGCGCCCTGGATGTGAAGGTGATCTTCTCGGAGATGGATTTCCCGTCCACCTATGTCGACACCATCCAGCGTGAGTCGGGAGTCAAGCTGTACCCGCTTTCGCATATCTCCTACGGCGAATACACCCCTGAAAAATACGAAGTGGAGATGACCGGCAACCTCAACACGGTGGTGCGGGCCATCCAGGAGTCAGGCTCATGACCGCGGCCGAACACCTGAGCGTGGCCAGCGTTGGCCCGACCCTCGACTTCGACGCGGTGTCGCTGACCCTGGGCCGCACCACCATCCTGGACGGCGTGAAATTCCAGGTACAGCCCGGCAGCATCCATGCGTTGGTGGGCCCGAACGGCGGCGGCAAAAGCTCGCTGATCAAGACCCTGCTGGGGCAGACGCCGCATCAGGGCCAACTGCGCCTGCACTGGCCGACTACGCCCGGCACCATCGGCTACGTGCCCCAGGCGCTGGAGTTTGACCGGGGCCTGCCCATGACCGTCGACGACTTCATGGCTGCCATGTGCCAGCGCCGCCCGGCATTTCTCGGGCTATCGCGGCACTACGCCGGGGCGATTGGCGATGCGCTGGAGCGTGTCGGCATGCAGGACAAGCGCAAACGCCGCATGGGCGCGCTGTCTGGCGGTGAACGCCAGCGCGTGCTGCTGGCCCAGGGCTTGATCCCGGCGCCGCAACTGCTGGTACTGGATGAGCCGATGTCGGCGCTCGACGAGGCAGGGATCCAGGTGTTCGAACGCCTGCTCAATGACTGGCGCCTGGCCGGCATCACCGTGTTGTGGATCGAGCATGACCTGGAAGCCGTGGGCCGCCTGGCCGATCGCGTCACCGGCCTGAACCGTCGTGTGCTGTTCGACGCTACGCCGAAGGAAGCGTTGACCCCGGACCGCCTGCTGACCCTGTTCTCCACCCACCCTCGGAGCCCGGTGCAATGAGTTATGAAGCGTTTCGCCTGATGGTCCAGGGCTGGGCTTCTTCCGGATACCTGCCGGAAGCGCTGGCCTATGGTTTTGTGGTCAACGCCCTGCTCGCCGGCCTGCTGATCGGCCCGGTACTGGGCGGCCTGGGTACGTTGGTGGTGGTCAAGCGCTTTGCGTTTTTCTCCGAAGCGGTCGGCCACGCGGCACTCACCGGCGTGGCCGTCGGCATCCTGCTGGGTGAACCCTACACCGGGCCCTATGGCGCCCTGTTCGGGTACTGCCTGCTGTTCGGCATCCTGCTCAACTACCTGCGCAACCGCACCGGGTTGGCGCCCGACACCTTGATCGGCGTGTTCCTCTCGGTGTCCCTGGCCCTGGGCGCCAGCCTGCTGCTGATCCTGGCGGGCAAGATCAACGTGCATATTCTGGAGAACGTACTGTTCGGTTCGGTGTTGACGGTGAATGGCAACGACCTGCTGGTGCTGGCGGTTGTTGGCTCGCTGGTCATGGCGTTGGCGTTGCCGCTGTACAACCGCATCATGCTTGCCAGCTTCAATCCGCAACTGGCGGCGGTGCGCGGGGTGGCGGTAAAGACCCTGGATTATCTGTTTGTGATCCTGGTGACGCTGATCACCGTGGCGGCGGTCAAGGTCATCGGCGCGATCCTGGTGGGCGCCCTGCTGGTCATCCCCGCCGCCGCAGCGCGCCTGCTGAGCCAGTCGCTCAAGGGTTTCTTCTGGGTCTCGGTGATCATTGCCACGGTCAGCACGCTGTGCGGGATCCTGCTGCCGATCATCTTCGACCTGCCCATCCCGTCCGGTGCCGCGATCATCCTCGTGGCCGGTATCGCCTTCGCCTTTGCCGCCATCGCGCGCGGCACCGTGCCCAGCCTCAAAGGGAATCTTGGATAATGCGCTCCGTTCTTCATCCTCTGGCCCTGGCCATCGCTTGCTTGTTCACCACGCCACTGATGGCGGCTGAAGCGGCCAAACCAGTTGCCCAAGCGGCAAAACCGGTCAAGGTGCTGGCCTCCTTGCCGATCACCTACGGCCTGGCTGAAGTGCTGCTCAAAGGCACCTCCGTACAGCTCGAACGCGCCGCCCCGGCCAACCTGCCCGGTTCGCGGCAAGTGTCCTATTTCACCGGCCGTGGCGCGCCGGCTTTGAGCAAGCTGGCACAGGACGCCGACGCCGCCATCGGCCTGCGTTCGCTGTGGGCGGATGACCCGCTGTACCCGGTGGCGCGGCGCAGCAATATCCGCATCGTCGAAGTGGATGCCGCACGCCCGGTGGACGGCGGTTTGCCGGGCATTGCCGTGCAACCCGGCAGCACCGATGGCCTGAACAGCCAGCCGTGGCAATCGAGCAACAACCTGGGGCGTATGGCCGACGTGCTCGCCGCCGACCTCAGCCGCCTGGCGCCCGACGCCAAGCCCACGATCGACGCCAACCTCGCCGCCCTCAAACAGCGTCTCCTCAAGCTCACCGCAGACAGTGAAGCGCGGCTGGCCAAGGCGGATAACCTTACGGTGGTCAGCTTGAGCGATCACTTCGCCTACCTGGTCAGCAGCCTGAACCTGGAAGTAGTGAGCACAGATGCACGGCCGGACGCCGACTGGACGCCCAAGGCCTTGCAAAAGCTCAGTGCCGAATTGAAGGAGAACGACGTGGCGGTGGTGTTGCACCATCGTCAGCCGAGTGAGGCGGTGAAGGCGGCCATCGAGGCAGGCGACTCGCAATTACTGGTCTTGAACGTAGACGGCGCAGACCCGGTGGAGGAACTCACCACCAACACCGACTCACTGATCAAAGCCCTGACACCTTAACCTTGTAGGAGCCGGCTTGCCGGCGATGGCGTCCCTAACATCGCCGCCAAATCTGAAGGCCTCATCGCCGGCAAGCCGGCTCCTACAGGGAATGTGGCGTGATTAAGCGACGTCGACACCGACGTGGATGGCGTCATGCCGCCAGAACTCCAGATCGCAGTCGATCAAGCGCTGATGCTGATCGTAATTGACCCGGGCAATGCGCAAGCCCGGGCTGCCCACCGACACGCGCAACGCGGCGGCGGCTTCCACGGGCAGAGACGTCGGCACAATTTCAAAACGCACCCGCCCGTAGTGCAAGTCATATTGACGGGCATACAACTCAGTCATCGACTGATTCAAGTCGCACTCCAGAATCCCCGGAAAATACTGCGGGTTGAGGTAGTGCTCCACATACAGCACTAAACGCCCATCAATGCGCCGGCCCCGGCACACCTGGATCACGCTGGACAATGCCGGCAACTGCAACCACGCACACACCGCTGCCGACGCCGGCTGCAGCCGCGCGGAAATCACCTCGGTGGACGGCACCCGCCCCTGGTCGCTGACCATCGCGTGAAAGTGGCTGCGCTGCATCAGGTTATAGGCCAGCCGGGGTGGCGAGACAAACCAGCCGCGGCGCTCCTCGCGATAGATCTGCCCCTGGGCCTCCAGCTGTAACAAGGCTTCCCGCACCGTAATGCGAGTGGTACCAAACAACTCGCTGAGCTTGCGCTCGGCGGGCAATTTACTCGCAGGCGGCAACAGGCCGTGGTCGATCTGCTCTTGCAGCGCCAGGCCGATGGATGTCACCGCCTTGATTGCCTCATCACGCATCAATGTTACCTATCTGGACTAGACCAGCACCGCTTCGGTGCACAAACCGCGCTCTATCAGGGCTTGAGCTGTTGCCTGCCAGCCTAGGCACTACAGATGACCGACAGATGACAGCCCCTCTCACGCCCCTGCCCCACACTCTGCAATACATCGGCCAAGTCGAGCGCCTGCGGGCATTTGGGCATGGTCTACGCTCACTCTGCGACGAGCGACATCCGCGATTTAAAAACGACATCGACATGAAACTGTCATCAGGCACGCCTAGATTGGCTCAGGTATTGCTGACCTAGACCAACACCACCGCAAACGTCGACAAAAACGCAGCGTTGAAAACGCCCAAAGGAGCTTCGGATGAAACAGCTTTTCCTGGCATCACTGTTAGGCTCGACCATTGCCATGTGCACCGCCGCCATGGCTGCTGATACCGATTTGAAAACCCTGGAAGCTGCCGCGAAAGCGGAAGGCGCCGTCAACAGCGTCGGCATGCCCGATGACTGGGCCAACTGGAAAGGTACCTGGGAAGACCTGGCCAAGACCTACGGCCTCAAGCACATCGACACCGACATGAGCTCGGCCCAGGAAATCGCCAAGTTCAAGGCTGAAAAAGACAACGCCAGCGCCGACATCGGCGACGTGGGCGCAGCGTTCGGTCCGATTGCGGTGAAGCAAGATGTGACCCAGCCGTACAAACCGTCCACCTGGGCCCAGGTGCCGGATTGGGCAAAAGACAAGGACGGTCACTGGGCGCTGGCCTACACCGGCACCATCGCCTTTATCGTCAACAAGAAGCTGCTGCACGGTTCGGAAGTGCCCACCAGCTGGGCTGACCTGCAAAAAGGCAAATACAAGGTCTCCATCGGTGACGTGAGCACCGCGGCCCAGGCGGCCAACGGCGTACTGGCCGCCGCCATCGCCAATAAAGGCGACGAAAAGAACATCGCCCCTGGTCTGCAGTTCTTCACCAAGATCGCCCAGCAAGGCCGTCTCTCGCTGTCCAACCCGACCATCGCCACCATGGAAAAAGGCGAAGTCGAAGTGGGCGTGGTCTGGGACTTCAACGGCCTGAGCTACAAGGCCAAGATGGCCAACCCGGATGACTACGTGGTGCTGATCCCATCGGACGGTTCGGTGAAGTCCGGCTACACCACCATCATCAACAAATACGCCAAGCACCCGAACGCCGCCAAGCTGACCCGCGAATATATCTTCAGCGATGCCGGCCAACTCAACCTGGCCAAGGGCAATGCGCGTCCTATCCGTGCTGAAACCGACCTGAAACTGCCGGCCGATATCGCCAAGAACCTGATCCCGGGCGAGCAGTACACCAAGGCCAATCCGCAGCCGATCAAGGATGCCGATGCCTGGGAAGCGACTTCCAAGAAGCTGCCTCAGCTGTGGAACGAGCAAGTCATCGTAGAAATGAAGTAATCAGGCTCACTGCCTGAAATGCGGCCGGTGTGGGAGCTGGCTTGCCTGCGATAGCGGTCTGACATTCAGCCTCTATGTCGACTGATACGCCGCTATCGCAGGCAAGCCAGCTCCCACATTTTGACCCGGTTACGCCAGAGAATTTGAGTCAAACCACCTGTTGCGGAGCTCCAGCCCCCATGAAGCACAATGTCATCCTTGTCGTGCTCGACGGCCTGAACTTCGAGGTTGCGCGGCACGCCATGGGGCACTTGCAGGCCTATGTCGGCGCAGGACGCGCAGCGCTCTACAAGCTGGAATGTGAACTGCCCGCCCTGTCCCGCCCGTTGTATGAATGCATCCTGACCGGCGTGCCACCGATCCAGAGCGGTATCGTGCACAACCATGTTTCACGCCTGTCCAACCAACGCAGCATTTTCCATTACGCCACCGACGCCGGCCTCACCACAGCGGCGGCGGCCTACCACTGGGTCAGCGAGTTGTATAACCGCACGCCCTTTATCGCCGCCCGTGATCGTCATACCGACGACAAGGCGCTGGCGATCCAGCACGGGCATTTCTACTGGAATGACCACTACCCCGATTCCCACCTGTTCGCCGACGCCGAAAGCCTGCGCCGCAAACACGCGCCGAACTTCCTGGTGGTGCACCCGATGAACATCGACGACGCCGGGCACAAGCACGGCCTCGACACACCGCAGTACCGCAACAGCGCACGCTCGGCCGATATCATCCTCGCCGACTACCTGCAAGGCTGGCTCGACGCCGGCTACCAGGTGCTGGTGACGGCCGACCATGGCATGAACAACGACCGCTCCCACAACGGCCTGCTGCCGGAAGAGCGCGAAGTGCCGTTGTTCGTCCTTGGCGATGCCTTCAGCCTGGAGGCCAATGCCGCGCCCCGGCAGACCGAACTGTGCGGCACCGTCTGCGAACTACTGGGCGTGCCCCACGACAAACCTGTATGCCGGGAGCTGTTGAAATGACCCGTGGTAAATGGCTGGCGCTGCTGTGCCTGGTGCCGTTCGCGCTGTTCTTTATCGTGTTCGAAATTGCCCCGCTGGTGTGGGTGCTGATCAACAGCCTGCAAACCGAGGAAGCCGGCTGGGGCCTGGAAAACTTCACGCGCATCTTCAGTTCGAAGTTCTACCTGCAAGCCATCCAGTTCAGCCTGGAGATCAGCTTCTATTCCAGTGTCTTCGGCATCATCATCGCCACGCTGGGCAGCTACTCCCTGCGCCGGGTGGATTCGCCGCTGCGCAATTTCGTCACCGCCTTCGCCAACATGACCAGCAACTTTGCCGGCGTGCCCCTGGCGTTCGCGTTCATCATCCTGCTGGGTTTCAACGGCAGCATCACCCTGATGCTCAAGCAGGCCGGGATCATCCAGGACTTCAACCTGTATTCCAAAACCGGCTTGATCATCCTGTACACCTACTTCCAGATTCCCCTCGGTGTGTTGCTGCTCTACCCGGCCTTCGACGCACTGCGTGAAGACTGGCGCGAGTCGGCTGCCCTGCTGGGCGCCAATGGCTGGCAGTTCTGGCGGCATATCGGCCTGCCCGTGCTCACGCCGGCGCTGCTGGGCACCTTCGTGATCCTGCTGGCGAACGCGCTGGGCGCCTACGCCACGGTGTATGCACTGACCACCGGCAATTTCAACGTACTGCCGATCCGCATCGCGGGCCTGGTCTCCGGCGACGTGTCACTGGACCCGAACATGGCCAGCGCCCTGGCCGTGGTGCTGGTGGCGCTGATGACCGTGGTCACCGTGGTCCATCAACTGCTGCTCAAGAGGAGCTACCATGTCTCGCGCTGAAGCCGGCCCGGCCACCCTCTACCATCGGGTCGTGGTGTATCTGTTGTTCCTGATCCTGGTATTGCCGCTGGTGGGCACCTTTGTCTACTCCATTGCGAGCAGTTGGTCGGCCACCGTGCTGCCGGCCGGCTTTACCGTGAAATGGTATGTGCAACTGTGGAGCGACCCGCGCTTCCTGGCCGCCTTCGGCCAGTCGCTGCTGGTGTGCGTGGGTGCGCTGATTCTGTCAGTGGTGTTGATTTTGCCGCTGCTGTTCGTAGTGCATTACCACTTCCCCAGGCTCGACGCCTTGATGAACATCCTGATCCTGCTGCCCTTCGCGGTGCCGCCGGTGGTGTCGTCGGTAGGCCTGCTGCAACTGTACGGCTCCGGGCCGTTAGCGATGGTGGGCACGCCGTGGATATTGATCGGTTGCTACTTCACCGTGGCGCTGCCGTTCATGTACCGCGCGATCACCAACAACCTGCAAGCCATCAACCTGCGTGACCTGATGGACGCCTCCCAACTGCTCGGCGCCAGCACCTGGCAGGCCGCGATCCTGGTGGTGCTGCCCAACCTGCGCAAAGGTCTGATGGTTGCCCTGCTGCTGTCGTTCTCATTCCTGTTCGGCGAATTCGTGTTTGCCAACATCCTGGTAGGCACCCGCTACGAAACCCTGCAGGTGTACCTCAACAATATGCGCAACAGCAGCGGCCACTTCACCAGTGCCGTCGTCATTTCCTATTTCTTCTTTGTGCTGGTGCTGACCTGGGCCGCCAATATCTTGAACAAGGACAAAAGCCAATGAGCTTCGTCAGCGTCCAACATTTGCAAAAAGGCTACGCCGGCACCCCGGTGTTCAGCGACATCAACTGCGAAATCGCCAAGGGCGAATTCGTCACCCTGCTCGGCCCGTCCGGTTGCGGCAAGTCCACCCTGCTGCGTTGCATCGCCGGCCTCACGCCGGTGGACAGCGGCAAAATCCTGCTGGATGGCCAAGACATTGTTCCGCTCAGCCCGCAGAAACGACACATCGGCATGGTGTTCCAGAGCTACGCGCTGTTCCCCAACATGACCGTGGAACAGAACGTCGCCTTCGGCCTGCGCATGCAAAAGGTCAACGCTGACGACAGCCACAAGCGCGTGCAGGAAGTGCTGCAACTGGTCGAACTCAAGGACCTGGCCGGCCGCTACCCGCACCAGATGTCCGGTGGCCAATGCCAGCGCGTGGCCCTGGCCCGCTCGCTGGTCACCCGCCCACGCCTGCTGCTGCTCGATGAACCGCTGTCGGCACTCGATGCACGGATTCGCAAGCACCTGCGCGAACAGATCCGCCACATCCAGCGTGAACTGGGGCTGACCACCATCTTCGTGACCCACGACCAGGAAGAAGCCTTGACCATGTCTGACCGCATCTTCCTGATGAACCAGGGCAAGATCGTGCAGAGCGGCGACGCCGAAACCCTCTACACCGCCCCGGTGGATGTGTTCGCGGCGGGCTTTATCGGCAACTACAACCTGCTGGACGCCGACAAGGCCACCCAACTGCTGCAACGCCCGATCAACAGCCGCATCGCCATTCGCCCGGAAGCCATCGAGCTGAGCCGCAGCGGCGAACTCGACGCGCTGGTGCGCAGCCATAGCCTGCTGGGCAACGTAATCCGCTATCGCATCGAGGCGCGCGGCGTGGAGTTGGTGGTGGACGTGCTCAACCGTTCGGCCGACGACCTGCACCCGGACGGGCAACGCCTGGCACTGTCCATCGACCCAAGTGCCTTGTGTGAAGTAGCCTGATGCAACGATTGATTGAGAGAGCGTGACCGATGGCATTGGTAATTTTTGATCTGGACGACACCCTCATCCACGGTGACTGCGCCACCCTGTGGAGCGAGCAGATGGGCCGCCTGGGCTGGGTCGACCCCGAGTCGTTCATGCGCAAGAACAACGAACTGATGGACGCCTACAGCCAGGGCAAGCTGCTGATGGAAGACTTCATGACCTTCAGCCTGGAGCCGATGATTGGCCGCACACCGGAAGAAATCGAACACCTGGTGGAGCCGTGGGTCGAGGACGTGATCGAGCCGCTGATCTACAGCGATGCCACCAAGACCATCGCCCGCCACCGGGCCAATGGCGACCGGATCCTGGTGATTTCGGCGTCGGGCACGCATTTGGTCAAGCCGATTGCCGCGCGCATCGGCATCGATGAAGTGCTGGGGATCGATCTGGACGTCAGCCATGGCGTGTACAGCGGCCAGACCGTGGGCGTACTGACTTACCGCGAAGGCAAGATCACCCGCTTGCTGGAATGGCTGGAACAGGAAGGCGAGACGTTGGACGGCGCGTATTTCTATTCGGATTCGCGCAATGACCTGCCATTGCTGAGCAAGGTAGAGTACCCGCAGGTGGTGAACCCGGATCCGGTACTGCGCGAGCACGCGGAAAAGGCCGGCTGGCCGGTCCACCACTGGGCCTGAATTGAAACCCTAACCCTGTAGGAGCCGGGTTGCCGGCGATAGCAGTGTGTCAGATGAAACATTCTTCATTGATACACCGCAATCGCCGGCAAGCCGGCTCCTACAGGGGGTGTTTCAGGTGAGGCTTTCGTCGATCACCAACACCAGCTTCCCGGAAATCTGGTTGGTCGCAAGCTCCGCAAACGCCGCCTCGGCGTCCTTGATCGGGAAGGTCTTGGCCAACTGCGGGCTCAAGCGCCCTTCGACAAACAGCGGCCACACGTGCTGGCTGAGGTCACTGAACAGGTCTGCCTTGAACTGATCGCTGCGGCTGCGCAGGGTTGAGCCCAGCAGTTGCACGCGCTTGCCCAGCACCTGGGCCAGGTCCAGCTTGGCCTCGCGGCCGCCCATCAGACCGATCAACACCCAGCGACCGTCCAGAGCCAGCAGCTTGAGGTCCAGCGCCGCATAGTCACCGCCGACCGGGTCGAGGATCACGTCGAACGGCCCGAAATCCCGCAAACCTTCGATGCCGTCGATACGCACCACACCGCCCTGGGCGCCCAGCGCTTCGCAATAGGCCAGGCGCTCTGCCGAGCCGACACTGACCCAGCACGGGCTGCCAAACGCCTTGCACAGCTGGATCGCCGCAGAGCCCACGCCGCTGGCGCCGGCATGCAACAACACCTTCTCACCGGGCTTGAGCCCCGCCAGCTGGAACAGGTTGAGCCACGCGGTGCTGTACACCTCAGGCAGGGCCGCCGCTTCGAGCAGCGACAAGCCCTCTGGCACCGGCAGTACGTGGCGTGCGTCCACCACCACTTCTTCGGCCATGCCGCCACCGGCCAGCAGTGCACACACGCGGTCGCCGACCTGCCAGGACGAGCCCGGGCCGACTTCGCTGATCACCCCGGAACACTCCAGGCCCAGCACGTGACTGGCGCCCGGGGGCGGAGGATAGAGCCCCGCACGCTGTAATAAATCGGCGCGATTGAGGCCCGCAGCCGCTACACGAATGCGAACTTGGCCTACATCGCAGGTAGGACGGGGTTCATCCAACCACTCCACGTGACCGTCAACGCCTTGCAATGCTTTCACAGTGCCTCCATAGTGAGTCTGGACTGAGCCCGTAGCTGTAGCGCCGGGCTTTTTGCATTATGCGACCGGACCATATGGAACCGGCTCCCTCAAAGACGGCCTAATATGCGTTATCAATTGCCCCCGCGTCGAATCAGCATGAAGCATTTGTTCCCAAGCACCGCCCTCGCTCTTTTCATTGGTCTCGGCTTCGCGTCGATGTCGACCAATACGTTCGCAGCCAACAGCTGGGACAACCTTCAGCCGGATCGCGATGAGGTGATTGCCAGCCTTAACGTCGTCGAGTTGCTCAAGCGCCATCACTACAGCAAGCCGCCGCTGGACGACGCTCGCTCGGTGATCATCTACGACAGCTACCTCAAGCTGCTGGACCCGTCGCGCAGCTACTTCCTGGCCAGCGATATCGCTGAGTTCGACAAGTGGAAGACGCAGTTCGACGACTTCCTCAAGAGCGGCGACCTGCAGCCCGGTTTCACCATCTACAAGCGCTACCTGGACCGCGTCAAAGCGCGTCTGGACTTCGCGCTGGCCGAACTCGACAAAGGCGTCGACAAGCTCGACTTCACCCAGAAGGAAACCCTTCTGGTGGACCGCAAGGACGCCCCCTGGCTGACCAGCACCGCCGCCCTCGACGACCTGTGGCGCAAACGCGTCAAGGACGAAGTGCTGCGCCTGAAGATCGCCGGCAAAGAGCCCAAAGCCATCCAGGAACTGCTGACCAAGCGCTACAAGAACCAACTTGCGCGCCTGGACCAGACCCGTGCCGAAGACATCTTCCAGGCCTACATCAACACCTTCGCGATGTCCTACGACCCGCACACCAATTATCTGTCGCCAGATAACGCGGAAAATTTCGATATCAATATGAGTCTGTCGCTGGAAGGCATCGGTGCCGTCCTGCAGAGCGACAACGACCAGGTGAAGATTGTGCGTCTGGTGCCAGCAGGTCCGGCAGACAAGACCAAGCAAGTCGCGCCGGCTGACAAGATCATCGGCGTGGCCCAGGCCGACAAAGAGATGGTCGATGTGGTCGGCTGGCGCCTGGACGAAGTGGTCAAGCTGATCCGTGGGCCGAAAGGCAGCGTGGTGCGCCTTGAGGTGATTCCGCACACCAACGCGCCGAACGACCAGACCAGCAAGATCGTGTCCATCACCCGTGAAGCGGTGAAGCTCGAAGACCAGGCCGTGCAGAAGAAAGTCCTCAACCTCAAGCAGGATGGCAAGGACTACAAGCTGGGCGTGATTGAAATCCCGGCCTTCTACCTGGACTTCAAGGCCTTCCGCGCTGGCGACCCGGACTACAAGTCCACCACCCGCGACGTGAAAAAAATCCTGACTGAGCTGCAGAAGGAAAAAGTCGACGGCGTGGTCATCGACCTGCGCAACAACGGCGGCGGTTCTCTGCAGGAGGCCACCGAGCTGACCAGTCTGTTTATCGACAAGGGCCCGACCGTGTTGGTACGCAACGCTGACGGCCGTGTCGACGTGCTCGAAGACGAAAACCCGGGCGCCTTCTACAAAGGGCCGATGGCGTTGCTGGTCAACCGTCTCTCGGCATCGGCTTCGGAGATTTTCGCCGGCGCCATGCAGGACTACCACCGTGCGCTGATCATCGGTGGCCAGACCTTCGGCAAAGGCACCGTGCAGACCATCCAGCCGCTGAACCATGGCGAGCTTAAGCTGACGCTGGCCAAGTTCTATCGGGTTTCCGGGCAGAGCACCCAGCATCAGGGCGTACTGCCGGATATCGACTTCCCGTCGATCATCGACACCAAGGAAATCGGCGAGAGCGCCCTGCCCGAAGCCATGCCGTGGGACACTATCCGTCCTGCGATCAAGCCGGCGTCGGACCCGTTCAAACCGTTCCTGACGCAGTTGAAGGCTGACCACGATGCGCGTTCCGCCAAGGATGCCGAGTTCGTGTTTATCCGCGACAAACTGGCCCTGGCCAAGAAGCTGATGGAGGAAAAAACCGTCAGCCTCAACGAAGCGGACCGTCGTGCGCAGCACACCTCCATCGAGAATCAGCAGCTTGTGCTGGAAAACACCCGCCGCAAGGCCAAGGGTGAAGACCCGCTCAAAGAGCTGAAGAAAGAAGATGAAGATGCACTGCCGGCCGAGCCGGAAAAAACCAAGCCGGAAGATGACGCCTACCTGGCGGAAACCGGTCGCATCCTGCTGGACTACCTCAAGATCTCCAAGCAGGTTGCAAAGCAGTAAATGATGGCAATTTAATGTGAACACTCCCCAGAGTGTCATCATATAGACATCATTCTGTCGTGAAATGAAGGACCGCAGGCGTTAAGCCTGCGGTCCTTTTTTTTCGATCGAGATCGCCATGACCATGACCGAACAGCTGAATGCCCTGAGCTCAATCCTGGCTCAAGGCAGTTTGCACAGCCTGTTCCAACCGATCATCTGCCTGTCCGAGAGGCGCATCCTCGGCTACGAGGCCTTGAGCCGTGGCCCGTCCAACAGCCCGCTGCACTCCCCCGTCGCGCTGTTCTCGGTGGCCAGCCACGCCGGGCGCCTCAGTGAGTTGGAGATCGCCTGCCGCGAGAGTGCGTGCCGACGCTTCAGCGAGCAGAAATTGCCGGGCAAGCTGTTCCTGAACATCTCGCCGGAATCCTTGATGGAAACGGCCCATCAACCGGGCCGCACGTTGCAATTGCTGCGTGACTTCGGCATTCCACCCAGCCAAGTCGTGATTGAGCTTACCGAGCAGACGCCGACCGACGATTTCGACCTGCTGCAGACTGCCTTGCACCACTACCGTGACATGGGCTTTGCGATTGCTCTGGATGACTTGGGCGCCGGCTATTCCAGCTTGCGGTTATGGTCGGAGCTGCGCCCGGATTATGTGAAGATCGACCGGCACTTTATCGACGGCATCCATCAGGATGCGCTCAAGCGTGAGTTTGTCGGTTCTATCCTGCAGATCGCCAAGGCGTCTCGCGCCCAGGTGATTGCCGAAGGCATCGAGCTACCGGAAGAGTTGGCGGTGCTCACGGAGATGGGCGTCGACCTCGTTCAAGGCTACTTGCTTTGCCGCCCCCAGGAGCACCCGCCGCAGGAGGTGCGGGCCATGCTGCCCAAGCAGGATAACGCCAACATCGCCCTCAACGAGGAAGGCAGCGACCTCAGCGCCCTGCTCAACGAGCAACCTGCGGTCGACCAGGACACTGCCACCGCGCAGGTGCTGGAATCGTTCCGCCGCCAGGCCAACCTCAACTCGCTGGCGGTGCTGGACGGGCGCGGCCACCCGGTGGGTATCGTGCACCGGCATTCGTTGTCTGACGCCCTGCTCAAGCCCTTTGCCACCGACCTGTTCGCACGCAAGCCGATCAGCCGTCTGATGAGCAATGACTTTCTTGCCGTGGAGCTGAGCCAGTCGCTGCAGCAAGTCAGTCGCCTGCTCACCAGCCGTGCGCGACAGCGCATCGAAGAAGATTTCATCATCACCTTGAACGGGGATTACCTGGGCCTGGGCCGGGTGATTGACGTGCTCAAGCTGATCACCGAACTGAAGATCCAGCAAGCGCGCTACGCCAACCCGCTGACCTTGTTGCCCGGCAACGTGCCGATCCAGCAATGCCTCACGCGCTTGCTGCAGCAACAGCGCGAGTCGGTGATCTGCTACGTGGATATCGACAGCTTCAAGCCGTTCAACGACATCTACGGTTATGGGCGTGGGGATGAAGTGTTGTTGTGCCTGGCGCAATGCCTGAATGATCGGGTAGACCCCAGCCGCGACTTTGTCGGGCATATCGGCGGCGATGATTTTCTGCTGGTGCTGGGTCCGCAGGACTGGCGCAAGCGGCTCAACCAACTGCTGGACGATTTCCACACCCAGTGTCGGCGGTTCTACCGTGCCGAACACTTGGATGCCGGTTGCTTCGTGGCATTGAACCGCCAGGGCGTGCGGCAGGAGTTTGCCCTGTTGTCGCTATCGATTGGCGTGGTGCATCTCTATCCACAGGCCTGTGGACAACTCGACGCCAGCCAACTGGCAGAATTGGCCTCCCAGGCCAAGCACCATGCCAAGGACGTGGCCGGCTACAGCATCCATGTGATCGACAGCATGGACATGCTGCCCCAACCGCTTTAGGCCTCGGCCGATTCCGGATACTCGTACTCGAACACCCGCACCACCTCCGAGGCGTGCCAGGACGCAGCGGCCACGCCATCGGATGGCCCGCTGAAGCGCCCCAGGCGCTCCACACACTCAAAGAAGCCGGTACGCGGCAGGCGGCTAGCGCCCTGGCTGATCACCAGCGAGCTGCGCAGCGGCTGCTCGGCCTTGGCATCCAGCGCCGCCAGATGTTCCAGGGCCGCCGCCAGGGTTTGCATGGCCGGCGTGGGAAATTGCAGGCGCTCCAGCAGCGCGCGGTAGGTCAGCAGATGGCGCTGGCGGCGCGCCTGGTCCAGTTCGTTGAGTAACCCATCCCAATGTTGACGGCTGATACGTAGGCTCAAGATTCATCCCTCCAACCTGCAACGCCCAATTCCCAGGCCAGGCTGCGGCGAATAGCGGCATCCGGCTGGCGCTCACCACTTTCAATCAATCCTAGATAAGAGGGGCTGATGCCCACGGTACGGGCCAAGGCCTCGATGGCCAGCCCTTTGGCTTCACGCAGGCCGCGCAGGTCTGCGAGCGGGCGCAGGTCCTGCTCGGGAGCGGGGGTTACAGCAGGGGAAAAAGCCTGGGTGGGTATCGGTTGACCGGCGGCTTTTAGTAGCGCCTGGTATTGATCCCATGGCAACACCGCGTATTCGGGTTCGCCATTGCGTGAAATTATCTGAATATCCATGACTGCCCCGTAGGATAACAACACTTACTAAGTAAGTTCTTTCCTTAGAAGTGTAATCCTAACAGCCACAAAGGTCGCAGGGGGATAGCCGCGTTGTCAGTTTTTTTGCGGGTTTTCCTTTGCCAGCAGTGCCGGGGTCGCGGGCAAGCGCTCAACCACCGCCAGTTTTTCCGGGCGCTGGGCATCGCGCCAGGCGCGAAAGGCGCTCAGCTCGCCGTCCAGGGTCTTCATGAGCCAGGCCAGCACCGCGATGTCGTCGAGCATGCCAAACACCGGAATAAAGTCAGGGATCGCATCAATCGGGCTCAAGAAGTACATCAGCCCGGCCACCACCGAGATCAGCGCCTTGGGACTGATCGCCCGGTACTCGCCGCGCCAGTAGGCCAGGCACAGGGCCTGGAGCAGCTTGAGATCGTCCTTGAGCTTGCCCAGCCGGTTGCCCTGGCTCGAACCTTTGGCGGCGACCGCAAACAGCAGGGTTGGCAGACGCCCCCGCCCCAGCAGGCGCGCGGCCATGGGCAGGAAGCGGGTGAAATTGAAGGGTGCTTTCATCGTCACTCCCGTTCCAGGCGACATAAAATGTTATCCACACAAATTGTGGATAACCTTGTGAACAGAGCCGGTTTTTTCGGCTGAAAGCCACGACCTGCAAGGCTTGCAGTCAGATCGGGCATTTTTTGCGCACATAAAAAAACCCAAGATTTCATTGACTTGGCGCTGATCTGCGACTACCCGTACTCGAGTCTTATATCAGACTCCCACCGGCCCCGGACGTTCGTTTGGATCTGTAGTGAGCGGGCTTGCCCCGCGCCAGGGGCGACACCGATCCAAATCCAGGGCCTGGTCCTTACTGAAACACCGCAGCGGTCACATTAGGGTGGAGTCGCCCCCGGCGCGGGGCAAGCCCGCTCACTACAAATAAGTGAACCGCAGAAACAACAACGCCCCGTCGAAACGGGGCGTTGTGTGTGCTCAGGCGCTGGTTACTTCTTGGCAGCCGGGGCAGCAGGGGCTTCAGGAGCGTCAGCCTTGGCTGGGTCCTTGATGGCCAACAGCTTCAGGTTGAACACCAGTACCGAGTTGGCAGGGATCGCCGGGCTCGGGCTCTGGGCACCGTAGGCCAGGTCAGACGGGATGTACAGTTCGGCTTCTTCACCAACGTGCATCAGTTGCAGGCCTTCGACCCAACCCGGGATCACACCGCTGACCGGCAGGTCAATCGGGCTGCCACGGTCTTCGGAGCTGTCAAAGGTGGTGCCGTTGGTGAGCTTGCCGGTGTAGTGAACAGTCACGACGTCGGTTGGCTTAGGCTGGGCGCCATCGGATTTCTTCACGATCTTGTACTGCAGACCGGAAGCGGTGGTGACGACGCCGTCTTTCTTGGCGTTGTCTTCGAGGAATTTCTTGCCGGCGGCTGCCGACTCTTCACTCATCTTGGTCATGCGTTCTTCAGCACGCTTTTGCAGTGCGGCAAACGCTTCAACCAGTTCTTCGTCTTTCAGCTTCTGTTCTTTCTTGCCAACGGCATCTTCGATGCCTTGGGCTACCGCTTTGGAGTCCAGGTCATCCATGCCTTCTTGAGCAAGGCTTTTGCCCATGTTCAGGCCGATGCCGTAGGAAGCTTTCTGCGCCGGGGTTTTCAGCTCTACGCTGGTCTGCGAATCACAACCCGCAAGTACCAGGCTAACCAGGGCCACCGCCGCCGCCAACCGATGCTGTTTCATGCTATTTCCTTGTTCATGCGCCAATAGGGCATTCGAATAAAGTCGCGAGCTTATCAGGCGGCCACGACCAATGGCTACCGGCATGTGAGCGGGAAACTTCTGATAAGTTCACGTGTTTAAAAGCATTTTCATTCATTATGGAGGCCCGCGACGGATCGCGGGACCACACGCCACCAGGCTCATGGCCACTTGCCGCACCTGTGACGTGATGGCATAACAACGCTACAACTCGACAAGGATAGTTATCTTGCGCATTTTTTCCCGTGTTTTACTCCTGATATTTGCCCTGCTCGGCATCGCCCTGGCCGTGGTGCTCTATTACACCGTGAACCCCAAACTCCCGGATTACACACCCGTGGAGCAGGTGCACTACCAGGATCAATGGAGTGCCGCCGACCGTCAGACCTACTACTTCACGCCCCAGGGCACCCAGGTAAAAGGCCTGCATTACGATTGGTTCACGGCCCTCGAACTGCCATTTTCGGACGCGCGTTTTGCCACGCCGGAGTACCTTGCACGCTTCGGTTTCCTGGTGGACCCCAAACAGGTTCCCACCACGCAAAACCCCGGCAACCTGCCCGTCGGGTTCGCCCGTCATCAGAATGCCGGCAGCAACGTCGAGTACCTGGACATCACCTGCGCCGCCTGCCATACCGGTGAATTGCATTTCAAAGGCCAGGCCCTGCGCATCGACGGCGGCTCGGCCCAGCACGTGCTGCCCTCCAGCGTACCGACCCTGCGCGGCGGCAGCTTCGGCCAGGCCCTTGTCGCCAGCCTCGCTGCCACCTACTACAACCCGTGGAAGTTCGAGCGTTTTGCGCGCACCGTGCTCGGCACACGTTACGACGATGACAGCAAAAAACAGCTGCGCCAGGACTTCAAGCAGTCGCTGAACCAGTTCCTCAAGGTCGCCTGGAACGACACCCACCGCGGCCTCTACCCCACCGAAGAAGGCCCGGGCCGCACCGACGCGTTTGGCCGCATCGCCAACGCCAGCTTCGGCGACGCCATCTCCCCGGACAACTACCGTGTCGCCAACGCGCCAGTGGACTACCCGCATTTGTGGGACATCTGGACCTTCGACTGGGTGCAGTGGAACGGCTCGGCGCAACAGCCCATGGCACGCAATATCGGCGAAGCCCTTGGCGTGGGGGCCACGCTGCAGTTCTTCGACGGCGCCGGTCAACCGCTGCAAGGCGATGCGCGTTACCCCTCCAGCGTTAGGGTACGTGACCTCAACCTGATCGAAGAAACCCTGCAACGCCTCAAGCCACCGACCTGGCCCGAAGACTTGTTCGGTGCCATCGACAAGCCGCTGGCCGCCCAGGGCCGCGCCCTGTTCGCCGAGAACTGCGCCGGCTGCCACGTGCCCAGCGTCACCCAGGAAAATGGCCGTCCGGTGCAGCAACTGAAAATGCTGCCCGTGGACTACATCGGCACCGACCCCGGCACTGCCAGCAACATCGCCGACCAACGCTATGACCTCAGTGCGTTGCAGTGGGACCCGGCCGAATTGGCCAAGCTGAATGTCGAGCTGCACCCCACCCCGACCGAGCCGCTGGACCTGAAAAAAATGTCGGTGGCCAAGGGCCTGGCCTACGTCACCGCCTTCGTCGAAGACCACGCCTACCGCGCCGCCGGCGTAACGCCAGCCGAACGCCCACGCCTGGACGGCTACGGCCTGCCCATCGGCGTGCGTGAACTGCGCGCCTATAAGGCTCGCCCGCTGGCCGGTGTCTGGGCGACCCCGCCGTTCCTGCACAACGGTTCGGTGCCGACGATCTACCAATTGCTCTCGCCTCAGGACGAGCGCAGCACCACGTTCTATAAAGGCACCTTCGACTACGACCCGCGCCACCTGGGCTTCCAGACCGACGCGTTCAAGAACGCCTTCCTGTTCGACACCAAAATCACCGGCAACCACAACAGCGGCCATGAATTCCGCGCCGGCCAACGGGGCAACGGCGTCATCGGCCGTGGCCTGCTACCGCAGGAGCGCTGGGCGCTGCTGGAATACCTCAAAGTGCTGGGCGGCCCGCTGGAGCAACAACTGCCATGATTATCCGATCGCAATACAATGAACGCTCCCTGCTCGCCCGCCTCTGGCTGCGCCTGGGCCGGTTTCTCGGCAAGACCATTCTGTGGCTGGTCGGCCTCGGGCTGCTCGGCTGGCTGGCTGCCACGACCTGGTTTGCCTGGCAACACAGCGGCCCGGTGTCGCCCAACGAGCAGATCCCGGCGGGTGAAGCGGCGATGACCCAGGGCATCATCCAGACCGCCGTACGCATCGTCGACCAGCACCGCGAAGGCACGCGCTACCTGCGCGACGCCCACGCCAAGGCCCACGGTTGCGTGAAGGCTGAAGTCAGCGTACTGGCAAACCTCGACCCCGCATTGCGCCAGGGTGTGTTCGCCGAGCCCGGCAAGACCTGGCAAGCGATGATGCGGCTGTCCAACGGCAACGCCTACCCGCAGTTCGACAGCATCCGCGATGCGCGGGGCATGGCGATCAAGCTGCTCGATGTACCGGGCAAACAGCTGATGGCCGACCAGCAAGCGCGCACGGAGCAGGACTTCGTGATGTTCAGCCACCCGAACTTCTTTGTCAGTGACGTGGCGGAGTACGCGCAAAACATCGGCGCCCAGGCCAACGGCAAGAAGGTCCTGGCGTTCTTCCCCAAACTTGATCCACGCAGCTGGCAGGTGCGGCACCTGTTCATCGCCCTGGCCACACTGGCACCCGCGCCGGCCAGCCCGACGCAGACCACGTACTTTTCGGTTTCGCCCTACAAGTTCGGCACGGCCAATGCCAAGTTCCGTGTCGCGCCCGACCCGCAAAGCTGCCCGGAATACGTGCTGCCCAAACAGAACCAGGACCTGCCGAACTTCCTGCGCAGCGCCCTGAATCAACAGCTCTCCACCGACCGCGTTCCGGCCTGTTTCGTGTTGCAGATCCAGCGCCAGAACCCGCAGAAATTCATGCCGATCGAAGACACCAGCATCGAATGGAAGGAAAGCGACGCGGCGTATGAAACCGTGGCCAAGGTAAAGATCCCGCCGCAGGATTTTGATACGCCAGCGCTGAACCTCGCGTGCGACAACCAGTCGTTCAACCCCTGGTTCGGGGTGGAGGCCCATCGCCCAATCGGCGGGATCAACCGCTTGCGCAAAGCGGTCTACGAAGCGATCAGCGACTACCGCCACAGCCGCAACTTGTAGGAGCCGGCTTGCCGGCGATGACGGTCAGCCAGACATGAACCTGTTGGCTGATACACCGCCATCGCTGGCAAGCCAGCTCCTACAAAGGCCATCCGCGCTCATCGCGTAAAGAATGCGTATAGATCGCCCCACTCGCATAACGATTACGTCGTCGCTATTGAGCCACTAAGCCTGCGCACTCTACCGTCACTTCCTACCCCCAACACCCGTAGGAAGTCATCGTGGAAAGTTCAACTTTAGGCATGGTCGTCCTGACAATGATTGCGCTCTTTGGCACCGCCGCGTTCTGCTTCGAGCACCTCGCCACGCGCGCCGACAAGAAAAAGAAGAGCAAGTAAGCGGGCCAGTCACATCCGCGCAACCCCAGACTTCAAAGGGATACCCCGGCAACGGGCTATCCCTTGTTTGCGTGTGCCCGCCGAACACACGCCTATATACCGTCTTAATGCCGCACCGGGTAATGAGTGCCCGAGCTTGATACGCCAGCCCTTAACCTCCCCGCGTCCGCAGTTGCGGCTTATTCATTCAGGGGAGTTACACCGTGCTCACACTTACCTTCATCTATATCGCCAGTGGCCTGAGTGCCGTCGGGCTGTTCGTTTATTTGGGCTATGCCCTTATTCGCGCCGAAAAGTTCTAGGGAGCCTGCCATGTACGACGTGATGTTTATGGGCCTCACCCTGGTGTTTTTTGTTGCGACTGCCCTGGCCATTGTCGCCATGGGCAAGATTTGAACGGAGCCACGACATGCTAAGCACTTTGCTGGAATTTACGCTGGTCCTGGGGTTGATGACCGGGCTCGCCGTGTTGATGGGCCAGTGGCTGACCCGGGTGTTCACCGGCACCCGCCACGCCCTGCCGGAACGCTGTACTTATCGCCTGCTGGGCATCGACCCACAGGCCGGCATGGGCTGGGCCCGCTATGGCGCGGCGTTGCTGTTGTCGAATGCCGCCATGATGCTGCTGGGCTACCTGGTGCTGCGCTTGCAGGCCGTCATGCCGATCAACCCACTGGGCCTGGCCGCCCAGACGCCGGACCTGGCGTTCAACACCGCCGCGTCCTTTATCACCAACACCAACTGGCAGGCGTACTCGGGTGAAACCAGCCTGTCGAACTTCAGCCAGATGGCGGTGATCACCTTCCTGATGTTCGTCGGCGCCACCTCCGGCGTGGTCGCCGCTGCCGGTTTCATTCGCGGCCTTAGCCGCTCAAGTTCGGCGGATATCGGCAACTTCTGGGTCGACTTCACCCGCACGCTCTACCGCGTGATGCTGCCACTGTGCGTGGCGATGGCGTTGGTTTACGTGTGGCAAGGCATGCCGCAGACCTTTGCCTCGCAAGCCCTCGCCACCACCCTGGAAGGCGCGCAGCAACAGTTGATTGTGGGGGCGGTGGCCAGCTTTGAGTCGATCAAGCACATCGGCACCAACGGCGGCGGCTTCTTCAGCATGAACGCCGCCCACCCGTTCGAAAACCCCACGCCTTTGACCAACGTCCTGCACATCCTCAGCATGCTGCTGATTCCATCGGCACTGACCTACACCTTCGGCAGCATGCTGCTGCAACGCCGCCAGGGCTGGGTGTTCTTCGGCACCTTCCTGGTGATGTTCATCGGCTTTCTCGCGCTGGTGTACGGCGCTGAACAAGCCGGCAACCCGTTGCTGACCCAGGCCGGCGCAGACCAGACGCTGTCCATCGAACAGAGCGGCGGCAACATGGAGGGCAAGGAGCTGCGCTTCGGTATCGCCGACAGCAGCCTGTTCATTGCCACCACCACTGCCGCAACCACCGGCTCGGTCAACGCCATGCATGACTCGCTGACGCCCATGGGCGGCTTCGTGCCCTTGGCGCAGATGATGCTCAACTGTGTGTTCGGCGGTGACGGTGTGGGCTTTATCAACCTGATCCAGTACGCGCTGCTCACGGTGTTTTTGGTCGGCATGATGATCGGCCGCAGCCCGGAATTCCTCGGCAAGAAAATCGAGGCCCGTGAGATCAAGCTGGTGATGCTGTCGGTGCTCGCCCACCCCATCAGCATCCTTGGTTTCACCGCCCTCGCCGCCCTGTGGCCGGACACGATGGCCAGCCTCAACAACCTCGGCCCCCATGGGTTCAGCGAGGTGCTCTACGCCTACACCTCCGGCACCGCCAACAACGGTTCGGCGTTTGCCGGGCTGAACGCCAACACGCCGTTTTTCAACACCACCATTGGCCTGGCGATGTTGATCGGGCGCTTCTTCACCATGCTGCCGATGCTGGCCGTAGCCGGCTCCCTGGCGATGAAAAAAACCGTACCTGCCGGCGCCGGCACCATCCCCACTGCCACCCCGCTGTTCATGTTGCTGGTGGTGTTCGTGGTGCTGGTGGTCGGCGGCCTGACCTTCTTGCCTGCGCTCGCGCTTGGCCCGCTGGTGGAGCAATTGCAACTGCTCTCCGGCCAGACGTACAACTGAGGACACGCAGATGACCACTCAATCGATTTTCAAAGGCCTGCTGCGTCCAGTGCTGGTGTCGGCAGTGTTTTTCATGCTGCTGACCGGCCTGGCGTACCCCGCCTTCACCACGCTGGCTGCACAACTGTTATTCCCGCTACAGGCCAATGGCTCGCTGATCGAACGCGATGGCCAGGTGATCGGCTCCGCGCTGATCGGCCAACCGTTCACAAAACCTGAGTACTTCCAGGGGCGCCCGAGCATGACCCTCGGTGCCGACCCGCAAGACCCGAGCAAGAGCATCTCGCAGCCTTATAACGCAGGCTCGAGCGGCGCCAGCAACCTCGGCCCGACCAGCCAGAAACTGGTTGACCAGGTGACCGCACGCGCCCAGGCCTATCGCCAGGCCAACGCCCTCGCCGCCGATGCGCCAGTGCCGGTCGACGCCGTGACCGCTTCCGCCTCGGGCCTGGACCCGCACATCTCGGTGGCCAACGCACGCCTGCAACTGGCCCGGGTAGCCCGCCTGCGGCACATTCCGGAAGCCGAACTGCTGCAACTGCTCGACGAGCACACCCGCGCGCGCACCTTCGGTTTGCTCGGAGAACCGCGGGTGAATGTGCTGCAACTCAACCTGGCGCTGGACGCCCGTCAGCCCGCCATTGCGGTCAGTGAGTAAGGGATCACCTTTATGAAAAATGCTCGTCTACCCCTGTTTGACCGGCGCATCGTGCTTACGGCCGGCGTCGATGCCCTGAAGAAACTGTTGCCCCAGGCCCAATGGAAAAACCCGGTGATGTTCGTGGTGTACCTGGGCAGCCTGCTCACCACGTTGCTGTGGTTCCAGTCCCTGGGTGGCCAGGGTGAAGCGCCCAGCGGTTTTATCCTCAGCATCACCTTGTGGCTGTGGTTCACCGTGCTGTTCGCCAACTTCGCCGAAGCCCTGGCCGAAGGTCGCAGCCGCGCCCAGGCCGCCAGCCTGCGCGGCATGAAGCGCCAGACCCTTGCCAAATTGCTGCAAAAACCCCAGCACGGCGGCACGTGGCTGCCCCTGGAAGCCAGCCAACTGCGCAAGGACAACGTGGTGTTGGTCGAAGCTGGCGACCTGGTACCGCTGGACGGCGTGGTGATCGAGGGCGTGGCGTCGGTGGATGAAAGCGCGATCACCGGCGAATCGGCACCGGTGATTCGCGAGGCCGGTGGCGACTTTTCCTCGGTTACCGGCGGCACGCGGGTGCTGTCGGATTGGCTGGTGGTGCGCATCAGCGTCAACCCGGGCGAATCGTTCCTTGATCGCATGATCAGCATGGTGGAATCGGCCAAGCGCCAGAAGACCCCGAATGAAGTCGCCCTGACGATTTTGCTGGTGGGCTTGACCCTGTTGTTCCTGCTGGTGATCGCCACGTTGAGCCCCTACTCGATCTTCGCGGTGGCCATGAGCGGCAGCGGCAGTGTGATCAGCGCCACGGTGCTGGTCGCGCTGCTGGTGTGCCTGATCCCCACCACCATCGGCGGCCTGCTCTCGGCCATCGGTGTGGCCGGGATGAGCCGGATGATGTCGGCCAATGTCATCGCCACCTCAGGCCGCGCCGTGGAGGCTGCGGGTGATGTGGACGTGCTACTGCTGGACAAGACCGGCACCATCACCCTGGGCAATCGCCAGGCCAGCCGCTTTCTGCCGGCGCCCGGCGTGAAGGAAGCCGACCTTGCCGACGCCGCGCAGTTGGCGTCCCTGGCCGACGAAACCCCGGAAGGCCGCAGCATCGTGGTACTGGCCAAACAGAAATTCGACATCCGCGCGCGGGACATCAACGCCCTCGGCGCCAGCTTTGTGCACTTCACCGCGCAAACCCGCATGAGCGGCGTGGACCTGCCCGAAGGTCGGGCCATTCGCAAAGGCGCAGCCGATGCAATCCGCGACCACATCGAGGCGTTGGGTGGAAGCTTTCCCACCGCCTTGCAGGCGAAAGTCGATGAAGTCTCGCGGCGTGGCAGCACACCGCTGGTGGTCAGCGACGGTGCCCAGGCACTGGGCGTGGTGGAACTCAAGGACGTGGTCAAGGGCGGTATCAAGGAACGTTTCGCCGAGCTGCGTCGCATGGGTATCAAGACCGTGATGATCACCGGTGACAACCGCCTCACCGCCGCCGCCATTGCGGTGGAGGCCGGTGTGGATGACTTCCTTGCCGAAGCCCGGCCCGAAGACAAGCTGCAACTGATCCGCGACTACCAGGCACAGGGCAAGCTGGTGGCGATGACCGGCGACGGCACCAACGACGCACCGGCACTGGCCCAGGCGGACGTGGCGGTGGCGATGAACAGCGGCACCCAGGCCGCCAAAGAGGCCGGCAACATGGTCGACCTCGACAGCAACCCGACCAAGCTGATTGAAGTGGTCGAGGTGGGCAAACAGATGCTGATGACCCGTGGCGCCCTCACCACCTTCAGCGTGGCGAACGACGTGGCGAAGTATTTCGCGATCATCCCGGCCGCGTTTGTCGCGACCTACCCGCAGCTTGGCGCCTTGAACGTGATGCATCTCGCCAGCCCCAACTCGGCGATTCTCAGCGCGGTGATTTTCAACGCGCTGATCATCGTCGCGTTGATTCCCCTGGCCTTGCGCGGCGTGACATACCGGGCGATTGGCGCGGCGGCGTTGCTCAATCGCAACCTGCTGATCTACGGCCTGGGCGGCGTACTGGTGCCGTTTGCCGGGATCAAGCTGATTGACCTGCTGCTGACCGGGTTGGGCCTGGTGTAACCCCTCGGCTTGCCGGCGATGGCGTCTTTGAAAACGCCATCGC
>NZ_JBWKPU010000039.1:58185-61775 GCF_059418405.1 Pseudomonas sp. GW821-FHT09A09
CCCCCCCTCCTCCCTCCCCCCCCCCCCCCCCCCCCCCCCCCCCCCCCCACCCCGGGCTCCTACAAGGAATTTTGGATGGATTCAAAAAATGATTAACAGGCTCTACGTGCCACCCGACGAACGCCCCGACCCCGACGCCCTGCTCGCTCGGATCCAGAGGGAAGAACACGCCGCCTTGCGCGGCAAATTGCGTATCTACTTCGGCTCCAACGCTGGGGTAGGCAAGACCTGCGCCATGCTCGCGGCGGCGCAACGTGAGGTCGGCCTGGGTCGTGACCTGCTGGCAGGCGTGGTCGAAACCCATGGGCGCACAGACACCGCCGCGCTGCTCGAGGGCCTGGAGCAACTGCCCCGCGCCGCCGTGTCGCACCGCGACTATGCGCTGACTGAATTTGATCTGGATGCGGCACTGCACAGGCACCCTGCCGTGGTGCTGGTGGACGAGTTGGCCCACAGCAATGCGCCGGGCTCACGCCACCCCAAACGCTGGCAAGACGTCGAAGAACTGCTCAGTGCCGGCATCGATGTGTGGACCACCCTCAACGTCCAGCACCTGGAAAGTTTGAATGACCTGGTGAGCGGGATCATTGGCATCCGCGTGCGCGAGACCGTGCCTGACCATGTGTTCGATAACGCCCACGACGTGGTGGTGATCGACCTGCCACCCGACGACCTGTTGCAACGCCTCAAGGATGGCAAGGTGTACCTGGGGGCCCAGGCTGAGCGCGCCTCGCAACACTTTTTCCGCAAGGGCAATTTGCTCGCCCTGCGCGAGTTGGCACTGCGGCGTACGGCCGATCGCGTCGACACGCAGATGCGCGTGTACCGCCGCGAACGGGCGATCACCCACCTGTGGCCCGCCCGCGAGCGGCTGCTGGTGGGCGTGGCGGGTGATGCGGGCGATGAGCGCCTGGTGCGTGAGGCGGCACGCCTGGCACAGAAGCTGGAAGCGGACTGGATCGCGGTGCATGTCGCCACGCACCAGGGGCGCGGCGCCAAACGTTACCTGGCCGCCATGAAAACCCTGGCGCTGGCAGCTGAGCTGGGAGCCGACACCGCCACACTGCCCGGCATGGACGTGGCCGAAGCCCTGGCCGCCTGTGCCCGTGAGCACAATGCCAATCGCCTGGTGCTGGGCCATCATCCGCGTCGGGTGTGGCGAGTGTGGCATCAGTCGGTGAGTGACCGGATCAGCCGGCACCACCGGCAAATCGATCAGATCGTGATCGCCCACGGGCTGCTGCCGGCCAAGCCTGCGGTGGTCGAGAAGGTAGCCCCCGCAGCGGGCACTCGGTTGGCGTACCTGTGGGCCAGTCTGGCGTGTTTTGCCGCCAGCGCCGTCGCCGCCTTGTTGCTGCAGGTGTTCGACCTGGCCAACGTGGTCATGCTGTTTTTACTCACGGTGGTGCTGGTGGCCCTGCGTTTCGGGCGTGGCCCCGGCGTGTGGGCGGCGATGCTGGCGGTGCTGTGTTTCGACTTCTTTTTCGTGCAGCCGCGCTACTCATTCACCGTCAATGACACCCAGTATTTCTTCACGTTTGCGCTGATGCTGGGCATCGCCCTGATCACCGGGCAGCTCACCGCCCGCCTGCGCCATGAAGCACGCACCGCCGCCGCCCGCGAACGGCGCGCCACCTCTTTGGCCCGCCTGGCCCGCGACCTGTCGGCGGCGCTGACCGTGGAGCAGATCAGCGAAGTGGCCCTGCGCACCTTCAGCGGCGTGTTCGAGGCGCGGGTCGGCCTGGCGTTGCCGGACGCCGCCGATGGCGTGCACAGCGTGGGCGGCCTGCCGATGGACGAGAGCATCGCCCAATGGAGCTACGACCACGGTAAGGCCGCCGGCCAGGGCACCGACACCCTGTCGGCGGCCAAAGGTTGCTACTGGCCGCTCAAGGCACCGATGCGTGTGCGCGGTGTGTTGGTGCTGGAATTGGCCCAAAGCGAGCGCCTGAGTGATCCCCAGGAACGCCACCTGCTGGAAGCCTGCATGAGCCAACTGGCGATCGCGCTGGAGCGTGTGCATTTTGTCGAAGTGGCGCAAAGCACCCTGGTGCAGATGGAAGGCGAGAAGATGCGCAACACCTTGCTCGCTGCGATCTCCCATGACCTGCGCACGCCGCTGACCACCTTGATCGGCGCCGCCGACACCGCCCTGCCCCACGCGCCGCCCGGGCCGCTGACCGCGTTGCTGCACGGCATTCACGAACAGGCCACGTCGATGCAACGGCTGATCGAAAACCTGTTGGACATGGCGCACCTGCAGGAGCACGGCGTGCGCCTGAATCGCCAGTGGCATTCGTTGGAAGAAATCGTCGGCAGCGCCCTGCGCCAGTTGCGCGAACCCTTGGCGCGACACTCGGTGAACACCGCCCTTGAGGCGCCATTGCCGCTGGTGGAAGTCGATGCGCTGATGCTTGAGCGGGTGCTGGTCAACCTGCTCGACAACGCCGCCAAGTACACCCCGGCGGGCACGCGCATTACCGTCGCCGCGCACTGCATCTCGGGCAGCCTCACGCTGGAGGTCAGCGACACCGGCCCGGGCGCGGCACCGGCCAACCTGTTCGAGCCCTTCGCGCGCGGCCAGCAGGAATCTTCCGTCACAGGCATCGGCCTGGGCCTGGCGCTGGCCAAGCGCATCGTCGAAGCCCACGGCGGCCGCATCGACGCCAACCCCGGCGAAGTGTGTGGCATGCACTTCATCATCACCCTTCCGGCGGGCACCCCGCCGTCCATGGACGCCCTATGAGCACTGCACGCATTTTGATTGTTGAGGACGAGGCCAATATCCGCCGCTTCGTCGGGATTGCCCTGCAAGATGAGGGCTTTCAGGTGTTCGAGGCCGACAGCGTCAAGCGCGCGCTGATACACGCCGCCAGCCGCCAGCCGGACCTGGTGATTGTCGACCTGGGCCTGCCGGACGGCGATGGCAAACAGCTGATCAGCGAATTGCGTGGCTGGCTGGGGGTGCCGATCCTGGTGCTATCGGCCCGCGATCGCGAAGAGGAAAAAGTCGCCGCCCTGGACGCCGGCGCCGATGATTACCTGACCAAACCCTTCGGCGTGCCCGAGTTGCTCGCACGTATCCGCGCTCAACTGCGCCGGCATGGGCAAACCGGAACGGTGGCGGCCACCAGCAAGGTGGCGTTTGGCGACATTGAAGTTGACCTGGCCACCCATGAGGTGTGGCGCCAAGCGCAGCCGGTGCACCTCACGCCCATCGAGTACCGCCTGCTCTGCGCGATGATTCGCGGCCAGAGCCGGGTACTCACACATCGCCAGTTATTGCTGGAGGTGTGGGGCCTGGACTACGTGGACCGCGCCCATTACTTGCGGGTACACATGGCGCATCTGCGGCAAAAGCTGGAAGCAGACCCCACACAGCCGCAGCATTTCATCACGGAACTGCAGGTGGGTTACCGCTTGATGGGGCTGTAGACAAAAAATCCGGGCAAAAAAAAGCCCGCTCAATGAGCGGGCTTCTTGTGGCGACCTGGCGTTCAGTGTTCCAGGTTGCCGAATATGGCGCAGCGGACGGGACTCGAACCCGCGACCCCCGGCGTGACAGGCCGGTATTCTAACCGACTGAACTA
>NZ_JBWKPU010000040.1:0-58930 GCF_059418405.1 Pseudomonas sp. GW821-FHT09A09
CCCCCCCCCCCCCCCCCCCCCCCCCCCCCCCCCCCCCCCCCCCCCCCCCCCCCCCACCCCAGCTCCCACATTGATTGCATTTCAGGCATAAAAAAAACGGATCGCGAGATCCGGTTTTTTTGTGCGGGCAGAAATTACTTCTGCTTCACACCTTCCAGCGAGATGTCCAGGTCTACAGTCTGCGAGGACGGGCCTGGGCCTTTGATGCCGAAGTCGTTCAGGTTCAGCGTGGTGGTGGCGTTGAAGCCAGCACGTTCACCGCCCCATGGGTCCTTGCCTTCACCGTTGAAGGTTGCCTTGAAGGTCACCGGCTTGGTCACGCCGTGGAACGTCAGGTCGCCGGTCACGTCAGCGGTTTTCTCGCCGGTGGATTTAACGGCGGTGGACACGAACTTGGCGTCGGCAAACTTGGCAACGTCCAGGAAGTCCTTGCTGGCAACGTGCTTGTCACGTTCTGCGTGGTTGGACCACAGGCTGGCAGTTTTCACGTCGACAGCGATTTTGCTGGCTTCAGGCTTGGCGGCATCCCAGCTGAAGGTGCCATCCCAGTCCTTGAAGGTACCGTGGATGAAGCTGTAGCCCAGGTGGCTGATTTTCCAGTCGATGAAGGCGTGCTGGCCTTCCTTGTCGATCTTGTAGTCAGCAGCCATTACCTGGCCTGCGGACAGCAGGGCAGTACCGATTGCCAGAGCAGCGAGGGTCTTTTTCAACATGCGTTCTATTCCTTGTGAGTCGAGGTTGAACATCAGGCTTTGCGCCCCAGCATTCGCGTGAGGGTCGCATCACGATCGATAAAGTGGTGTTTCAAGGCCGCCACGCCGTGCAAGCCGGCGAAGACCACCAATACCCAGGCGAGGTACAGATGCACCACGCCGGCGTTGTCTGCCTGGTCCGGTAGCCCGGAAACCACGGCAGGAATCTCAAATAGGCCAAACACCGGAATACCGACACCGTCTGCGGTGGAAATCAGGTATCCGGCAATCATCACGGCAAACAGCCCGAGATAAAGGAACGCGTGGCCAAATGCGGCACCGATACGGGTCAAGCGGCTGTAGCTGGCAAGCGGTGGTGGTGGCGGGCTGACCAGACGCCAGACGATACGCACCAGCATGATGGCAAACAGCGTGATGCCGATGCTCTTGTGCAGGTCCGGCGCGTCTTTACGCCAGGCGCTGTAGTAATCCAGACCGACCATCCACAAGCCCAGGGCGAACAGACCGAACACCACCAGGGCCACGCCCCAGTGCAACACCATGCTGACCCAACCGTAGCGGGCCGGAGAATTGCGTAACTGCATGTACTTAATCCCGTAAGAGCTGCGCCCAAGACTAGCGATTTACCTATCGAATTAAAGCGGAAATTTTCGCTTTGAAATATCGAGAAATACGATCTTGAGGGTATGAAGCGTAAATTAACAACGGATTAAGGACTATCCAGAAGAAACGTGACAGACCGTCCTGTGTTTACTGCCTATTCGCAGGTTATGGGTTGTGACACGGCCATCCATTGCATAGGCTTGCGCGATTGTTACGCCCGCGTGCCACGCGGGCCGCTTCGAGGAGACCCCGGATGGGCTTGAATAACCAGTGGATGCAACGCGACCTCGCCGTGCTGTGGCATCCCTGCACCCAGATGAAAGACCACCAGCAACTGCCCCTGATCCCGATCAAACGGGGTGAAGGCGTTTGGCTGGAAGACTTCGAAGGCAAGCGCTACCTCGACGCCGTCAGCTCCTGGTGGGTCAACGTATTCGGCCACGCCAACCCGCGCATCAACCAGCGCATCAAGGACCAGGTGGACCAACTGGAACACGTGATCCTCGCCGGTTTCAGCCACCAGCCGGTGATCGAGCTGTCCGAACGCCTGGTGCAGATGACGCCCGAAGGCCTGACGCGCTGTTTCTACGCCGATAACGGCTCGTCGTGCATCGAAGTCGCGCTGAAAATGAGCTTTCACTACTGGCTCAACCGTGGCCTGCCGAACAAGAAACGCTTCGTCACCCTGACCAACAGCTACCACGGCGAAACCATCGCCGCGATGTCAGTGGGCGACGTGCCGCTGTTTACCGAGACCTACAAGGCGCTGCTGCTCGACACGATCAAAGTGCCGAGCCCCGATTGCTACCTGCGTCCCGAAGGCGTGAGCTGGGAAGACCACTCGCGCACGATGGCTCAGGTGATGGAGCAGACCCTCGCCGAGCATCACGATACCGTCGCCGCCGTGATCATCGAACCGCTGATCCAGGGCGCCGGCGGCATGCGCATGTACCACCCGGTGTACCTCAAGCTGCTGCGCGAAGCCTGCGACCGCTACGGTGTGCACCTGATCCACGACGAAATCGCCGTCGGTTTCGGCCGCACCGGCAGCATGTTTGCCTGTGAACAGGCCGGCATCCGCCCGGACTTCCTGTGCCTGTCCAAGGCCCTCACGGGTGGTTACCTGCCGTTGGCGGCCGTGGTCACCACCGAAGACGTGTACAGCGCCTTCTACGATGACTACCCAACCCTGCGCGCCTTCCTGCATTCCCACAGCTACACCGGCAACCCGCTGGCGTGCGCGGCGGCCCTGGCGACCCTGGATATTTTCGAAGAAGACAACGTCATCGAAAACAACAAGGCCCTGGCCCAACGCATGGCCACCGCCACCGCCCATCTAGTGGACCACCCCCACGTGTCGGAAGTGCGCCAGACCGGCATGGTACTCGCCATCGAGATGGTCCAGGACAAAGCCACCAAGACCGCCTACCCGTGGCAGGAGCGCCGCGGCCTGAAGGTGTTCGAGCACGCCCTGGAGCGCGGTGCGCTGTTGCGGCCGTTGGGCAGCGTGGTGTATTTCCTGCCGCCTTACGTGATCACGCCCGAGCAGATCGACTTTTTGGCTGAGGTTGCCAGCGAAGGCATCGACATCGCCACCAACAGCAAGGTCAGCGTTGCCGTGCCAGAAAACTTCCATCCTGGCTTCCGCGACCCCGGCTGATCACCCACACCCTTGTAGGAGCCGGCTTGCCGGCGATGGCGGTCTCACATTCACCGCATAGCCAGCGCCCTCATCGCCGGCAAGCCGGCTCCTACAGAAAAACCCTATTTCCAGAGAACAGAAATGAGACTGTCCCGCTTTTTCACCGACACCCCGCTGAGCCTTGGCGAGCATGAACTGCCCGAAGCCCAGGCGCACTACATTAGCCGCGTGCTGCGCATGGGCGAAGGCGACGCCGTGCAATTGTTCGACGGTTCCGGCCAGGAGTTCCTGGGCAGCCTGCTGGAAGTCGGCAAGAAGCGCGTCACCGTGCAGCTCACAGAACGCTTCAACGGCCAGGCCGAGTCGCCCTTGCACATCCACCTCGGCCAGGGCCTGTCCCGGGGCGAGCGTATGGATTGGGCGATTCAGAAAGCCACCGAATTGGGTGTGAATGAAATCACGCCGATTTTCAGCGACCGCTGCGAAGTACGCCTCAAGGACGAACGCGCCGACAAACGCCTGCTGCACTGGCGCCAAGTGGCAATCAGCGCATGCGAGCAGTGTGGGCGTTCAACCGTGCCGGTGATTCACCCGCCACTGTTGCTGGCGGACTGGCTGAAGCAGACCGAGGCCGATTTGAAGCTGGTGCTGCACCCGGTGGCCGAGCCGATGGTCAGCCATGCCAAGCCAGCCAGCCTGGCTTTCCTGATCGGGCCTGAAGGCGGTTTGACCGATAACGAAGTCCAGAGCGCCCAAGCGGCCGGCTACCACGCCGCCCGCCTCGGCCCGCGTGTGCTGCGCACCGAGACCGCGCCGGTGGTGGCGCTGTCGGTGGCCCAACAACTGTGGGGCGATTTCTAACGCCCTTCCTTTGCAAACCCAATCCCCCCTGTGGGAGCTGGCTTGCCTGCGATGGCGGTCTTCCAGCCAACCCCACTGGCGCCTGACCCACCGCTATCGCAGGCAAGCCAGCTCCCACAGTGTTGATTGGGTTACCAGGCAACTATTCCACCGGGTCACTCACCGGCGTGGCAATGATCGCCTTCAACTCGCTGGTCATCGGGAACTCCAGGTTCAGCCCCTTGGGCGGAATCGGCTGTTCAAACCAGCGCTGGTAAATCCCGTTGATCGCCCCCGAACGGTACAGGTCGCCCAGCGTATCGTTGACCACCGCCAGGAACTGCGGGTCGTCCTTGCGCACCATGCAGCTGTAGATTTCCCGCGACTGTTCTTTACCCACCACCACCCAGTTGTGCGGGTCCCTGGCCTTGGCGCGCTCGCCGTAGAGCAAGGCATCGTCCATGTAGAACGCGGCCGCACGGCCGGTCTCAAGCATCTTGAACGCTTCACCGTGGTCCTTGGCGCTGATCACAAACATATTGGCCTTGTGCTCGGCGTTGTAGCTTTTGAGGAAGCGCTCATTGGTGGTGCCCGCCGTGGTCACCACGTTCTTGCCCGTCAGGTCTGCAAAGCCCTGGATGCCGCTGTCCTTGGCCGTCAGCAACTGGCCTTTCACGTAGATAAACCCGTAGGAAAACGCCACCTGTTTCTGCCGCTCGGCCGTCACTCCGGTGGAGCCGCATTCCAGGTCGACGGTGCCGTTCTGCACCAGCGGGATACGCGTTTGGGAGGTCACCAGGTTGTATTTCACCGCGAGGTTGGTCACCCCGGTTTTCTGCTGGACGCGCTCGACAATCTTGTTCGCCAGGTCCACTGAATAGCCCATCGGCTTGCCGCTGTGATCACCCACGTAGGAAAACGGCACCGAGGCATCGCGATAACCCAAGGTGATGGATTGGGCACTGGCGATCTTGCCCAGCGTGCCTTCCAAAGGCGCTTGATTGGCCTGTGCCTGTGCGCCGAACAAGAGCCCCAGGGTGCAGCCGGTCAACAGGATTTTTTTCATTGTTATGCTCCGTTGGTTTTGTCGTTATTTACGTACCGCGATCACGCTGATTTCCACCAGCACTGTCGGCCGCGCCAGCTCCGCTTGCAGGGTCGTGCGCGTCGGCGCGCAGCCCGGCGACAACCAGGCGGACCACACTTCGTTCATCGGCGCGAAACCGCTGCCGATGTCCTTCAGGTAAATCGTCGCGTTGAGCAGGTGATCCTTGTCGCTGCCGGCCTGGGCCAGCAGCCCGTCGATCTTGGCCAGCACTTCTCGGGTCTGGGTCGCCACGTCCTGACCATCGCCAGGCACCTGGCCCGAGAGAAACACCAGGTCCTTGAAGGTCACTGCGCCAGAAAGCCGGTCGTTGCTGCTGATGCGGTTGATGCTCATGGGTACACCTCAAGCGGCGCGGGGCGCGAGGCCCTGCAGGTCAATGGAAGGCGTGCGCTGGTCGATCAGTTCGGCCAACAATTGGCCGCTGCCGCTGGCCAAGGTAAAACCAAGCGCGCCGTGGCCCAGGTTGAGCCACAAGTTGCGGTAGACACTGGCGCCGATCAGCGGCACGCCGGTCGGCGTGGCCGGGCGCATGCCGGCCCATTCCACCGCGTGGGCGTAGTCACCGGCATTAGGAAAAGTCTCCAGCGCCTGGCGTTTCATCAATGCCAACCGCTTGGGCTCCAGACGCACGTCGAAGCCGACGATATCTACCATGGCCGCCACCCGCAGTTGCTCGCCGATACGGGCGTAGACGATCTTGCGGTCGTAATCGGTGATGCTCACGTTCGGCGCCTGATGCTGTGCACCAATCGGCACGCTGAGGCTGTAACCCTTGAGCGGATACAACGGCAGCGAAACACCCAACTCCGCGCTGCGATACCCCGCCGCCAGCACCAGGTTCTGCACCGGCATCACCTCGTCGCCCATCTCGACCGCCTGTACGGCGCCGTGAGCATGGCGCAGGCCAGTGACCTTGCGCCCCAGCAGGAAACGGCAGCGCCCGGACGCTTCAAGCCGCGCCGCCAAGCGTTGGCAGAAGGCATGACAATCGGCCACTTCTTCATTTGGCGTATAGATCCCGCCGACAAAACCACCGTCCGCCAGCGCCGGTTCCAGCCGCGCGCAGTCATCAGCCGACAACACCTGCTGCTGCAGGATATCGGTGACTTTGCTGCGGGCATGCTCGAAGCTGCTGGCGTTGCGGAAGGTCACCAGCTTGCCGTTGCGGCGCCAGTGGAAGCCGTCCAGATGATCGTCTTCGCGCCATTGCTGCAACGTGGCCTGGCTCAAGGACGCCAAGCGCAACAGATGCGCGGCATTGCGTGTGTTGACCGAGCCACGGCAGGCGCCGAGAAACGCAGCCATCCAACGCCATTGCTGCGGGTCCAGGCGCGGGCGCAGCTTGAGCGGCGAGTCCCCGCGCAGCAGCCAGCCGATGGCTTGCAATGGCACGCCGACATCCGCCAGCGGCGCGACATAGCGGTACGACAACTGCCCGCCGTTGGCGAAACTGGTTTCGCTGCCCAGCGTGTCGCGGGCTTCGATCAGCGTGACCTCGTGACCGGCGCGAACCAACGCATAGGCGCTGGCCAGGCCGATAACCCCACCGCCGATGATGCAAACCTGCTTGGCCATCCCAGCCCCCAGCCATTGATTGAAGAGGCCTCAAGCGTAGGGGTAGGTGACAGGCCATCGACAATGAATAAAGATGGGTCACCTATAAACAAAGGTTATGGACTTGCCATGCGCTTGCGTCATATCGAAATCTTCCAGGCCATTCGCCAAACCGGCTCCGTCAGTGCCGCCGCGCAGTTGCTGCACGTGTCGCAGCCGGCGGTGACCAAGGTGTTGCAACACGCCGAACTGCAGCTGGGCTTCCCCCTGTTCCTGCGGGTGCGCGGCAAATTGCAGCCCACCCCGGAAGCCCTGGCGCTGGAAAGCGAAGTGGAGAAAGTCACCGAGAGCCTCCAAGGTGTGCGGCGCCTGGCCAAGAGTTTGCGGCGCGAACCCGGGCACAGCGTGCGCATTGGCGCAATCCCGGCACTGGCCTTGTCGCTGCTGCCACCGGCGATCCTGGAATGGAAACGCGACTACCCGGACATCGCCTGCGAGCTGTCCAGCGACCACAGCCGTGAGCTGGTGCAGAAGCTGTTGATGCGCGAGATCGACCTGGCACTGACCCTCAATTTCTCCGGGCATCCGGGGCTGACCACGCAGGTGTTGGCCAACGGTGTGCTGGTGGCGTTGGCGTCGAAAGGCTATTGGTCTGACGCAGAATCGAGCACACCGTTGCCCTTGGCGGATCTGGCCGGTGCGCCGTTGATTGGCCTTTCCAGCGCCGATCCCCTGGCCGCCAAGCTCGACAGCTACCTGGAAAACGTCGACCCCGCGCCTCGGGTGACGATCTCGGTGCAAACCTATTCCCTGGCACGCGCCATGGTCGAGTCCGGCGCCGGGCTCACTGTCATCGACCCCTTCACGGCGCTCGGTGCCTCCACGGCCACCACCTGCATCCGCACACTCACCCCGCCGCTGCCGATCACCCTGTACGCCCTGACCCGCGCCGACGAACCGCCGCCGCATATGTTGGCCAAGCTGCTGCAGATCTTCGGCCACCGCGCCCAGGAACTGCTGAAACGCCTATCCCTGTAGGAGCCCGGCTTGCCGGCGATGGCGGCCTCGAGATCACTGCACCTCTCAAGGGCCTCATCGCCGGCAAGCCGGCTCCTACAGGTGTTCGTTACAGCACGTAATGCATGATCGCCACAAAGTGCAGCAGGCTGCCGCCAATGACAAACAGGTGCCAGATGCCGTGGGAGTGCCGCAGGCGATCTTCCAGGGCAAAGAAGATGATGCCCACGGTGTACAGCACCCCACCGGCCGCCAGCCAGGTAAACCCCGCCGTGCCCAGCGCGGCGATCAGCGGCTTGACCGCCACCAGCACGATCCAGCCCATCACCGCGTAGATCACGATGGACAGCACCCGTGCTTCAGAGCGCGGCTTGATCTCCTGCAGGATGCCAATCACCGCCAGCCCCCAGACAATGCCGAACAGCGTCCAGCCCCATGGGCCACGCAGGGTCACCAGGCAAAACGGCGTGTAACTGCCGGCGATCAGCAGGTAAATCGAAAAGTGATCGACCTTCTGCATGATCTCTTTCCGTCGCCCGCGCACGCTGTGGTACACGGTGGACGCGCTGTACAGCACCAGCAGCGTAAAGCCATAGATCGCCACGCTGACGATCTTCCAGGGGCTGCCATCCAGGCTCGCCACCACCAGCATCCACACTGCGCCGGCAAAGGCTGCGACTGCCCCAAGCAAATGGCTCCAGGCGTTGAATCGTTCCCCGTGATACATGTGTCACTCACCTCGAATAACCGTTATCACCCTGAGCATTCTGACGCCAGACACTCACTTTCAGGTAACACCCTTTCTTCATTTGCCCAACGACCACTGCCCATCGGATGATTCGCACAATCCTTGTAGGAGCCGGCTTGCCGGCGATGAGGCCCTTGAGCGTGGTGGTGGCCTGACTGCCGCCATCGCCGGCAAGCCGGCTCCTACAGGGGGTGTTTCCGCCCTTTAGAGTGGTGTTATCCATGCCCGAGCTTGAACCCGACGCGCCGCCCCCCAGCCTATGGCAGCTTTTTTACAACTTCGCCATGGTCGGCCTGTTCGGCTTTGGCGGCGTGATGCCCTGGGCACGGCAGATGATGGTCGACCGCAGGCGCTGGGTCAGCGAGCAGGGTTTCAACGAACTGCTCACCACCGGCCAATTCTTCCCCGGCCCCAATATTGCCAACGTCGGCATCATCTTCGGCCGTCGCCTGCACGGCTTGCCGGGTGCGGTTGTGACCGTCTGCGGGCTGTACCTGTTCCCCTCGCTGATCACCGTGTTGGCCGGTTTCGCTTATGCCAAGTGGTGGAGCCATGAGGTGGTGCAGCAAATTTTCGGCGCGGTGATGCCGATTGCCACCGGGCTGATGCTGGGTACAACACTGCGCTTGCTCAAGGCCATGCCCCGCAACCTGGCCAATTACAGCGCCTTTGTGCTGACCTTCGTGTTGATGGCGGTGCTGGTGCTGCCACTGTGGATGGTGCTGCTGATCAGCATCCCCAGCTCCCTGGCCTTGAGTTTCATCGACACGAAAAAGGTGGCCGGCTGATGCAGACCGTCCTCCTGCACCTGATGATCCAATGCGCGCTGTGGTCGCTGATGGCGATTGGCGGCAATACCGTGGCCATTGGCGACATCCACCGTTACACCGTGGTGGACATGCACTGGATCACCGACGCGCAATTCGTCGCGTTCTTCGCCCTGTCACAGGCGCTGCCGGGGCCCAACGGCATGTTCCTGGTGTTCATCGGCCAACAGGCGGCAGGGCTGCCGGGGGCGCTGGTGGCCTTGCTGGCCAAGCTCGTGCCCTGCTCGGTATTGGCCTACGTCGGCGCCGGCTGGCTGGAAAAACACACCCAGACGCCCTGGGTGCAACGGGTCAAGCGCAGCCTGTTGCCGATCTCCATCGGCCTGATCCTCGCCTCCACCTACATCCTGATGAACAGCCTGGAAAACAACACCACCAGCCTGGTCCTGACCCTGGCCAGCGCTGCCGTGGTCTATTACACGCGGCTCAACGCGATCTGGCTGATCATCGTCGGCGTACTGCTGGGCCTGGGCAGTGCATGGCTGGGAGTGAACTGGTTTTAGGGGCACAATCGACGGCATTCGAACAAGAGTGACCGCCATGCTGATCGACGAAGAGTTCACCCTCAAGAAGCTGGAAATCTTCCTGGCGTTCATGCGCACCGGCAACCTGGCCCGCGCCGCCGCCGAGCTGCAAACCAGCAACGTCAGCGTGCACCGCGCCATCCACTCCCTGGAAAACGCCCTGCGCTGCCCGTTGTTCAAGCACGAAGGGCGCAACCTCACGCCGCTGGAAAGTGCCTACGTGTTGGAGGAGCGCGCACAGAAACTGGTGGCCGACGTGGTCGACAGCGTGCGCCTCACCCGTGAAGCGGCGGGCTATTCGGCGGAGCGCTTCAAGCTGGGTTCACTGTATTCGCTCACGGTGAAGACCGTGCCGCAATTGATCATGGGCCTGAAGATCCGCCGCAGCGAACTCAACATCGACCTGATCCTGGGCTCCAACTTCGACCTGCTCTACAAGCTCAAGAACATGGAAGTGGACGCCATCCTCATCTCCCTGGATGAGCATGCCAACGACCCCGATTGCGAGCAGATCGCGCTGTTTTCCGATGACATCTTCCTGGCTACCCCGGCCGACTCACCCTTCGACCGCGAACAGCAGATCGACCTGGCGGATGTACGCGACGCCACCTTCATCACCCTCACCCAAGGCTTCGCCACCCACCAAGATGGCAACCGCGTGTTCCAGCAGGCGGGGTTCGAGCCGAAGGTGGCGATGCAGGTCAATGACATCTTCACCCTGCTGAGCATGGTCAGCTCGGGCGTGGGTTATGCGCTGCTACCCGGGCGGATTGCAGCGGTGTATGAGAACCGGGTGAAGCTGATCCCGCTGCAACCCCGGTACCGGTTGCAGCAGCAGATTGGGGTGGTGTTCCTCAAAGCCAAGGAAAGGGACCCAAACCTGTTGGCGTTGTTGGCAGAGTGTCGGATGTACGCCAATCGCCAATCTTGACCATCCCTTGTAGGAGCTCGGCTTGCCGGCGATGTCGTCCTCAAAATCGCCATGGCAGGCAAGCCAGCTCCCACATTTAACTGTATTCACAAATCAAAATGTGGGAGCGGGCTTGCCCGCGAAGACGCCAGGCCAGACAACGCCGGGCCGGGGGTTAGCCGACGAGGCCGCGTACGATGAAATACAACACCGAAGGCCCGAGCAAACACCCAAGCCCGGTATGGAACGTCGCCGTCAGCGCGCCGTAGGGCACCAACCGCCGATCCGTCGCCGCCAGCCCCGCTGTCACACCGCTGACGGTGCCAGCCAACCCACCAAACACCATGGCCGAGCGCGGGTTGTCCAGGCCCATCCAACGTGCCGCCACCGGTGTGCCGACCATCACCAAAATCGCCTTGATCAAGCCTGTGGCAATCGACAGCGCCATCACATCCGAGGTCGCGCCAATGGCCGCCCCGGTCACCGGACCGACGATGTACGTCACCGCGCCAGCACCGATGGTGGTCATGCTGATCGCATCACGATAACCAAATGCCCACGCCATGCTGGCGCCCACAATGAACGGCAACACCGTGCCCAACAGCAGCGCAATCACACCAATCAACCCGGCCTTGCGCGCCTCGGTGGCTTGCACTTCAAACGCCGTGGCAACGATGGCGAAGTCACGCAGCATCGCACCGCCCATCAAGCCAATGCCGGAGAACAGCGCCATGTCGGCCAGGCCCTTTTGCCCGCCGGTGACCGTGCCACCGACCCACGCCAGAACCAGGCCGATGACGATGGCAATTGCCGAACCATGAATGCGCCCAAACGTGAGGCGCTTGGACAGCACCACGGAAATCCACATCACCACGCCGACGAAGGCAAAGGCGGTGATCAGGCCGTTATGCTCCAACCCTTTTTCGATGAGATCCCACATATCAGCGACCTCCCGCAGCAGCGATCAGCGGCTCTTCGGCGGGCAAGGGTTCGCCCTTATGGGTGCGGCTGATGAGCGCGATGGTGCAACCGCAGACCACCACGGAACCAATCGCCGCCAGGACCGCGACAGGACCGCCGTGCAAGGCCGTGACCACGTTTTGTTGCGCCGCCATCGCCACCACCACCGGGATGTACATGGCGCCCCAGAAGCCCACGCCCATCTCGCAGTCCTTGGTCATGCCGCCGCGTTTTTGCATCCACAAACGGGCGCAGATCAGCAGAATCATTGCGATGCCTACCCCGCCCACGTTGGATTTGACGCCCAGCAACACGCCGAGCATGTCGCCCATGATCACGCCCGCCAGCGTGCAGATCGCCAGCAATGCCACACCGTAGATAATCATCGTTGTTGTCCTCAAAGTGCTCGATCGAAATTGTTGTTGTTGTGCTTCGAAAGCCTTGGGTGGTGCTTTATCGGTGGCGGCGCTCCTCCTCTTGCAGCAGGGCCTGCAAGGTGTCCAGGCGTGCGCCCTCGCAGGCGATCACCGTGCCTTGCTCGAACACGCGGCGTGACAAACCGGTGAGCACGGCGCCGGGGGGCAGCTCGATTTGCAGGCGCACGCCACGCTCGTAGGCGCTTTGCACCGTGCCGCGCCAGTCGACGACGCGGCACATGTTGAACGCCAGGTCGTCGCGCAGTTGTTCGGGGTTGTGCACAGGTCGCGCACGGGTGCTGCTCAGGTAGGTGATGCGCGGCGGCTTGAGCGCAACAAACGCCTGGGCCAGCACCTGGGCCGGTTGCTCCAGCAATGCACAGTGCGACGGCACACTCACGGCCAGGCGCTTGGCCACGCCGCTGCCTTTGATACGTTGGGCCACACGCGCCATGGCGGCGTCGCTGCCGGCGATCACGGTCTGGTTGTCGGCGTTGATGTTGGCCAGGTACACCGGGGTTTCGGGGCTATTCATTTCAGCCAGTAGCGCTTCGACGGTGGATAACGGCGGGCCGATGATGGCCGTCATCCCGTAGCCGTGTGGATAAGCGTTTTGCATCAGCTCGCCGCGCAGGCTGACCAGTTTCACCGCGTCGGCAAACTCCAGGGCACCGGCGATCACGGCGGCCGGGTACGCCCCGATGGAGAGGCCCGCGACGTAATCCGGGGTGTGTTGCAACAGCCGGGCGTGGGCCACGCCGGCGATCAGCAGGCACAGCTGGACGGCGCGGGTATCGGCCAAGGCGTGCGCTGAATCCAGGGTGCGAACGTCCTCACCCAACGCCTGGCTGGCTTCATCCAGCACATCGGCGGGCAGCGCCTGGAGCATGCCCGGCCGCTGGGCGCCTTGCCCGGGGAACACCAGAAGACTGCTCATGCCACGGCCTGCCAAGGGTCGAGCACCAGATGGGCGCCACTGGCGGTTTTCAACAGCACCCGCCGTGAGGAGCCGGCCCATTCGCGCAAGGCCACTGCGCCGAAGGGCGTTTGCAATTGCAAGTCCACGGCGCACACCGCCTGGTCCAAGGTTGCCAGCAGGTCGCGCGCCTCGCTGCGGTCCAGCGGCTGGGGCGTGCGCAGCATCAGATCCAGGTCGCTCTGGGCATGCAGCGCTTCAATACCCGTGGCCAACTCAAATCCGGCGCTGCCGGTGACCCCCCAATTCAAGGTCGCCAGCACCGGCCGCAATTGATCCAGAGCCTGCAATGCGGGCAAGTCCCGTCGAGAGACAACGTCACGCAATGCTTCCGGTGCTACGCGCCGTTGCACGGCGGCCAGCGGCATCAATGCCGCAAACCGTTGCTCACGCGACCCGCCGCGCACGCCCACCGGGACATAACCTGCGGCAACGGTGGCGCGGCGCACCACCACCGTGCCCACCGCCTGCGCCGCCCACGCCGGGGCGTCAGCGGGCAGGTGCGCCGGGGTCATGCCCCAGAGCAAGTCGTGCGCGTTCACCATTGCTCCCGCAGCAGGTGGCGCACGTGGCTGGAGGCGGCGCGATGGGGAGCACCCAGGCGGTTGCTCAAATCGGTGCTGTCGATGTCCTTGATTGCATTCACCAGGCAATCGCCCACCCGCGCCACATCCTGTGGCGTCGGCTGTTCAATCTGCTCAACCGACAAGGTTTCCCACAGCAAACCCAGGCTGGCATAGCTGTCGATGTCATACGCCATGGGCGGCACGCTGGCGGCCAACGCTTCCAGCTCTTCGATACTGCGCAGAGTGACCCGCGCCGCCGAGGCCTTGCCCATGGCGTGCACCATCACGCCCGGGTCGCGCAGGGCGATCAGGCGGTTGGCCTGGTAGCCGTGGGCGAGGAACGCGCCCGACATCGCCTTGCCCACCAGCAGCGCAATCACCGGGTGCCCGGCCAGCCGTGCGCGGGCATAGCTGTCAGCGGCGGCGGCCAGGGCCTGGTGGATACCGAGGGCTTCTTCGCGACGGCCGTAGGCCTGGCTCGGCACGTCGACGATGGCGATCAGCGGGCGCTTGTCGCCACGGGCGATGGCTTCATCCACCGCCTTGGCCAGGCCCCAGCCTTCGAGCAAACCGACCTCGCCGTTGCGTGCGCGGGGAAAGCGGTTGTGCGGGTCGGTGACCACGGCGATAAAGCGCACAGGTTGTCCGCCCAACAGGCCGTCAGCCACTGTCAGCGAAGCCGGCAAACCCTCGACAGGCGTTGCCCCCACGCTTAACGCGTTGAACCACTGCAAACCTCTCATGAGCGATCTCCTTGATACAGCGCACGCACCGTCGCCGCGTCGATTTGTGGCGTGGCGTCCAGTTCGGCCAGGCGCGCCAGGTAGTGCTCGGCCTGGCGACTGCGTGGTTGAGCGGGCAGGCCCTGCTCCAGCAAGGCGTTGACGGTCTGCTGAATCTCGGCCACATCATCGGCCACGTAACGGTCGGCCAACCCGCTGTTGAAGCGTTGTTCGCCACCGGTAAGGCTCCAGATGAATGGCCGGTCGCGGGAGTCGTATTCGTCCAGGCCGGCTTCCTGCTCAATCACCTGCGGGCCGTTCAGGCCCACCCGTGCTTCGCGGGTGACCACCAGGTAACTGCACAGCCCGGCCGCAATGGACATGCCGCCAAAGCAACCGACGCTGCCCGCCACCACACCGATCACCGGCTGGTACTGGCGCAGGTCGACAATCGCCGCGTGGATGTCGGCAATCGCCGCCAACCCCAGGTTGGCTTCCTGCAGGCGCACGCCACCGGTTTCCAGCAACAGCACGGCACGCGTGGGAATGCCCTGGCGGTTGTCTTCGGCCGCCAGCTCAAGCGCCCCGGCGATTTTTGCACCGCCGACTTCGCCGAGGCTGCCGCCCTGGAAGTTACCTTCGATGGCCGCGATCACCACCGGTTTGCCGGCGACGCTGCCCTTGGCGATCACCACGCCGTCATCGGCTTGCGGCACCACGCCCTGGCGGCTGAGCCATGGCGACATGACGCGCTGGAACGGGTCGATCAGTTCGCGGTAAGTGCCAGCGTCCAGCAAGGCCTTGGCACGCTGGCGGGCACCCAGTTCGACGAAGCTGTGTTTGGCGAGTAAGTCAGTCATGGCCGACCTCCTCAAGCCCTTGCTCCAGGCGCAGGCGCACCACGCCGGGTGTCGCGCCGAAGTCGTGGATATCGATCTTCAAGGCGGGTGGCGTCTGTTCCTGGAAAATGCGTTCGAACAGGTGTTGCCAGCGCTGCTCGGCGCCGTTGACCGAGGTCTGCACCTGGATGGTCAGGGTGCCCGACGTGCCCGGTTCCAGCAGCACTTCCAGGTCGCCGGAGCCGACACACCCCACCAGCGCACGGCCTTTGGGCGGCTGCCCGGCGGGGAATTCAAAGGATAAGGTTTCCATCACAACGCTCCGTCGAGGCGGTCGATAAACAGGCAGGCGGCCAACAGATCGGCGGCGCCGCCCGGGGAGGCATTCAGGGCCAGCAGGTGTTGGTCCAGCGCATGCAGGTGGCGGCGACCGGCCAGGGTCGCGCTGCCGCCCGCATCCAGCACGGCCTGGGCGCCGTGTTGCATGGCGCTGATGCCTTCAGGGCCTGCGCGGTAGAGCACGCAGGTGTCGGCCAGCTCGGTCATGATCGCGAGCAAGGCATCGAGCCGGGCGTTCTGCTCGCCGGCCTCTTGCAGACGACTTTTGCGCAGTTGCGGCAGGCCGCGCTGCATCACCGAAGGGAAGCCCAGTTGCGCTTCTTCACGGGCGCCGCGTGCGCCGTAGCGTTGCGCGACCTGGGCACCGTGGCTCATCGGTTGTGGGGCATAGCGGTCGTTGAGCAGGGCCAGCCGGGCGGCGGTCAGCGTGACGGCACGGGGCGCCAGCGCTGCCGCAGCGGTGAGCAAACCGAGGGCCCAGATCGCGCCGCGATGGGTATTCACGCCGTGAGTGGTGGCGAGCATGGCTTGCTCGCCTTCGCGGCCGATCCGCCCCAAGGCTTCACGCAGGGGCAAACCGACTTCGCCGAATTCGATGGCCGCTTCGGCCATTTCCTTGAACATCGGCCACAGCGAGAGCGCTGAGGCGTGCATCAGGCCCAGGTGCAAATCGCTGTGGGCGCCGTTGCCGCGACGGTCCACCAAGGCCGGCTTGGGCGACAGGTCCGCCTCATCAATCAAGGCGTCGACCGCCATGTCCGCCAGGCGATCAGCAAGGGTCAATTCATGCAGTTTGAGGGCGCGCATTTACCAGCTCCTGAACTTGGCGGGCGGGTTGTACAGGCCACCGGACCAGTCCACCAGGTCGGCCACGCTCTTGGCGGCCAACAGCTCGCGGGTGGCGTCGGTGCGGCGGATGCCCAAGTCTTCGGGCAAGGCGATCAGGCCTTCGCGGCGCATGCGTGCGGTGTCCTTGGGGTTGTGGCGCAGGCCGATGGCGGTGACGCCGGCGACGGCGGCGATCATCGCCTGGCGCTCCTCCAGGGAGCGCGCCTTGTACAGGTAGGCGATGCCTTCTTCGGTGAGCAGGTGGGTGACGTCGTCGCCGTAGATCATGATCGGCGCCAGGGGCATGCCGCTTTTGCGCGCGACTTCCACCGCGTCGAGGGTGTCGACGAAGGTGGGTTTGCCGCCTTCCTGGAAGGTCTCGACCATTTGCACGACGAGCTTTTTGCCGCGCTCCAACAGGGCTTCGGGCGCGTCGTCGTGGCGCATGTCCAGCCACGCCGGGGTGCCATGACGACGACCACGTGGGTCGTGGCCCATGTTCGGCGCACCGCCGAAACCGGCGAGCCGGCCACGGGTCACGGTGGAGGAATGGCCGTCGCCGTCGACTTGCAGGGTGGCGCCGATAAACAGGTCCACCGCGTATTGGCCAGCCAGTTGGCAGAACATTCGGTTGGAACGCATCGAGCCATCGCGGCCGGTGAAGAACACATCCGGCCGTGCGGCGATGTAGTTCTCCATGCCCAGCTCGGTACCAAAGCAATGCACGCTTTCCACCCAGCCGCTTTCGATGGCGGGAATCAGCGTGGGGTGCGGGTTGAGAGTCCAGTTGCGGCAGATCTTGCCCTTGAGACCCAGGGATTCGCCGTAGGTGGGCAGGATCAATTCAATGGCGGCGGTGTTGAAACCGATGCCGTGGTTGAGGGACTGCACATTGTGTTTTTCGTAGATGCCACGGATCGCCATCATCGCCATCAGCACGTGCACCGGCTTGATGTGGCGCGGGTCGCGGGTGAACAGCGGCTCGATGTAGAACGGCTTGTCAGCCACCACTACGAAGTCCACCCAACTGGCCGGGATGTCGACGCGGGGCAAATCGGTGACGTCGTCCACCAACTGGTTGACCTGCACGATCACGATGCCATCACTGAAGGCCGCGGGCTCGATCAACGCGGGGGTGTCTTCGGTGCTGGCGCCGGTGTAGATGTTGCCGGCGCGGTCGGCCATGAAACCGGCAGACAGCACGACGTTGGGGATCAGGTCCACCACCAGCCGTGCGTAGAGTTCGATGTAGGTGTGGATCGCGCCGATTTCCAGCAGGCCGTCTTCGAGCAACTGGCTGATGCGCAGGGACTGGGTACCGGCGAAGGAGAAATCGAGCTTGCGGGCGATGCCTTTTTCAAACAGGTCCAGGTGCTCGGAACGGCCGACACTGGGCATGATCATGTGCAATTCGTGGAGCTTGGAGGGATCGGCCTTGGCCAGGGAGCGGGAGAGGAAGTCGGCTTGTTTCTGGTTGTTGCCTTCCAGCACCACACGGTCGCCGGGGAGGATCAGGGCTTCCAGAGCCTCGACGATCTTGTCGCTGGGCAACACGGCCCCGTCTGCGTACTGTTTGACCAGCCCGAGCCGCCGCTGCTTCTCGTCGCGCCGCCGCGTCCAGCGCGAGTCGGGGGTGATGGTTGTTGTCATGGTCGCTCCACGGGGTTTGCTGTCGTGGGCTGTACCTTAGGAGTGAATCGGGGGGGGGATCAATCAAGCCCGGCGGTGGATCGTTACGGCTGGAGTAACAAAACCTCAACAGCCACGAACTTCGCCCGTACGAATATTAAAACTGTGGGAGCTGGCTTGCCTGCGGTAGCGGTGGGTCAGCTGTAGATAGGTCAACTGACAGTCCGCCATCGCAGGCAAGCCAGCTCCCACATTTGTTCAGTGGCGCTTGTTAAATAGCGGTCCCCAAAAGGGAACGATCAGTCCCTGCTTGGGACCGTTTTAAGCAGCTGTCGCCGGGCTGACTTGCTCCAACGCCCTATCAATCAGCAACTGCCCCAGCTCCGCCATTTGCTGGATGCCGAGCAGGATTGCGCGCTGGGAGGTGTCCAGGTCGAAGGCGAGATTGCAGGTCAATGCGCTGAGGGACGAAAGGGTTTCGCTGGCGTTGACCAGCAGGGTTTCGGTGTTTTCGTGCGGATTTACGCTGAAGAGGTTGGATGAAGGGTTCGACATGCTTAAACAGATTTCGTCGGACTTGCACGTCCGTGTCACCGTTTTTTTGCGATGACCGGACGAAGACTAGGCGCGCTGGCTGCACGCGACAAGTTCATGTACAGCCCAAAATCCTGCAGGAAAAATCCGAAGCCCGCCGGTCTACAACTTCATGTCTATGCTCACCCCCCCCAAACCTTCGAGCGGATAGCTGCGGTACTCATAAACCTCACCACGAACAATGAGGTGGATGACGCCATCCACCCGAGTCACTTGGACACCAGGCTCTTTGGTTTTCAAAAAGGGGTGTGCCGACATCAGCGCTGTCAGTATCTCCCGGTCACTGCCTAAGTCCTTATAAACGTAGTACCTGTAGGAAAATCCCACTGTCGCGCCGCCTTGTCCGTCACGCGCTCCATAAATTGAGTTGCCGTTGCCCAAAGAGTGTTTCAAAACCACTTCGTCCAAATCCGGCGTGCCGGATGACATGATCCAATTGCCCCCGATATACATCAGGCAGGCTACCAGCAGGCAGTTGCGCAGGATCGGCAAGAGGCCTTTAGTAGCCCTGAGAAATTGCATACTCAATCCCCCTCCTTATCCAATATTGATCGCGAGGATCATCGCCAAAAGGTTCTCCTCCCCACCATGACCCATATTCCGGCTTGGTGGTTTCTGCGAATGTTTGAGCGGCACCTGCTGCCCGCAACAGGACATGCTCGGGAATGCCCAGCACCGTACCTGTGGCACCATAATTGAAGTTTCCGAACGCCTCATACTTCAGGCTTTTCTGTTTGTAATCCCAAGGGCCACGCCCTCGGACCTGTGAGTAGAACCACGAATACATGAACGCCGAACCTGGCTTCAAGTGCAGCCTGCGGTTGTTGGCGATAGCGATATTGTCTTGCAGCGAAACGCCTGGGGGCGCGGGTGGAACGGCCATTTGCGAGTCCTTGCTGATGGGGTTGAGCAAGAAACGCTAGCACTCAACAATCGGCAAAAATCCCCGCGAGAGACTTAAAGAGATTTCAGACCCACTTTCAGTCCGGGCCCTACACCGAGGGGTGGAGGTCGCACAGCAATTTGTAGGAGCCGGCTTGCCGGCGATTGCGGTAGGCCAGCTGTTGATGCAGTGACTGACAAGCCGCTATCGCAGGCAAGCCAGCTCCCACATTGGATCTTCAGAGGGCGTAGGTTCAGGCCAGGCCGGACTCTATCAACAGGGCTTCAAGCCCCAACAAATCCGGCACCTTCGCCACATGCTCACCCACCTGCACTGCCGCCAGTTCCAGCGGGCACAGCGGCACGTCCACGTAGCTGAGTTGACTGTCGAGCTTGTACGAGCGGGGGATCCCCTGGATTACCAGCGCAATGAACTTCAACGTCGGCCGCCCGCCCAGGGCGTTGAGCACCACGATGCGTGAGCGTTCGCCGGCGACGATGGCTTCGCCGCACGCGGCTTCAAAGCTGATCAGCGGCAGTTGCTGATCGCGCCACGTCACTTGCCGCAGGTACCACGGCGGCGCGTCGCTGGCGGGTTCGCCGCGCTGGAAGTCGATCAGCTCGGCAACCGCGACGTTGGGCAACACCAGGTGGCGGTCGGCCAGGGGCAGCAGCAGGCCGGTGAGTTGGCTGGTGCGGTGGTCAAGCATGGGACTTGCTCCAGTAGGCGATGCTTTCGAGCAGCACCGACTCTTGGTACGGCTTGCCGAGGTAGTCATTCACGCCAATGGCCATGGCGCGGTCGCGGTGTTTCTGGCCGGTGCGGGAGGTGATCATGATGATCGGCAGGCGCATCAGCCGAGGATCGTTGCGCACTTGGGTGGCCACTTCGAAGCCGTCCATGCGCGGCATTTCGATGTCCAGCAGCATCAGGTCCGGCGTGTGTTCTTCCAGCACCGCGATGGCGTCGATGCCGTCCTTGGCGGTGAGCACGTTCATGCCGTTGCGTTCCAGCAGGCGGCTGGTGACTTTGCGCACGGTGACCGAGTCGTCCACCACCAGCACCAGCAATGGGCGCTTTTTCAGCGGGTCATTGAGGACCAGCGGCGCGTCGAATGTCTGGGCCGGCAAGACCGGCTGCCGAGCGCGGATGTGCGCGAGCAAGTCGATGATCAGCACCACACGGCCGTCGCCCAGGATGGTCGCGCCGGACAAGCCCTGCACCCCCGCAAACTGCGGCCCCAGCCCCTTGACCACGATCTCCCGCGTACCCGCCATGGCGTCCACTTGCACCGCCACGCGCCGCTCGTTGCACTGCACCAGCAGCACCGGCACGGGCTGGTACTGGCCCAGCAGTTTCGGACGGCTGATGGTGTGCAACAGGTCGCCAAGGTAGAACAGTTCGTAGCGCTGGCCGGCGTATTCATAACGCGGCGGATCCTGCTGATAATGCCCCGCCAGCTCATGGGGCAGCACGCTCACCAGGCCTTCGATGGTGTTGAGCGGGATTGCGTATTGGTCGTCCGCGCACTGCACCATCAACGCCCGGTTGACCGACACGGTAAACGGCAAGCGAATACGAAAGTGCACGCCCACCCCAGGCGTCGATTCAATGAACATCGAGCCGCCCAACTGGCGCACCTCTTCATGCACCACGTCCATGCCCACGCCACGCCCGGAGATCTGCGTGATTTTTTCGGCCGTGGAAAAACCCGGCTGCAGGATGAACTGCAACACGTCGCGGTCGCTGATCTCTTGATTCGGGTCGAGCAAGCCGCGCTTGATCGCCTTGCGCCGCACGGCCTCCAGCGGTACGCCGGCGCCGTCGTCGCGCATATCGAAAACGATATCGCCGCCTTCGTGAGTCAGGTCCAGGGTGATACGGCCCTTCTCCGGCTTGCCGGCCAGCAGCCGCGCATCGCGGGATTCCAGGCCATGGTCCACCGCATTGCGCAACATGTGTTCCAGGGGCGCCGCCATGCGTTCGAGCACATTGCGGTCCATCTCGCCCTCGGCGTTGCCGACCACAAATTCCACGTCCTTGCCCAACTCGCCCGCCACTTGCCGCACGATGCGCTTGAGGCGCGGCAGCATGCGTTCGAACGGCACCATGCGCGTGCGCATCAGGCCTTCCTGCAACTCGGTGTTGATGCGTGCCTGTTGCTGCAACAGGTCATGGGCGTCCTGATTGCGACGGTCGAGCGTGTCCTTGAGGTCGAGCAGGTCGGAGGCAGATTCGGACAACGCGCGCGACAGTTGCTGCAACTGGGAATGACGGTCCATTTCCAGCGGATCGAATTCTTCATAACCCAGACGTTCGGCCTCGGCCTGCTGGCGGCTGAGGATGCGGCCCTGGGTCTCGGTGTCGAGCCGGCGCAGTTGGTCGCGCATGCGCTCAATCGTCGTTTCCACTTCGGTCAGGGCGATGCGCGCGTCGTTGACTTGTTGCTCGATGCGGCCACGGAAGATCGAGGTTTCACCGGCCAGGTTGACCAAGTCGTCCAGCAGCTCGGCGGAGATCTTCACCATGTCGGCCGTCGGGTCGACCGCCGCCTCGGCCTTGCCAGTCGGCAATGCTACCGGTACTACCGGCTCATCGCTGGGGTGTACCAGGCTTTTGATACGCTGGATCAGCTTGTCCACCGAGCCCACCGGCAAGCCATCGGCCACCGCGTCGATCATCTGGGCCAGGCGGTCATGGCAGCCTTGCAGCAGCGCAAACAGTTCTGCCGACGGCACCAACAACCCCGCCGAAAGCCCTTCGTACAGCGTCTCCAACTCGTGGGCCAGATCGCCAATCGGCACAATCTCGACCATGCGCGCACCGCCCTTGAGGGTGTGCAGGTCGCGCAGCAGGGTTTCCACTTCCTGGCGGTTGCCAGGCTCGGCTTGCCAGCGCACCAAGGCGCTGCTGGAGCTGTCGAGAATGTCGGCGGCTTCTTCGAGGAAGATATCCAGCAACTCAGGGTCGGCTCCCGACGCTGGCGCCACCACCGCGGGTGCCGTCGGTGGGTTGCCCTGGCGCACGGCGCGCAGCTTGTCGACCAGCTCACGGCTGTCGCTCAAGGGTTGCTGGCCTTGCAGCTCTTCCAGCTGCAAGGCCAGGTGTTCATGGCTGGCCATCAGCACCTGGGACAGCTCGGCGCTGTAGCTGTAGCGACGGTCTACCAGGCCTTCGTACAGGCATTCCAGCTCATGGGCCAGGTCGCCGATCGGGCCGATTTCGGCCATGCGCGCGCCGCCCTTGAGGGTGTGCAGGTCGCGTTGCAACGACGACAACGGCGCGGCGTTTTCAGGCTCCAGGAGCCAACGCTTGAGCGACTGCCCGGCACTGTCGAGGATGTCCACGGCCTCTTCGAGGAAGATCTCGACGATCTCGTCGTCCATGGCCGTTTCATGCTCCAACTGCTGGGTCGCGGCACCCAGCTCGGCAATGCTCAGCGCTCGGCTGCCATCGCTTTTGATCAGGCCAGTGGCAGATGGATCCAACGCCTCATCCAGCAGCTCACGCAGCGCCTCGACCCGAGCAGGGGCCGGGCTGATTTCCTGGCCGGCCGCCAGTTGGTCGAGCATGTTGATCAGGGCTTCATGGGCCTGTTCGGCCTCATGGAAAAACCGCTCGCTCACCGCCAGGCTGCTCTCTTCCACCGCGCCGTACAGGTCGAGCAGCGCTTCGCACAGGGCGTCGATGGCATGCAGGTCGGCGATGTGCGCGCCCTCCCCCAGGGTGGTCAGCTCATCCAGCAGCGCCGTCAGTTCCTGACGCTCGCCCGGGTGCTGTTGCCAGCGGCGCAGCAGGTTTTCGGCGTCGAGCAGGATGTCCATGCCCTGGGCCAGGAAGTTGGCGATCAACTGCGGGTCGCGCTTGATGCGCAGGCCCGTGTGCGGGGCGTCGAGCAGCGCGGTCAGTTGGCTGTCGAGCAGGCTTTGGGTGCGACTGATCAAGTCTTCGGCGCCCTTGATCGGCGCCAGCGGGTCGCGGTCCAGCTGGCGCACCCCACGCTGGAACAGGCCTTCGGCCTCCAGCAGCAACTCCACTTCGTCCAGGTCCAGCGGCAGGCGGTGAGCCTTGTACTCGCGGGTCAGGTGGTCGAGCGGGCGGGCCAGTTCGGCGATAGGCAACACGCCGGCCATATAGGCACTGCCCTTGAGGGTGTGCAGGGCGCGTTGCAGTTCATCGCTGACTTGCAGCGGCACATGTTCAGCGGCCTGTTGCAGGAAGTGGTTGAGGCTGTCCAGATGGCTCTGGGCTTCGTTGCGGAAGATCTCCAGCAACATCGGGTCATGGGCTTCAGCCGCTGGCTCGGGCGTGCCGCTGGCCAAGGCGTGGGCGCGGGCGGCCAGGGCGTCGACTTCATCGCGCTGGTGTTGATCGTCGGTGGCGAAATCGGCGATCAGCTCCGGCAGCAAGGCCACCGTTTCATCCAACACTTCTTGTACTTCGGGGCCCAAAGCCACGCTGCGTTCCAGCACGCGGTTGAGCAGGTTCTCCACGGCCCAGGCCAGCTCGGCCAGCACCAGGGCGCGCACCATGCGGCCGCTGCCTTTCAAGGTGTGGAAGGCGCGGCGCATTTCGCCCTGGGCGGTTTTGTCGGCACTGTTGGGCAGGTAGCGGTGCAGCACCTCGAGGACTTCGTCGGTTTCTTCAAGGAAGACTTCGCGCAGTTCGTCGTCGATGGGTTCTTCATCGTCCGGGGGTGGCAACAGGCTGCCCGGGCGTTGCAGGGCCGGCGGGTTCAGGCGCGACGTCGGGCTGGCCAGCGCATCGAACTGGGACTGGCTCGGGGTGGCTTCGGTGGTCAGCGCACCCTCCGGCGCAACCAGCGCCTGGCGCCACGGTTTTTCAGCCGGCAGGTAACCGAGTGCCGCAAGGCCTTCGGTGGCCAATTCCAGCACCCGCTCGCCTGCGGCATCCGGGTCCTGGAGCATGCGTTCCAGGTAGTACTCCAGGCTGCTGATCACATCGGCAAAATGCCCCAGTTGCACCTCGGACGGCGTCGTGTCGCCGCTCATCAGCTGCTCATCGACGTAATCGGTGCAGCCGCGCATCAGGCTCGCTGCGCGTGGCAGGGGAATCATCGCCAGGGCGCCGCGCACCTGGCTCAGCAACTCCGGCAGAGACTCCAGGCGCTGGCGGTCCCAATGGGCCTCGATGCAGTCGATCACCAGTTCCTTGGCTTGCTTGAGGCACTGGCAGGATTCGCGGATCACCAACTGGTGGATCTGAGTCAGGTCGGTGGTGGGCAGGCGGCTTTCTTCGCGGCTTTCCGGTTCGACGGTGCCGACCATGCCCGCCAGCGTGGCTTCGACATAAAGCAAGGCGCCCGCAACGTCCATCAACACGGCGTCGTTGGGTTCGCGTTGGCCCTGGACCAGGCTCAGTACCACGGCCAACTGGTCGATGATCACTTTGCGCGGCTGGCCGAAGCCCAGCACCGCCAGGGTGTCGGCGATCTGCCGCAGCGGCGCGAGCAAGGCCTCAAGGTCGCTGGTGTGCTGGCGATCGCTGCGCACGAACAGGTCGAGACGCTCCTTGACCCGCACCAGTTCTTCGCACAACGCGCCAAGCACCGAGCCCATGGCATTGCGGTCCGGCCCGGCCAGGCGCGCACGCTCGGCATCGACCACGGCACTGTCGGGCAAGGCTTCGTCCAGGCCGTAGCGTTCTTTCAGGCTTTGCATGCGCGGCGTCGGTCGGGTCACTTTGGCGACGTAGAACAACAGGCTTTTGAGCAGTTCATCCGGCGCTGGTTGGTTGATGCCGCCGATGCCTTGGGCCAACAGGCGCTTGAGTTGCTTGTCGCTGGCCTTGAGCAGGCTGCGCAGGGCCGGGCTGTTGGCGATCACGCCGGTGAGCATGCCTTCGACCAGCGCCGAGGTGACTTGCCACAACGGCAGCAGCGGCGCGCCTTGGCACAGCGCTTCGAGGCGCGCAAAGACCCGCGCCATGTCTTCCAGGTTGCTGGGGCCGTGGTCTTCGCGCAGCAGGCCGGCGAGGGCTTGTTGCAAGAGTTGGTGCCACTGACGCAGTTGTTCGTGCAGGTCGGGCAACGCACGCTGGGCCAGGGCTTCGTCGGGCAGCGGCGCAATCGACAGCAGCTGCGGGCTGAACAGGCTGGTCTCCGACAACAGGCTTTCGCCGCGCGCACTGCGCAGGTCGTTGAGCAGTGGCAAGACCACCAGCGGCAAGTCGCGGCGGGCGCTGTGCACGCGGTCCAGGTACAGCGGCAGCTGGTTGAGGGCCTGTTGCAGCAGGCGGATGCTTTCGTCGCGCTGGCTGACGTGCCCGGCCTGGAGTGCCAGGGCGAGTTCTTCAAGCTCTTCGGCCAGCAGGGCCGCGCCGTAGAACTCGACCATCTGCAGCGCGCCATGCACCTGATGGATGCCGGCCAGGCACTCGCCGATGGCGTCGGCGTCAGCGGTCTCGACGAAGGCATCCAGCGCCGAACGCGCCTGTTTCAGGGTTTCGGCAATGTCGCCCTTGACCCATTCGAGGGCCACGTAGTCGTGCCGATCAACCATAACTGCTCCGCTTAGAATTCGTGGGTTGCTGGTGTTGCTAGGATCTCCAGACGGGTGGAGATCAACTGTGGGAGCTGGCTTGCCTGCGATAGCGGTGGGTCAGCTATACATGGGCCAGTTGATAGATCGCTATCGCAGGCAAGCCAGCTCCCACAATTGGACAGTGGTGTTCTTTAAAATGCATTTCAATTGTCGACCTGCTTGGGCGGCGGCAAGGTGAACCCCGACACCGACCGCCGCAACTGGCTGGCCATCTTCGCCAGGTTGCCGATGCTTTCGGCGGTGGCCGTGGAGCCCGACGAGGTCTGGGTGGTGATCTGCTGGATCACGTTCATGGTCAGGGAAATCTGCCCTGCCGACGAAGTCTGCTGCTGCGCCGCGTTGGAAATGCTCTGGATCAACGCCGCCAGGGTTTTCGACACGCCTTCGATTTCTTCCAGGGCCACCCCCGCGTCCTGGGCCAGCCGTGCACCGCGCACCACTTCGGTGGTGGTCTGCTCCATGGAAATCACGGCTTCGTTGGTGTCGGCCTGGATCGCGCGCACCAGGGTTTCGATCTGCCGCGTAGCCGCCGACGAGCGCTCGGCCAGCCGTTGCACTTCGTCGGCGACCACGGCAAAACCGCGCCCGGCGTCCCCGGCCATGCTCGCCTGGATCGCGGCGTTGAGGGCCAGGATGTTGGTCTGGTCGGCAATGTCGTCGATCAGGCTGACGATGTCGCCAATCTCCTGGGACGACTCGCCCAGGCGCTTGATGCGCTTGGCGGTGTCCTGGATCTGCTCGCGAATGTTGTCCATGCCGTGGATGGTGTTGTGCACCACCTCGTTGCCCTTGTTGGCGATCTCTACCGAGCGCTCCGCCACCGCCGAGGATTCGGCGGCGTTGGCCGAGACCTGGTCGATGGACTGGGCCATCTCGTTGATCGCGGTGGACGCTTCGGCAATCTGCTGGGCCTGGTGCTCCGAAGCCTGGGCCAGGTGCATGGCGGTGGCCTGGGTGTCCTGCACCGCGCCGGCGACTTGGCCGGCGGTGAGGTTGATGGTGGCGACCAGGTCGCGCAGTTGGTCCACGGAGTAGTTGATCGAATCGGCGATGGTGCCGGTGAAGTCTTCAGTCACCGAAGCAGTCACCGTCAGGTCGCCATCGGCGAGGTCTTCGATTTCATCGAGCAGGCGCATGATCGCGTTCTGGTTGCGCTCGTTCTTCTCGGCGGTTTCATGCAGCTGGCGGTTGGTTTCGCGCACCATTACCAGGCCGATCAGGATGATCGAGGTCAGCGCCAGCAGGCCCAGCACATAGCCGCCGATGGTGTCGAAACTGCGCCCGCTGGCGAGGTTTTCAAACCCGGTGGCCAGGTGCGAGGCTTCATCGAGCAGGGTTTGCGACAGGTTGAAGATATTGCTCGCCGACGCCCGCACCTGGAACAGTTGCGGCGAGGTTTCGAGGATTTCATCCACAGAGCCCGAGACGAATTCGAACAACTCGGCGATTTCCGCCAGCCGTGCCCGGGCGTCGTGGTCTTCGACCTGGCTGATGCGCAACCCGGCGTTGCCCTGGAGCATGCCGTTGAGCACCTGGCCGAAGCGGTTGGCGTCGCGACCAAAGGCGTCGGCGGCCTGGGCGGCGGTTTCGTCGCCGGCGAGCACAGTGTTCACGGCGCCCAGGATTCGCTCGGCCAACAACGACTGGCGTTGGGCCAGGGCTACTTGGCTGGCCGGGGCACCACGTTGCAGAAGGATGTCGACGACTTTTTCCGACTCCATCTGCAACTGCGGCACCGTTTCGGCCAGGGTCGCGGCCACTTGGTGCAATGACAGCACCGTCTGCTCGCTGGCGAGAATCGCGTCGGTGTTTTTCAGCAGCGCTTCCCAATCGGTCTGCACCGCACGCATCTCGGCACGCACGGCGTTGGGTGCGGCAGGCAGGCCGGTCTCGATGTCGCCTTTTTTCAGGTAGCCCCAGCGCTGGGCGAAGTCGTTGCGCGCGTCAGACAGCAACTTGAACGCCGCCGCCTTGCCGGCCGCGGCTTCGGTGGCGTTCTTGGCGATACGCTGGGACAGCACGCGAAGCTCGCCGGCGTGGCCGATGTACTGTTTGTCGTAGGTGGACTGGGTGTTGAGGTACGCGAAGTTGGCGAACAGCAACATGATGAACACGATCAACGCGATGAACAGCACGATGATCTGCGAGCGACTGCGCGAGGCGGCTTGGGGTTTGGGCGTGGTAGCGGTGGTCATGCGGCAACATCCATGAAGCCTGGGGCCTGGGCCAGAGCGAAGGGGCTGAAGACCTGCCACAGCTGGTCGCCGTCGAACTGGCCCTGGATAAACGGCGCGCTGGAGAGCGTGCCCGTCAACAATGCGTCTTGCGCGAAATGCTGCATGCCCACCACCTCGTCTACCAGCAGTCCGACGAACAGGTCGTTGTATTCCACTACCAGTACCCGCCGCTGCTTGCGCACCCGGGACAGCTCCAGGCCGAGAAAACCGCCAAGGTCCATCACCGGCAGCAAGCGCCCGCGCAGGTTGGCCACGCCCTTGACCCAGGGTTTTACGCCCGGCATCACGGTGCAGCGCGGCTCATGCAGGACTTCGGCGACTTCGCCCATGGGCGCCACATACCAGTGCGGCCCCAGGCGAAAGCCGATCCCGCTCCAGCGTTGCAGGCGGGTTTCCTGGGATGGCAGGTCGGCGGCCAGCAGGCGGCAGCGGCGGTCAATGTCCAGCAACAGCTCGAAGGCGGTTTGCGACTCGGTCATGGTGGCGAACCGTCAGCCGGCCAGCACCTTGTTCAGGGTGGCAATCAGGGTTTCTTCGTCCACCGGCTTGGTCAGGTAGTCCTTGGCCCCTTGGCGGGCGCCCCAGATCTTGTCGGTCTCCTGGTCCTTGGTGGTGATGATGATGATCGGGATACCGTTGGTTTCCGGCTCCTTGGACAGCTGGCGGGTGGCCTGGAAGCCATTGAGGCCCGGCATCACGATGTCCATCAGCACAGCGTCGGGCAGTTCCTGGCGGGCCAGGGCCACGCCGTCCGCGCCGTTTTCGGCTTTCAGGACCTGGTGGCCATGCTTTTCCAGCATGCCGGTCAGTTTGTACATTTCGGTCGGCGAATCGTCGACGATCAGAACACGTGCCATGGTTTTCCCCACTACATTGGTTGGCGCCAGCCCTTGTGAGGCGACGTCAGTGTGCTTGTTCTACTGCGGCGAAGGCAGGCACGTAGGCCTTGATCGCACCCAGCAGTTCTTCCTTGCTGAAAGGCTTGGTCAAAAACTGATCGACACCCACGATGCGCCCCTTGGCCTTGTCGAACAGGCCGTCCTTGGAGGACAGCATGATCACCGGGATCGACTTGAACGCCGGGTTGTTCTTCACCAGCGCGCAAGTCTGGTAGCCATCCAGGCGCGGCATCATGATGTCGACAAAAATAATGTGCGGGTGATGATCAACAATCCGGGCCAGGGCATCGAAACCGTCGATGGCCGTGATGACGTCGCACCCTGCGTTCTTCAACAGTGTTTCGGCGGTGCGGCGGATCGTTTTCGAATCGTCGATCACCATCACTCTCAAGGCGTTGGAATGCTGTTCCATATCTGCTCTACCATCGCCACAGCGAATCGGTTTTCGGTGTGTACTGCCTGATGTCTCACAGGATGAGCGCCGCAAGCCCTGAAATCCAAGGGCTGCTGCACCGTGGCAGTCTTTTTAGCACAGTCTTGGGGTGCAATCTATCGAGCGGCCTGCCCGGTGGTTTTTCCTTGACCCACAACAGCCGCAGCGCCACTCTGACGCCACTTTTATGCGCCCTAATTTGCTAGAGGAAATCCCCCATGAGCGTTCGCGTCGGCATTGTCATGGACCCTATCGCCAGCATTTCCTATAAAAAGGACAGCTCGCTGGCCATGCTCCTGGCCGCTCAGGCCCGCGGCTGGACCCTGTTCTACATGGAGCAGCGCGACCTTTACCAGGGCGACGGCGAGGCCCGTGCACGCATGCGCCCGCTGCAGGTGTTTGCCAACCCGGAGAAGTGGTTCGAGCTGGCCGACGAAATCGACAGCCCGCTGAGCGATCTGGACGTGATCCTGATGCGCAAGGACCCGCCGTTCGACATGGAGTTTGTCTACTCCACCTACCTGCTGGAGCAGGCCGAGCGCGCCGGCGTGTTGATCGTCAACAAGCCGCAGAGCCTGCGCGACTGCAATGAAAAGCTGTTCGCCACCCTGTTCCCGCAGTGCACGCCGCCGACCGTGGTCAGCCGCCGCGCCGACGTGCTGCGTGAATTCGCGGCCAAGCACGGTGATGTAATCCTCAAGCCACTGGACGGCATGGGCGGCACCTCGATCTTCCGTCACCGCGCCGGAGACCCGAACCTGTCGGTGATCCTCGAAACCCTGACCGCGCTGGGCACCCAGCAGATCATGGGCCAGGCGTACCTGCCGGCGATCAAGGACGGCGACAAGCGCATCCTGATGATCGACGGCGAGCCCGTGGATTACTGCCTGGCGCGCATCCCGGCAGCCGGCGAGACCCGTGGCAACCTGGCGGCCGGTGGCCGTGGCGAAGCACGCCCGTTGTCGGACAAGGATCGCTGGATCGCCTCCCAGGTCGGCCCGACCCTGCGCGAAAAAGGCCTGCTGTTTGTAGGCCTGGACGTGATTGGTGAAAACCTCACCGAAATCAACGTGACCAGCCCGACCTGCATCCGCGAGATCGACAACGCCTTTGGTACCAACATCGGCGAAATGTTGATGGCCGCCATCGAGCGCAAGCTACAAGCCAAGTGACATAGAACAGCCGGACACCAACCAACATTGCGTTATCATGCGCCACCTGTGAAACGCGCGATGTTGGTTTTTTTGTCATGACACTCCCGTCCGATCTGCCCCCCGAACTCTCCCACAGCGGCGTGCGCCCGGCTGATCGGCTCGGATTTACCCTGTTCCTGGCAGCATTGATTCACCTGGCCCTGATCCTCGGCGTGGGTTTCACCATGGTCGAGCCCAAGCAGATCACCAAGACCCTGGAAATCACCCTCGCCACGTTCAAGAGCGAGAAAAAGCCGGAAAAAGCCGACTTTCTCGCCCAGGAGAACCAGCAAGGCAGCGGCACCCTCGACAAGAAGGCCGTGCCCAAGACCACCGAAGTGGCGCCGTTCCAGGACAACAAGGTCAATAAAGTCACCCCGCCTCCGGCCCCCAAACCCGAGGTCAAGCAAGCCGCGCCCAAGGCCGCCGTGACTACCGTCGCGCCCAAGCCGCAAAAAGCACCAACCCAGCGCGTAAAAGCCAAGACCGAACCAACCCCTGAACCGGTGAAGCCGGCGCCCACCTTCGACAGCTCACAGCTTTCCGACCAGATCTCCAGCCTGGAAGCCGAACTGGCCAACGAACAACAGCTGTACGCCAAGCGCCCGCGCATCTACCGGCTGAACGCGGCCTCGACCATGCGCGACAAAGGCGCCTGGTATAAGGACGAATGGCGCAAGAAGGTCGAGCGCATCGGCAACCTCAACTACCCGGATGAGGCACGTCGCCAGCAGATTTACGGCAATTTGCGCTTGCTGGTGTCGATCAACCGCGACGGCACACTCTATGAAGTGCAGGTGCTGGAATCGTCCGGCCAGCCGCTGCTGGACCAGGCCGCCCAGCGCATCGTGCGCCTGGCCGCGCCCTTTGCCCCGTTTACCGGGGACCTGAACGATGTCGACCGCCTGGAAATTATCCGCACCTGGAAGTTCGCCAAGGGCGACCGCCTGTCCAGCAACTGACGCAGATCCCGCGTAGGAGCCGGCTTGCCGGCGATGCGGCATGTGTGTCTTGCGGTGTCTGAACGGACGCCATCGCCGGCAAGCCGGCTCCTACAGGGTTCGCGTTTAACATGAAAGGTGGGCCTGCCGTGCATCCCCGGCTTGTCAGTTCGCCCCTCCACCGCCACACTAGCGGACATGAAAAATGTCAGCCCGACCTACCTCAAGCACCAATTCCTGATCGCCATGCCCCACATGGCCGACCCGAACTTTGCGCAGACCTTGACCTACATCGTCGAGCACACCGCCAATGGTGCCATGGGGCTGGTGATCAACCGCCCGCAAGAGCTGAACCTGGCGGACATCCTTGAGCAACTGCGCCCGGAAATCGATCCGCCAGCCCGTTGCCAGCATGTACCGATCTACGTTGGCGGGCCGGTGCAGACCGATCGCGGTTTCGTGCTGCACCCCACCGGGCCGAAGTTCCAGGCCACGGTCGACCTTGAAGGGGTTTCGCTGTCCACGTCCCAGGACGTGCTGTTCGCCATCGCCGACGGCATAGGCCCCGAACAAAGCGTGATCACCCTGGGTTACGCCGGTTGGGAAGCAGGCCAGCTGGAGGCCGAACTGGCCAGTAATGCCTGGCTGACCTGCCCGTTCGATGCCGAAATCCTGTTCAACACCCCCAGCGAACTGCGCCTGGAAGCAGCGGCGGCCAAGCTGCGGGTCAACCTCAGCCTGCTGACCAGCCAGGCGGGGCACGCCTGATGGCTTTGCGGCTGATTTTAGGGTTTGACTACGGCACCAAACAGATCGGCGTGGCGGTCGGCCAGGTCATTACCGGCCAGGCCCGCGAGCTGTGCACCTTGAAAGCCCAGAACGGCGTGCCGGACTGGAACCAGGTCGAAGCCCTCATTAAAGAGTGGAAGCCCGACGCCGTGGTGGTCGGCCTGCCCTTGAACATGGACGGTACTCCCAGCGACATGTGCCTGCGCGCTGAGAAATTCGCCCGCCGCCTCAACGGCCGCTACAACCTGCCCTTCTATACCCACGACGAACGCCTCACCACCTTTGAAGCCAAGGGTGAACGCCGTGACCGTGGCGGGCAGAAAGGCAGCTACCGCGACAACCCCGTGGACGCCATCGCCGCCGCCTTGTTGTTGCAGGGCTGGTTGGATGAAAACACCGCTTTATTTGAATCCTGACTGACGCGGCTTGCCGCGTCTTTTTACGTTTGAGCCCGGACCCTGCCTGCGGCAAGGTCCTGAAGGAGCCTGCATGAGCCTGCCGAACCCCGCCGAACTGATCAGCCAGATGGCCACAAGCCTCACGGCCCATCTGCAACACCGCAACATCAGCGAGCCGCGCTTCATCGGCATTCGCACCGGCGGCGTGTGGGTGGCCCAGGCGCTGCTGGAAGCGCTGGGCAGCGATTCGCCATTGGGTACCCTCGACGTGTCCTTCTACCGCGATGACTTCAGCCAGAACGGCCTGCACCCGCAAGTGCGCCCTTCTGCCCTGCCGTTCGAGATCGAAGGCCAGCACCTGGTGCTGATCGACGACGTGCTGATGAGCGGCCGCACCATCCGCGCCGCCATGAACGAACTGTTCGACTACGGCCGCCCGGCCAGCGTGACCCTGGTATGCCTGCTGGACCTGGACGCCGGCGAATTGCCTATCAGCCCGGATGTGGTCGGCGCCACACTGTCGCTTGCACCCCACCAGCGGGTAAAATTGACCGGTCCTACGCCGCTCGAACTCGAACTGCAAGACCTCGCCCTTTAAACCGCCTTGTAAAGAGTCCCCGCGATGACGCCTCTAGATGCCAAGCGCCCGCTGCAGCTCAATGCTCAGGGCCAGTTGCAACACTTCTTGTCCCTCGACGGTTTGCCCCGCGAACTGCTCACCGAGATCCTCGACACCGCCGACTCGTTCCTCGAAGTCGGTGGCCGGGCGGTGAAGAAGGTCCCGCTGCTGCGCGGCAAGACCATCTGCAACGTGTTCTTCGAGAACTCGACCCGCACCCGCACCACCTTTGAACTGGCGGCCCAGCGGTTGTCAGCCGACGTGATCACGCTGAACGTGTCCACCTCGTCGGCGAGCAAGGGCGAAACCCTGCTCGACACCCTGCGCAACCTGGAAGCCATGGCCGCCGACATGTTCGTGGTGCGCCACGGCGACTCCGGCGCCGCGCACTTCATCGCCGAGCACGTGTGCCCACAGGTGGCGATCATCAACGGCGGCGACGGTCGTCACGCCCACCCGACCCAGGGCATGCTCGACATGCTCACCATCCGTCGGCACAAGGGCAGCTTTGAAAACCTCTCGGTGGCCATCGTCGGCGACATCCTGCACTCGCGGGTAGCACGCTCGAACATGCTGGCCCTGAAGGCCCTGGGCTGCCCGGATATCCGCGTGATCGCACCCAAAACCCTGCTGCCGATCGGCATCGAGCAATACGGCGTGAAGGTCTACACCGACATGGCCGAAGGCCTCAAGGATGTGGACGTGGTGATCATGCTACGCCTGCAGCGCGAGCGCATGGCTGGCGGCCTGCTGCCGAGCGAGGGCGAGTTCTACCGCCTGTTCGGCCTGACCACTGCGCGCCTGGCCGGCGCCAAGCCGGATGCCATCGTGATGCACCCGGGCCCGATCAACCGGGGGGTGGAGATTGAGTCGGCGGTGGCCGACGGCCCACAGTCGGTGATACTCAACCAGGTCACCTACGGCATCGCCGTGCGCATGGCCGTACTGTCCATGGCCATGAGCGGGCAAACCGCGCAACGTCAATTCGAGCAGGAGAACGCCCAGTGAAGCTCAGCATTCTCGGCGCCCGAGTCATTGATCCGGCCAGTGGCCTGGATCACGTTACCGATCTGCACATGGAAGCCGGCAAGCTCATCGCCATCGGCGCTGCGCCTGCGGGTTTCAGCGCGATTGAAACCATCGATGCCAAAGGCCTGGTGGCTGCACCCGGCCTGGTCGACCTGAACGTCGCCCTGCGCGAGCCGGGCTACAGCCGCAAAGGCAACATCACCAGCGAAACCCGCGCCGCCGCTGCCGGTGGCGTGACCAGCCTGTGCTGCCCGCCGCACACCAAGCCGATCCTGGACACCTCGGCCGTGACCGAGCTGATCCTCGACCGCGCCCGCGAAGCCGGCAATTGCAAGGTGTTCCCTATCGGCGCCCTGAGCAAAGGCCTGGAAGGCGAACAGCTCGCCGAGCTGATCGCCTTGCGTGACGCCGGTTGCGTGGCCTTCGGCAATGGCCTGGAGAGCTTTCGCAGCACCCGCACGCTGTTGCGCGCCCTGGAATACGCAGCCACCTTCGACCTGACGGTGATCTTCCATTCCCAGGACCGCGACCTGGCCGAAGGCGGCCTGGCCCATGAAGGCGCCGTGGCCAGCTTCCTCGGCTTGCCGGGCATTCCGGAAACCGCCGAGACCGTGGCCCTGGCCCGCGATCTGCTGCTGGTGGAACAAAGCGGGGTACGCGCGCACTTCAGCCAGTTGACCAGCGCACGCGGTGTCGCCTTGATCGCCCAGGCCCAGGCCCGTGGCCTGCCGGTCACGGCGGACGTGGCGCTGTATCAGCTGATTCTGACGGATGAGGCGCTGATCGATTTCTCCAGCCTTTACCACGTGCAGCCGCCGCTGCGCACCCACGCCGACCGCGAAGGTTTGCGCGCGGCGGTGAAGTCGGGTGTGGTTTCGGCGATCTCCAGCCATCACCAGCCGCACGAGCGGGATGCCAAGCTGGCACCGTTTGGTGCAACTGAGCCGGGCATCAGCAGTGTCGAACTGTTGCTGCCGCTGGCCATGACGCTGGTGGAAGACGGTTTGCTGGACTTGCCGACACTGCTGGCACGCCTGAGCGCAGGCCCGGCCCAGGCTTTGCGCCTGCCGGCGGGGAAGTTGGCGGTGGGTTCGCCGGCCGACCTGGTGCTGTTCGACCTGGGCAGCTCAACGGTTGCCGGGGAGCAGTGGCTGTCCAAGGGTGAAAACTGCCCGTTCATCGGCCATAGCCTGCCGGCGACGGTGCGTTACACGCTGGTAGACGGACGCATCAGCTACCAGGCCTGATAGAACACATCTAATGTGGGTTCGGTCCCTGTGGGAGCTGGCTTGCCTGCGATAGCATCACCTCGGTTGAACTGAAAGACCGAGGTGCCTGCATCGCAGGCAAGCCAGCTCCCACACAAGTCGGCGCCACATTTAAGGGTGTGCAGATTCAGCGGCCGTTATTGCGCTCGGCATTGCGGATCGAAATCTGCGTATTCAGCGTCCAGAAGTCGTACAGCACCCCCACCAGGAACAAGCCGCCGGTCAGCAGGTAGATCAGGCCGGTGATCCATTTACCCTGGTACATGCGGTGCACACCGAACACGCCGAGGAACGCCAATAGAATCCAGGCCACGTTGTATTCGATCGGTCCGGCGGTAAAACGCATGTCCGCTTCACGGTCCATGGCCGGGATGAGGAACAGGTCGATCAGCCAACCTACGCCCAACAAGCCGAAGGTGAAAAACCAGATCGTCCCGGTCACCGGTTTGCCGTAGTAGAAGCGATGGGCACCGGTAAAACCGAAAATCCACAGCAGGTAGCCAATCACCTTGCTATGGGTGTCTGACTGCGAATAATCCTGTCGATAGGTGTTCATGAAGGACCTCTTTTGCCTCGATAGATAAATTTTTTCATTTTCTTTGTGACTTTTTTACGGGCGCCCGACGTACGGCAAATGGTATCTTCCCTCCCCTGAAAGCCTTATGCCACCTGACTTGTGTAGGACAATTGCGGCGTTTCGTCGCGTATTTCCTGATTTTGACGTCAACATTCAGTCGACAAACGGCCTGAGAACGACACAAAAAGCTGTTATAAAGTTGCGCGCAAACCTAAAAGAGCCACGCCTAATGCGACCATTTTTCAAGACATGGCTAACCATCTGCCTATTAATGCCACTGGCCGCCCACGCCACCAATCGTGAGCAACGACTTCCGAACGTTAATGGTTTCACCCCTAAAGTCCACAGCACACCGAGCACCGCCAAGTCGGTAAAGCTGACCGTCAACCGCCCGACTCAAGTGAGCAAGGTTCACGGTAAAGCTGTTCACACCGCACTGGCTGCCAGCAACACCAAGCAAAGCAGCAACGTCCTCAGCCGCGCCGTCAACGTGCTCGGTACTCCTTATCGTTGGGGCGGCAGCAGCCCAAGTAAAGGGTTCGACTGCAGTGGTTTGGTGAAATATGCGTTTAACGACGTAAAAGCCGTGGATTTGCCGCGTACTTCCAACGCCATGGCCGCTGGCCACGGGCTGAAGGTTGATCGCAAGGACCTGAAACCCGGTGACCTGTTGTTCTTCAAACTGAAGAGCCGCCAGGTCAACCACGTTGCCATCTACCTGGGCAATGACCGCTTTATCCACGCACCGCGTCGCGGCAAGGCCGTCAGCATCGACACGCTGAAAAAGCCGTTCTGGGACAAGAACTACGTGATTGCCAAGCGGGTGTTGCCAAAAGAGCAGAACAACCTGCGCGTCGTTCAGCGCTGATACCTAGCTCCCCATTTGAAATGCAATCAACTGTGGGAGCTGGCTTGCCTGCGAAAGCGGACTGTCAGGCAATATCTGTGCAAGCTGCCAGACAGCTATCGCAGGCAAGCCAGCTCCCACAGTGATTTTTGTATCCTTTAGATATCTGCAGGCACCCTCGCCTTCTCCCGCGCGTGCTCCCGGCTGATCACCCCCTCGCTCACCAGCGCCTTCAAGCTCATATCCAGGGTCTTCATCCCCAGCGCCCCGCCTGTCTGGATCGCCGAGACCATCTGCGCCACCTTGTCCTCACGAATCAAATTCCGGATTGCCGGCGTGCCCAGCATGATTTCATGGGCCGCCACGCGCCCGCCGCCGATCTTCTTCACCAGCACCTGAGACACCACCGCCTGCAGCGACTCGGACAGCATCGAGCGCACCATGGTCTTTTCCCCTGCCGGGAACACATCCACCAGCCTGTCCACGGTCTTGGCCGCCGACGTGGTGTGCAGGGTGCCAAACACCAGGTGCCCGGTCTCGGCCGCCGTCAGGGCCAGGCGGATGGTTTCCAGGTCGCGCAGTTCGCCCACCAGGATCACGTCCGGGTCTTCGCGCAACGCCGAGCGCAAGGCCGTCGAGAAGCTGTGGGTGTCCCGATGCACCTGGCGCTGGTTGATCAACGCCGTTTTCGGCCGGTGGATAAATTCGATGGGGTCTTCCAGAGTCAGGATGTGCTGGCGCCGATGCTGATTGAGGTAATCGATCATCGCCGCCAGTGTCGTGGACTTGCCGGACCCGGTAGGCCCGGTGACCAGCACCAGGCCACGCGGTAACTGGGCGATACGCTGGAACACCTCGCCCAGTCCCAGGCTTTCCAGGCTCTGGACCTCAGCGGGAATCGTACGAAATACGGCCCCCATGCCACGGTCCTGCTGGAACACGTTCGCACGGAAACGCCCTACGCCCGGCAACGCGAAGGCAAAATCCGTTTCAAGAGATGTTTCGAAATCCTTTTGTTGGTATTGGTTGAGCAAAGGGCGCAATAAATCCGCAACGTGCGAGGCTGAAAGCACCGGCCCGTCCAAAGGCCACACCTCCCCATCCACACGCAGCATCGGCGCCAGGCCGGCCGATAAATGCAGGTCGGAGGCGCCTCGGCGCACGCTGACCGTCAGCAATTCAGTGATATCCATAGGGCTTTCCATTTCCAGTAGAATGCCGCGGACTCCATATCCACGGGCGCATCTTGAATGTCGACGATAGCAGACAACATTGGCCTGGTTAGCCAGCGCATCCGCGCCGCAGCCGACGCCGTGCAACGTGACGCAAGCAGCATCCACCTGCTGGCCGTGAGCAAGACCAAACCCGCGCAAGCCGTGCGTGAAGCCTACGCCGCCGGGATGCGCGACTTTGGCGAGAACTACCTGCAGGAAGCCTTGGGCAAACAGGCCGAATTAACCGACCTGCCCTTGAGTTGGCACTTCATCGGCCCCATTCAATCGAACAAGACGCGCGCTATCGCCGAGAACTTCGCTTGGGTGCATTCCGTGGACCGCCTCAAAATCGCACAACGCCTGTCCGAACAACGCCCGGCCGACCTGCCGCCGCTGAACATCTGCATTCAGGTCAATGTCAGTGGCGAAGCCAGCAAGTCCGGCTGTACGCCCGCCGACCTGCCGGCGCTGGCCCAGGCGATCAGCGCACTGCCGCGCTTGCAACTGCGGGGCTTGATGGCAATCCCTGAGCCGACGGAAGATCGTGCCGCGCAAGATGCAGCCTTCGCCACGGTGCGTAACCTGCAAGCCAGTTTGAACCTGCCGCTGGACACACTTTCCATGGGCATGAGCCACGACCTTGAGTCGGCCATCGCCCAAGGTGCCACCTGGGTGCGGATCGGTACCGCCCTGTTTGGCGCCCGCGACTACGGCCAGCCTTGAAATGGCTGACTTCCCTCTGAGTAAGGACCTGTCATGAGTAACACGCGTATTGCCTTTATCGGCGCCGGTAACATGGCGGCCAGCCTGATCGGTGGCCTGCGGGCCAAGGGCTTGCAAGCCCAGCAGATCCGCGCCAGCGACCCGGGCGCCGAAACCCGCGCCCGCGTCAGCGCCGAGCACGGCATTGAAACCTTTGCCGACAACGCCGAGGCCATTCAAGGCGTCGACGTGATCGTGCTGGCGGTCAAGCCGCAAGCCATGAAGGCCGTGTGCGAAAGCCTGCGCCCAAGCCTGCTGCCCCATCAACTGGTGGTCTCGATTGCCGCTGGCATCACCTGTGCCAGCATGACTAATTGGCTTGGCGCGCAGCCGATCGTGCGTTGCATGCCCAACACGCCTTCGTTGTTGCGCCAGGGTGTGAGTGGCCTGTACGCCACATCCGAAGTCAGCGCCGAGCAGCGTGGCCAGGCTCAGGAACTGCTGTCTGCCGTGGGCATCGCGCTGTGGCTGGAACAGGAACAGCAACTGGACGCCGTCACCGCCGTGTCAGGCAGCGGCCCGGCGTATTTCTTCCTGCTGATCGAAGCCATGACCGCCGCCGGCGTGAAACTGGGCCTGCCGCAGGACATTTCCAAGCAACTGGCCGAACAAACGGCCCTGGGCGCCGCGAAGATGGCGGTGACCAGCGACGTGGACGCCGCCGAACTGCGCCGCCGCGTGACCTCCCCGGGCGGTACCACGCAGGCTGCCATCGAATCGTTCCAGGCCGGGGGCTTTGAAGCCCTGGTGGAAAAAGCACTGGGTGCTGCAGCACATCGTTCGGCCGAGATGGCCGAGCAGCTGGGCAAATAGTCGTCCCCTACAAGGAATCAAACATGCTTGGAATCAATGACGCTGCCATTTTCATCATCCAGACCCTGGGCAGCCTGTACCTGCTGATCGTGCTGATGCGCTTTATCCTGCAACTGGTGCGGGCGAACTTCTACAACCCGCTGTGCCAGTTCGTGGTGAAGGCCACCCAGCCGCTGCTCAAGCCACTGCGCCGGGTTGTGCCGAGCATGTTCGGCCTGGACATGTCGTCGCTGGTGCTGGCACTGCTGCTGCAAATCCTGCTGTTTGCGGTGATCCTGCTGCTCAACGGCTACCAGGCCAACACCGTGCTGCTGTTGCCGTGGGGCCTGATCGGCATTTTCTCGCTGTTTTTGAAGATCATCTTCTGGTCGATGATCATCAGCGTGATCCTCTCGTGGGTCGCTCCCGGCAGCCGCAGCCCGGGCGCCGAGCTGGTGTACCAGATCACCGAGCCGGTGCTGGCGCCGTTCCGTCGCTTGATCCCCAACCTGGGCGGCCTGGATATCTCGCCGATCTTTGCATTCATCGCGATCCAGCTGCTGCAAAGCTGGGTGATCCCGCGCCTGGCCTACTACGCGTTCATGCCTAAGGAATTGTTCGGCCTGATCTGACAAGCCTCCTGTGTGAGCTGGCTTGTGTGGGAGCTGGCTTGCCTGCGATAGCATCACCGCGGTGCATCTGAAAGACCGAGGTGCCTGTATCGCAGGCAAACCAGCTCCCACACAGCCAGCCCCCACATTTTGTATCTGTGCCCTGATTTGAATCCGTGCAGGCCTTTGCTTGCCGCTGGCCCCCCCGCTCTTTAGACTTACGCCTCATTTAAACGAGAGCAGGGTCGATGCCAGCTGCCTTCCCCCCCGATTCTGTTGGACTGGTCGCGCCCCAAATGGCGCACTTCAGCGAACCGCTGGCCCTGGCCTGCGGCCGGTCGCTGCCAGCCTACGACCTGATCTACGAAACCTACGGCCAATTGAACGCTACAGCGAGCAATGCCGTGCTGATCTGCCACGCCCTGTCCGGCCATCATCACGCCGCAGGCTATCACTCGGCCGACGAGCGCAAGCCCGGCTGGTGGGACAGCTGCATCGGCCCCGGCAAGCCCATCGACACCAACAAGTTCTTTGTGGTCAGCCTGAACAACCTCGGCGGCTGCAACGGCTCCACCGGCCCGAGCAGCCTCAACCCGGAAACCGGCAAGCCGTTCGGCGCCGACTTCCCGGTGCTCACCGTGGAAGACTGGGTGCACAGCCAGGCGCGCCTGGCCGACCTGCTGGGCATCAGCCAGTGGGCCGCCGTGATCGGTGGCAGCCTGGGCGGCATGCAGGCCCTGCAATGGACCATCACCTACCCGGACCGCGTGCGTCATTGCCTGGCTATCGCCTCGGCCCCCAAGTTGTCGGCGCAGAACATCGCCTTCAACGAAGTGGCGCGCCAGGCCATCCTCACCGATCCCGAGTTCCACGGCGGTTCGTTCCAGGAAGCCGGTGTGATCCCCAAGCGCGGCCTGATGCTGGCGCGGATGGTCGGGCATATCACCTACCTGTCCGATGACTCCATGGGCGAGAAATTCGGCCGTGGCCTCAAGAGCGAAAAGCTCAACTACGACTTCCACAGCGTCGAGTTCCAGGTGGAAAGCTACCTGCGTTATCAGGGCGAGGAGTTCTCCGGGCGTTTCGACGCCAACACCTACCTGTTGATGACCAAGGCCCTGGACTACTTCGACCCTGCGGCCAACCACGACGATGACCTGGCGAAAACCTTCGAGGGCGCCACGGCCAAGTTCTGCGTGATGTCGTTCACCACCGACTGGCGCTTCTCGCCGGCGCGCTCCCGCGAGCTGGTGGATGCCTTGATGGCGGCGCGCAAAGACGTCTGCTACCTGGAGATCGACGCACCGCAGGGCCACGACGCCTTCCTGATTCCGATCCCGCGCTACCTGCAGGCGTTCGGCAACTACATGAACCGGATTACTGTGTGAGAACGCCATGAGAGCCGACCTGGAAATCATCCAAGACTGGATCCCCGCCGGCAGCCGCGTGCTCGACCTGGGCTGCGGCGATGGCGAACTGCTGAGCTGGCTGCGCGACAACAAGCAAGTCACCGGCTACGGCCTGGAAAACGACCCGGACAACATCGCCCAGTGCGTGGCCAAGGGCATCAACGTGATCGAGCAGGACCTGGACAAGGGCCTGGGCAACTTTGCCAGCAACAGCTTCGACATCGTGGTGATGACCCAGGCCCTGCAGGCGGTGCACTACCCGGACCGCATCCTCGACGAGATGCTGCGCGTAGGCCGCCAGTGCATCATCACCTTCCCCAACTTCGGCCACTGGCGCTGCCGCTGGTACCTGGCCACCAAGGGCCGCATGCCGGTGTCGGACTTCCTGCCGTACACGTGGTACAACACGCCGAACATCCACTTCTGCACCTTCGAAGACTTCGAAGCCTTGTGTGGCGAGCGTGAAGCCAAGGTGATCAACCGCCTTGCCGTCGATCAACAGCACCGCCATGGCTGGGCGAGTAAGCTGTGGCCTAATCTGTTGGGAGAAATCGGCATTTACCGGGTCAGCAGCCCTGGCCTGACCGACCACAAGATTGCCGTCTAATCATTTTCAAGAGGGACGCTCATGAGTCGTTTGGCTGTTTTTCTATTGACCGCACTGCTTGGCGCCAACGCCATGGCCGCCGACGTTATCGACCCTAACCGCACGAAGGAATTCGGCGATATCACCGTGCGCTACAACACCTTCACTTCCAGCTTCCTGCAGCCGGAAACCGCCCAGGCCGTCGGCGTGGTGCGCAGCAAGAACAAGGGCCTGATCAACGTGTCCGTGTTCAAGGGCGTGACCCCGGTGGTGGCGCAAGTGACCGGCACCATCAAGGACTCGCTCGGCAAAAGCGAAGTGCTGACCTTCAAGCAGATCACCGAAAAAGGCGTGACCAACTACCTCGCGCCCTACTCGGTGCCGCAGCAGGAATTCAAGACTTTCACCATCAATGTTGAAACCGGCGGCAAGGCCCACGGCTTCAGTTTTGTCCAAGAACTCTTCCCGGCCGAATGATGAAACTCACCCAACTCGTACTGGCCAGCCATAACGCCGGCAAACTCAAAGAACTGCAAGCCATGCTCGGTGAGTCCGTGCAGCTGCGCTCGATTGGCGAGTTCAGCCAGGTAGAACCGGAAGAGACCGGCCTGTCGTTCGTCGAAAACGCCATCCTCAAGGCACGCAACGCCGCACGCATCTCCGGCCTGCCCGCATTGGCCGACGACTCGGGCCTGGCGGTGGATTTCCTCGGCGGCGCCCCGGGCATCTATTCGGCGCGTTATGCCGACGGCAAGGGCGATGCGGCCAACAACGCCAAGCTGCTGGACGCCCTCAAGGACGTGCCGGACGCCGAGCGCGGCGCGCAGTTCGTCTGCGTGCTGGCGCTGGTGCGCCACGCCGACGACCCGTTGCCGATCCTGTGTGAAGGCCTGTGGCACGGGCGCATCCTGCATGCGGCCAGCGGTGAGCATGGCTTTGGCTACGACCCGCTGTTCTGGGTGCCGGAGCGCAATGTCTCCAGCGCCGAACTGAGCCCCGCCGACAAGAACCAGATCAGCCACCGTGCTCGCGCAATGGATTTGCTGCGCCAACGCCTGAGCCTGAAATGACCCAGAACACCTCCGCGCAGCCGCTGATCCACGGCGGCGCGCAAACTCCTCGGGCGGCGCTGCCGGTGCTGCCGCCCCTGGCGCTGTATATCCACATCCCGTGGTGCGTGCGCAAATGCCCCTATTGCGACTTCAACTCCCACACCGCCAGCAAGGTGCTGCCGGAAGAAGAGTATGTGGACGCGCTGCTGGCCGACCTCGACCAGGACCTGCACGCGGTGTATGGCCGCGAGCTGAGTTCGATCTTCTTTGGTGGCGGCACCCCGAGCCTGTTCAGCGCTGCGGCGCTGGGCCGTTTGCTCAAGGGCGTGGAAGCACGCATCCCGTTTGCCAGCGATATCGAGATCACCCTGGAAGCCAACCCCGGCACCTTCGAGCAAGAGAAGTTCGTGGCGTACCGCAAGCTGGGGATCAATCGGCTGTCCATTGGCATCCAGAGTTTCCAACAGCAGAAGCTTGAAGCCCTGGGGCGCATCCACAACGGCGACGAAGCCGTGCGTGCGGCCGGCATGGCGCGCCAGGCCGGCTTCGATAACTTCAACCTGGACTTGATGCATGGTTTGCCCGATCAGTCCCTGGACGACGCCCTGAGCGACCTGCGCCAGGCGATCGCGCTCAAGCCGACGCACTTGTCGTGGTACCAGCTGACCCTGGAGCCCAACACGGTGTTCTGGAACCAGCCACCGGCGCTGCCGGAAGACGACACCTTGTGGGATATCCAGGAAGCGGGTCAGGCGCTGCTCGCCGAGCACGGCTATGCGCAATACGAAGTGTCGGCCTACGCCCAACCGGGTCGCCCGGCACGGCATAACCTGAACTACTGGAGTTTTGGCGACTTCATCGGCATCGGCGCGGGCGCCCATGGCAAGCTCAGCCACCCGGACGGGCGCATCGTGCGCACCTGGAAGACACGCGCACCGAAGGACTACCTCAACCCGGCCAAAAGCTTTCAGGCCGGTGCGAAAGAGCTGACGAACGAGGAGCTGCCGTTCGAGTTCCTGATGAACGCCTTGCGCCTCACCGAAGGTGTGGACGCCAAGCTATACGCCGAGCGCACCGGGCTGGACCTGGCGAGCCTGGATGAAGGCCGCCGCCAGGCCGAACAAAGTGGCTTGATGCAGGTCGAACCGTCACGCTTGGCGGCGACCGACCGCGGGCAACTCTTTCTCAATGACCTGCTGCAGAAGTTTTTGAGCTGACGCTCTTAAGGAAATCACATGGATTTGGTACTCGACCTGCTCGCCACCGTATCCCGCTGGAGCCGTAGCAACCTGTCGGAAATCTCCCTGGCCCTTGTGGGCTGCCTGCTGGTGCTGTTCGGCGCCGACATCAAAGGTTGGGTGGAAGCCCGCCTGGGCAGCGTCGCCGGCGCCTTGCGCGTGCCGCTGATGGCGCTGCTGTGCATGATCGGCAGCGGCGCGGCGCTGATCTACGCCACGCCGTGGATTGTGCGGGGCTTGAGCCAGTTCAATAACTACAGCCTGGCACCGGTGTTAGTCGTGGTGCTGGTATTGATTGGCGTAGTCGCCGACCGCCGCTGACTTAAGGCCCGACACAAATCAACTGTAGGAGCCGGCTTGCCGGCGATGGCGGTATGTCAGGTAGCTCATGGGCAGCTGATAGACCGCCATCGCTGGCAAGCCAGCTCCTACAGGGGTCGTGTACGAGTAGGTCGACGCTGATTTCATCCAGACAAAGCCAAGGACATCTCATGAGCAAAAAGCTTCTGGACGACACCAGTAAATTCCTTAGCTATGTACTGCGTCACGAGCCTCAGGCAATTGGTCTTTCCCTAGACTCAGAGGGCTGGGCAAGCGTTGCCGAACTGATCGAGGCCGCTGCCAATAACGGGCGCAGCCTTACCCGTGAATTGCTTGAGCAGGTGGTGTCCGGCAACGACAAGAAGCGCTTTGCATTCTCTGAGGACAACGGACGTATCCGGGCCGTGCAAGGCCACTCCAACAAGAACGTCCAGCTGCAACTCGACGAAAAACAACCGCCCGCGGTGCTTTTCCATGGCACCGCGACCCGCTTCATGGAGTCAATCAGCCAGCAGGGCCTGATTCCAGGCTCGCGTCATCATGTACACCTCAGTGAACAACTTGAGACGGCCAGAGAAGTCGGGCAACGCTATGGGAAAGTGGCGATTCTGCAGATAGACACCCCGAAGATGCTCGCCGAGGGCTACAGGTTTTTTCAGGCTGAGAATGGGGTTTGGCTGACAGAGCGGGTGCCTGCGCGGTTCCTCGAAGTGCTTTGACTCGACAGACATCGTAGGAGCCGGCTTGCCGGCGATGGCGGTGTGTCAGGCAGTTCATTGGCCGCCTATAGACCGCTATCGCTGGCACGCCAGCGCCTACAGGGGTGCGTTTTGGGCTGGCCGATTTTTTGAATTTCAGCGACACAGGTCACTGACCAGCGTTAAACGAAGCATCCCTATTTGGACGCCGGCCCTCCAAACGCTTTCTCGTAATACTCTTTAAGCGTCATCGGGTCTTTGCAGCCCAACGCCAGCGCTTGGTTCAGATAGGTCAGGTTGAGGCTGTCGGGCATACCTTTTTCGTTCATTCGAGTTGCGGCCAGTATGTAGTAGGCGTCGGCTCGGTACTGGTCATAGGTCAGCATTCGCGCACTGGCCTGCGCCTGCTGGTTGGCTACGGTCCACTCCTCCTTGATCTCAGCCAGACGATCTTTCTCGAAACAGAGCGAGCGCTGTGTGTACAAAGGGTAATAGCCCTGAAACCCATCAGCGCGCAGGAGCATCTGCTTAAGATCCTCCAGATACTTCACATGGCCTGGGTCAAGAAAATTAAGGCGCATGTAAGTCTGGTCGCATTGGTAGTAATAACCTACCGCGGCTGCCAACAGGCCTTGATCCATTGCCCTGTGCATCGGTTCGCAGACCTGTTTGCGCTCGGCGTCCGACATCCCGAACCGACTTTGCATATTGGCCAGCATGTAAGTCGCTACCGTATGCCCACCGTCGGAAGCCATCTTCAGGTCGCTTTGCAACGCAGCTATCTTATCCTTACCTTCTTTGGCCAACTCAGCCGAGACCTTGGGATCCAGTTTGCCACTGGCTTCCAGAGGCAGGTTTTCCTCAATCAACACGCGCAGTTGTTCCGCTTTCTTTTGAGCACGCTCAAAGTAGTCGTCCGGAGAAATCACTGGAAGGGAGGCGGTCGTGGTGGCGAATACTGCCGCGGACAGCAGACTCAGCAGCAACAAGCAGGGGAACGTAAATTTCAAACCCTTGTATTCCTTTACAAGTAGAAACGAAAACGGCGGTGAAGCAAACCTGCTTCACCGCCGCTGATGCGTAGCCGTTTAAGCCAGCTTCTCGAACTTCAAATCCCACACCCCATGCCCGAGTCGCTCACCGCGACGTTCGAACTTGGTGATCGGGCGCTCCGCCGGGCGCGGTACGCATTTGCCGTCTTCGGCGATGTTGCGGTAGCCAGGGGCGACGTTCATCACTTCCAGCATGTACTCGGCATAGGGTTCCCAGTCGGTGGCCATGTGCAGGATGCCGCCCACTTTCAGCTTGCTGCGCACCAGTTCCGCGAAGGACGCCTGGACGATGCGACGCTTGTGGTGACGGGCCTTGTGCCATGGATCGGGGAAGAACAGCATCAGGCGGTCGAGGCTGTTGTCGGCGATGCAGCGGTTGAGCACTTCGATCGCGTCGCAGTCATACACCCGCAGGTTGGTCAGGCCTTGCGTCAGCACGCCATTGAGCAGCGCGCCGACACCCGGGCGGTGAACTTCCACACCGATGAAATCCTGTTCCGGCGAGGCGGCCGCCATTTCCAGCAGGGAGTGGCCCATGCCAAAACCGATTTCCAGGGAACGCGGGGCCGAACGGCCGAACACCTGGTCGTAGTCCACTGGCGCATCCGCCAATGGCAGCACGAACAGCGGCGTACCTTGCTCCAGGCCCTTTTGCTGGCCTTCGGTCATGCGACCGGCGCGCATCACAAAACTCTTGATGCGGCGGTGCTTGGACTCGTCGCCTTCTTCCACGGTGTTCGGCGTTTCGTTTGATTCAGTCATCAATGGCTCTTACTTGATCAGACCATCCAGCGGCGAAGAGGCGCTGGCGTAGAGTTTTTTCGGCATGCGCCCGGCGAGGTACGCCAGGCGGCCTGCGACGATTGCGTGTTGCATGGCTTGGGCCATCATGACCGGTTGCTGGGCATGGGCGATGGCCGAGTTCATCAGCACCGCGTCACAGCCCAGTTCCATGGCGATGGTCGCGTCGGAGGCCGTGCCTACGCCCGCGTCCACCAGCACCGGGATCTTGGCTTCCTCGAGGATAATCTGCAGGTTGTACGGGTTGCAGATCCCCAGGCCGGAACCGATCAGGCCGGCCAGCGGCATCACCGCAATACAGCCGATTTCCGCCAGTTGGCGCGCGATGATCGGGTCATCGCTGGTGTAGACCATCACGTCGAAGCCTTCCTTGACCAGGGTTTCAGCGGCCTTGAGGGTTTCGATCACGTTGGGGAACAGGGTTTTCTGGTCGGCCAGCACTTCCAGCTTCACCAGGTTGTGGCCGTCGAGCAGCTCACGGGCCAGGCGGCAGGTGCGCACGGCTTCGATGGCGTCGTAGCAACCGGCGGTGTTCGGCAGGAAGGTGTAGCGGTCTGGCGACAGTACTTCGAGCAGGTTCGGCTCGCCTTCGATCTGGCCGAGGTTAGTGCGGCGCACGGCGAAGGTGACGATCTCGGCGCCGGAGGCCTCGATGGCCAGGCGGGTTTCTTCCATGTCGCGGTACTTGCCGGTGCCGACCAGCAAACGGGACTGGTAGGTACGACCGGCCAGGACGAAGGGCTTGTCGCTACGAACGATGCTCATGGGAAATCCTCGAAATGGGGTGAGGTTCTGCAGAATTCAGAAAGCTGCGCGACTAACCGCCGCCGATGGCGTGGACCACTTCCACCTGGTCACCGTCGGTGAGCGCGGTCTCGGCGTGCTGGCTACGCGGGACGATATCCAGGTTGAGTTCCACTGCGACGCGACGCCCGGTCAGGTCCAGACGGGTCAGCAGGGCCGCAACGGTTTCACCGTCGGGCAGTTCAAAGGATTCGCCGTTCAACTGAATGCGCATGCCACGGGCCGCCATCGTTTTTAGGGGCCCGCATTCTAGCCCGATTGGGGTTGCGGGCCCAAGTCCCTTGGTCAGGCCGCTTGCAGGCGCCACGCCGCCAAGCCGAGGAAGAACCAGCCCAGCAGGAACGCCAAGCCACCAAACGGTGTGATGATGCCCAGCTTGCTGAAACCTGTCAGCGTCAGCACATACAGGCTGCCAGAGAACAGCAGGATGCCGACGGTAAACGAGATACCCGCCCAGCTGACCAACCGGCCAGGAATATGCGCCGCCAGCAACCCCACGCCGAACAACGCCAAGGTGTGTATCAACTGATAGGTCACGCCGGTATGGAAGATCGCCAGGTACTCGGCGCTCAGGCGGTTTTTCAGACCATGGGCCGCGAAGGCGCCAAGGGCGACACCGGTGAAGCCGAAAAAGGCAGCCAACATCAGAAAGCCACGCAACATGAGGAACTCCAGTCAGACGCAAAGGGCCGGGTCTGTATAATGGCCCGCTCAACGGGTTCGGCCAAGCCATCTCTATGCTGCGTCTCCTCTTCAAACGTTTTCTCAAAGTCGTGAAATGGTTTGCCATCGGCAGTGTGCTGCTGGTGCTGCTGTTCCGTGTCGTCCCGCCGCCCGGCACCGCGCTGATGGTGGAGCGCAAGGTGGAGTCCTGGGTCGACGGCGAACCGATTGACCTGCAGCGCACCTGGGTGCCGTGGGACGAGATCTCCGATGACCTCAAAGTGGCGGTGATGGCCGGTGAAGACCAGCGCTTTCCGCAGCATTGGGGTTTCGACTTTGGCGCGATCCAGGCAGCGATCCTGCACAACGAGCGCGGTGGCTCGATCCGTGGCGCCAGCACCTTGAGCCAGCAAGTGTCGAAGAACCTGTTCCTGTGGGCCGGCCGCAGTTATCTGCGCAAGGGCCTGGAGGCTTGGTTTACCGGGCTGATCGAGGTGTTGTGGCCCAAACAGCGGATTCTTGAGGTGTACCTCAACAGCGTGGAATGGGATGAAGGGGTGTTTGGCGCAGAAGCGGCCGCCCGGCATCACTTTGGGGTGAGTGCCAAGGCGCTTTCGCGGCAGCAGGCCAGTTACCTGGCGGCGGTGTTGCCTAATCCGAGGGTGTGGAGTGCCAGCCATCCGACGGCGTATGTGGCAAGGCGGGCGGCGTGGATTCGGCAGCAGATGAGTCAGTTGGGTGGGGATGGCTATCTGGTGGAGTTGAACAACTCGCGCAAAGCGCCCTGGTCCGACTGACACAGCACAAAACTGGCTGACACCCTGTAGGAGCCGGCTTGCCGGCGATGGCGGTGTGTCAGGCAGTTCATTTTCCACCGGTAGACCGCTATCGCTGGCAAGCCAGCTCCTACACGGGGTGCGTGAGGCCGGAAACAAAAATGCCCCGATCTTTCGATCGGGGCATTTTTTTGTCTTATCACTGCGTGTTAAGCGGCGATCGACAACTTCAGCTTGTTCATCGCGCTCTTCTCAAGCTGACGAATTCGCTCGGCCGACACGTTGTACTTCTGCGCCAGGTCGTGCAGCGTGGCTTTGTCTTCTGCCAGCCAGCGCTGGTAGAGGATGTCACGGCTGCGGTCGTCCAGCACTTCCAGCGCTTCGTGCAGGTTGTGGTTGGAGTTGTCGCTCCAGTCCGCATCCTCCAGTTGACGCGCCGGGTCGTACCGGTGGTCTTCCAGGTAGTTGGCCGGCGATTGGAAGGCGCTGTCGTCGTCTGCTTCAGCAGCAGGGTCGAAGGCCATGTCATGGCCGGTCAGGCGACTTTCCATCTCGCGCACTTCACGGGGCTCCACGCCGAGGCTTTCAGCCACGCGGTGGACTTCCTCGTTGTTCAGCCACGCCAGGCGTTTCTTCTGGCTGCGCAGGTTGAAGAACAGCTTGCGCTGGGCCTTGGTGGTCGCGACTTTCACGATGCGCCAGTTGCGCAGGATGAACTCGTGGATTTCCGCCTTGATCCAGTGCACGGCAAACGACACCAGGCGCACACCCATTTCAGGGTTGAAGCGTTTCACAGCCTTCATCAGGCCGACGTTGCCTTCCTGGATCAGGTCAGCCTGGGCCAGGCCGTAGCCGCTGTAGCTACGGGCGATATGTACGACAAAACGCAGGTGGGCGAGCACCATCTGCCGAGCCGCCCCCAAATCCTGCTCATAGTAGAGACTCTCGGCCAGTTCACGCTCCTGCTCGGGCGTCAGCAATGGAATGCTGTTGACCGTGTGCACATAGGCTTCCAGGTTCGCACCCGGGACCAAGGCATAAGCAGGTTGCAAAGAAGTGGTCATACGAAAAAACCTCCGACTCACATAACTCGTGCAGTGAAGCACTGCGAAAATTGACCGGGAACCGTAGGACAAGTTCCCTAAACCACCAATACGGTCAATACAAACGAAACCACATTAATCTGACATTAACTACTTCGGTGCCAACTCACGTAAGTGACGGGCGACCGCAATCCAAGCACCGATATACCCCAACAAGACTGCGCCAAGCAAGAGACTCAGACCATCGGCTACCGGCACGCCCGCCAGGGCGAAATCGCTGCCGTACAAGCCAGCCAGCCCGATAACCGCGTCGTTCAGCCAGTCAAGGCCAAACGCCAGCACTCCCCAGGACAAAATCCCGGCACCAAAGCCATAAAGCGCGCCCATGTACAGAAAAGGACGACGCACATAGCTGTCTGTGCCGCCGACCAGTTTAATCACTTCTATCTCGGTGCGACGGTTTTCAATATGAAGACGAATGGTATTACCTATCACCAAAAGTAATGCAGACACCAACAACACCGTCAGGCCGAACACAAAGCGGTCGCCCAGCTTGAGAATCGCCGCCAGGCGCTCCACCCAGACTAGATCAAGCTGCGCCTGCTGCACCTTGGGCATCTCTGCGAGTTTTTGTCGCAGGGCTTCCAGCGCGGGCTTGTCCACTTCATTTGGCGTGACCAGCACCACGCCCGGCAGCGGGTTCTGCGGCAGCTCTTTCAGCGCTTCGCCCAGCCCGGACTGTTGCTGGAACTCTTCCAGGGCCTGGTCGCGGCTGATGTACTCGGCGTCTGCCACGCCGGGCAGGTTCTTGATGTCGTCGCGCAGGGCTTCGCCCTCTTTGGCGCTGGCATCGATGTTCAGGTACAGCGAAATCTGCGCCGCACGCTGCCAGGAGCCGCCCAGGCGCTCCACGTTATTAAGCAGCAACGACAAGCCCATCGGCAGGCTCAAGGCCACGGCCATCACCAGGCAGGTAAAGAAGCTGCCGATGGGCTGCTTGCCCAGACGACGCAGGCTGTCCAGCAGGCTGGCGCGATGGCTTTCGATCCAGGCGCGCAGCAGCGTACCGAAGTCCGGGCCATCATCCTCGTCGTGTTTTTTCTTTTTCTGCGGTTGCGGGTCGGCGGCTTTGGGCGCCACGCGCTCGGAAACCTTGGGGCTGCGTGTTGCACTCATACTCCGGCCTCCCCGTCACCGATCAGGCGGCCGCGTTGCAGGGTCAGCATGCGGTGGCGCATGCGGGCAATCAGCGCCAGGTCGTGGCTGGCGATCAGCACGCTGGTGCCCAGGCGGTTGATGTCTTCGAACACGCCCATGATCTCGGCCGCCAGGCGCGGGTCGAGGTTACCGGTGGGTTCGTCCGCCAGCAGCAGGGCCGGGCGATGGACGATGGCGCGGGCGATGCCGACGCGCTGTTGCTGGCCGGTGGACAGGTCGCCCGGGTAGAGATCGGTCTTGTCCGACAGCGCCACGCGCTCCAGGGCCGAATCCACGCGCTTGACGATCTCGGCCTTGGACAGCCCGAGGATCTGCAGCGGCAGCGCCACGTTATTGAACACGGTGCGATCAAACAGCAACTGGTGGTTCTGGAACACCACGCCGATCTGGCGGCGCAGGAACGGAATCTGCGCATTGCTGATGGTTGCCAGATCCTGGCCGGCCAGCAGCAGCTTGCCGGTGGTCGGGCGTTCCATGGCCAGCAGCAAGCGCAACAAGGTACTTTTGCCGGCACCGGAGTGGCCGGTTACAAACAGAAACTCGCCGCGACGCACTCGAAAGCTCAGCTCATGCAAGCCCACATGCCCGTTGGCATAGCGTTTACCGACCTGTTCGAATCGAATCATGAACGCTCCCGCTCGGCAAACAGTGCCTGTACAAAGGGTTCGGCTTCAAAGGTGCGCAGGTCATCGATGCCTTCACCGACGCCGATATAACGAATCGGCAACCCGAACTGTTTGGCCAGGGCAAAGATCACGCCGCCCTTGGCCGTGCCGTCGAGCTTAGTCAATGCCAGGCCGGTCAGTTGCACCGTCTGGTTAAATTGCTTGGCCTGGCTGATGGCGTTCTGGCCAGTGCCGGCGTCAAGCACCAGCAACACTTCGTGGGGAGCGTCTGCGTCGAGCTTGCCGATCACGCGGCGTACTTTCTTCAGCTCTTCCATCAAATTGTCTTTGGTGTGCAGGCGGCCTGCGGTGTCGGCGATCAGCACATCGATGTTACGGGCCTTGGCGGCCTGCACGGCATCGAAGATCACGGAAGCGGAATCGGCGCCGGTGTGCTGGGCAATCACCGGGATCTTGTTGCGCTCACCCCAGACTTGCAGCTGTTCTACGGCGGCGGCACGGAAGGTATCACCGGCCGCCAGCATGACTTTTTTGCCTTCGGACTGCAGCTTCTTGGCCAACTTGCCGATGGTGGTGGTCTTGCCCGCACCGTTCACGCCCACAACGAGGATCACGAACGGCTTGTTCGGCTTGATCACCAGCGGAGCTTCCACAGGCTTGAGCATCGCGGCCAGCTCGGCCTGCAGGGATTTGTAGAGGGCGTCGGCGTCGGTCAACTGCTTGCGCGCGACCTTCTGGGTCAGGCTCTGGATGATCACGGCGGTAGCTTCGACACCCACGTCGGCGGTGAGCAGGCGAGTCTCGATGTCTTCCAGCAGCTCGTCATCAATGACCTTCTTGCCCAGGAACAGGCTGGCCATGCCTTCGCCGATGCTGGCGCTGGTCTTGCTCAGGCCTTGCTTGAGGCGGGCGAAGAAGCCGGTTTTGCTGGTTTCGGGCGCTGCAACGACGGGCGCAGGCTCGATGACCGCAGGCGCTGCGGCTTCGACGGCGACAACCACTGGCTCAACCACGGCTGGAATCGGCGGCGTGATGTGTTCGGCCTGCACGTCTTCAACCAGGGCCACCGGTTCTTCAGCCACCGGCAGTTCCAGCCACGGCTTGGGTTCTGGTTCGGGCTCTGGTGCAGCTTCAACCACGGGCTGCAACACCGGTTCAGCCATCGGCAATACCACTGGCGCCGGGGTTTCTACGACCGGTTGGGCTTCTACGATGGGCTCAGGGATAGGTTCAGGCTGAACCTGCGGCTGTTCGTCGACGGTTTCCTGCGGCTTTTTGCGCAGCCATCCGAACAGGCCTTTTTTCTCGCCAGCCGCAGCTGGGGTCTTCTTGTCGTCGTTGGAACCAAACATGGAGACGGCTATCTCAAGGTAGCGACGCGCCAGCAGGCGCGTCGGTAAATAAAATTCGATGCGTAACAGACTGTTTTTTAGCCAGCTCGTTCATGCGCAACATTTTGTAAGGCCTAAATAGAGCCTTAACAGGACAGCCGCAGTGGCCGTTCGTAAATCCGACCAGTATCCTAGCACCTCCTCGCCCGCCGACGCTAAGACCAAGCGGGCAGCCCAACAGGTTTAAAAACGAATGAATGCTCTAGCCCGCCACGCCGCAGGCCTGCTGTTCAGCACAGTTTGTCTGCCTCTTTCAGCCCTGGCTGCCGACCCACAACCCACCCATGAATTCACCCTGGATAACGGCCTCAAGGTGGTCGTGCGCGAAGACCATCGCGCGCCGGTGGTGGTTTCCCAGGTCTGGTACAAGGTCGGTTCGAGCTACGAAACCCCGGGCCAGACCGGTTTGTCCCACGCCCTGGAGCACATGATGTTCAAGGGCAGCGCCAAGATCGGCCCCGGCGAAGCCTCGCTGATCCTGCGCGACCTGGGCGCCGAAGAAAATGCCTTTACCAGCGACGACTACACCGCCTACTACCAAGTACTGGCCCGTGACCGCCTGGGTGTCGCCTTCGAACTGGAAGCCGACCGCATGGCCAGCCTGCGCCTGCCGGCCGACGAGTTCAGCCGCGAGATCGAGGTGATCAAGGAAGAACGCCGCCTGCGCACCGACGACAACCCCATGTCCAAGGCCTACGAACGCTTCAAGGCCATGGCCTACCCGGCCAGCGGCTACCACACGCCGACCATTGGCTGGATGGCCGACCTGGAACGCATGAAGGTCGAAGAGCTGCGCCACTGGTACCAATCCTGGTACGTGCCCAACAACGCCACCTTGGTCGTCGTGGGCGATGTCACCCCGGATGAAGTAAAAAAACTGGCCCAGCGCTACTTTGGCCCGATCCCCAAACGTGACGTGCCACCCGCCAAGGTCCCGCTGGAACTGGCCGAGCCCGGCGAGCGCCTGCTGACCATGCATGTGCAGACCCAACTGCCGAGCGTCATTCTCGGCTTCAACGTGCCAGGCCTCGCCACCGCCGAGGACAAACGCTCGGTGCAAGCCCTGCGCCTGCTCTCGGCCCTGTTGGATGGCGGCTACAGCGCGCGTATTTCGGAACAGCTGGAGCGTGGTGAAGAGCTGGTCTCGGCCGCCTCCACCAGCTACGACGCCTACACCCGTGGCGACAGCCTGTTCACCCTGACCGCCACGCCGAACCAGCAGAAGAAAAAGACCATCGCCCAAGCCGAAGCCGGCCTGTGGCGCCTGCTGGATGAATTGAAAGCCAAGCCGCCGACCACCGAAGAGCTGGAGCGTATTCGCGCCCAGGTCATTGCCGGCGTGGTTTACCAGCGCGATTCCATCACCAGCCAGGCCACGGCCATTGGCTCCCTGGAAACCGTCGGCCTGTCCTGGAAACTCATGGACACCGAACTGGCTGACCTGCAAAGCGTGACCCCGGAAGACATCCAGAAAGCCGCGCGCACTTATTTCACTCGCGAACGCCTCAGCGTCGCCCATGTCCTGCCTGAGGAGACCGCTCATGAGTGATCGCAAAAGCAGCCGCCTGATCTTCCCCGGCCTGGTCGTGGTCACCCTGATCGCGGCGAGCGCCGTGTATTTCCTGCGCCCGAGCGAATCCGTGGCCAGCCCGGCGCTGGAAAAAGCCCAATCGGCCAACAAGCTGCAATCCCTGGCAGAGCTGGACGGCAAGGCGCCGACCAACCGCAAGCTCGACGTGCAGACCTGGACCACTGCCGAGGGTGCCAAGGTGCTGTTCGTCGAGGCCCACGAACTGCCGATGTTCGACATGCGCATCCTGTTCGCGGCCGGCAGCAGCCAGGACGGCAACGTCCCGGGCCTGGCACTGATGACCAACGCCATGCTCAACGAAGGCGTGCCGGGCAAGGATGTCAGCCAGATCGCCAGTGGCTTTGAAGGCCTGGGCGCCGATTTTGGCAATGGCGCCTACCGCGACATGGCACTGGTGTCCCTGCGCAGCCTGAGCGACAGCAACAAGCGCGACGCCGCGCTGGCGCTGTTTGACCAGGTGATCGGCAAGCCGACGTTCCCGGCCGATTCCCTGGCGCGGATCAAGAACCAGATCCTGGCGGGCTTCGAGTACCAGAAACAGAACCCCGGCAAGCTGGCGAGCCTGGAGCTGTTCAAGCGCCTGTATGGCGACCACCCGTACGCTCATCCGAGCGAGGGCACGCCCCAGAGCGTTCCCGCGATTACCCTGGCGCAGTTGCAGGCGTTCCACGCCAAGGCCTATGCCGCCGGCAACGCCGTGATCGCCGTGGTCGGCGACCTTACCCGCGCCGAAGCCGAAGCCATGACCGCCAAGGTCTCGGCCTCGCTGCCCAAAGGCCCGGCCTTGGCGAAGATTGCCCAGCCTGCCGAGCCCAAGGCCGGCCTAAGCCATATCGAGTTCCCGTCCAAACAGACCCACCTGCTGTTCGCCCAGTTGGGCATCGACCGCGCCGACCCGGATTACGCCGCGTTGTCTCTGGGCAACCAGATCCTCGGCGGCGGCGGCTTCGGCACCCGTTTGATGAGCGAAGTGCGCGAAAAACGCGGCCTGACCTACGGCGTGTACTCCGGCTTCTCGCCGATGCAGGTGCGCGGCCCGTTCATGATCCAGCTGCAGACCCGCGCCGAAATGAGCGGCGGCACCCTGCGCCTGGTGGAGGATGTGCTGGCCGATTACCTCAAGAACGGCCCGACCCAGAAGGAACTGGACGACGCCAAGCGCGAGCTGGCGGGCAGCTTCCCGCTGTCCACCGCCAGCAACGCCGACATCGTCGGGCAGCTGGGCGCCATGGGTTTCTATAACCTGCCGCTGAGCTATCTTGAGGATTTCATGAAACAATCCCAGGCCCTGACCGTAGAGCAGGTCAAGGCTGCAATGAATAAACACTTGAGCGCCGACAAGATGGTCATCGTGACCGCCGGCCCGACGATTGCGCAAAAGCCACTACCGCCCCCCACTGATAAACCCGCCGAGCAGCCGCTCGGGGTTCCGGAGCATTAATGGCCAGTTCATCTCGCCCGAAAAAACCTGTCCACAACGTGCATAACGGTGTGGGCCAGCTGCGCATCATTGGCGGCGAATGGCGCAGCCGCAAGCTGAGCTTCCCCGACGTGGTGGGCCTGCGCCCCACGCCGGACCGCGTGCGCGAAACCCTGTTCAACTGGCTCGCGCCGTACATTGCGGGCGCCAAGGTGCTGGACCCGTTCGCGGGCAGCGGTGCGCTGTTCCTGGAAGCACTGTCCCGTGGCGCCGCCCTGGGCCAGGCGCTGGACGCCAGCAATGTGGCGGTTTCCAGCCTCAAGGAACACCTGGGCACCCTGCGCTGCACCACTGGCCAGGTACAGACCGCCGACGCCCTGCGCTACCTGGAAACCCAGCCGGCCAGCGAGTTCGACGTGGTGTTCCTCGACCCGCCGTTCAACCAGAACCTGCTGCCGACCGTCTGCGCGCTGCTGGAAGAACGCCAATGGCTGGCGCCGGATTCGTGGATCTACACTGAAAGCGAAACCGCGCCCTCGACCCTGGGCTTGCCCGGCACCTGGCGCTTGCACCGCGAGCAAAAGTCCGGCCGCGTCTACTACGCGCTGTGGCAACGCAGCATCGCTTGACTGTAGTGAGCGGGCTTGCCCCGCGCCAGGGGAACCGCGGTGCTTCAGAAAACCCGAGGTGCCTGGGTTTAGGGAGCGGCGCACCCGGCGCGGGGCAAGCCCGCTCACTACAAGTGCGTTCGCCATAGAGACGTTGATGAAACCTTCTGCCGACCTGTTCAAACCCGCCCTTGGCCTCGGCAACCCTCACCTGCAAACCTTGTGGGGACCGTTGTGGCGCCCCACCACCCACATTGAACGCCAGCGCGAACGCCTTTGGCTGGACGACGGTGACTTCCTCGACCTCGACTGGCACGGCCCTCACGACGCGCAAGCGCCGTTGGTGCTGGTGTTGCACGGTCTGACCGGCTCGTCCAATTCGCCCTACGTGGCCGGGCTGCAAAAAGCCTTGGCCGCTCAAGGCTGGGCCAGCGCCGCGTTGAACTGGCGTGGGTGTTCGGGAGAGCCCAACCTGTTGGCGCGCAGCTATCACTCGGGCGCCAGCGAAGACCTGGCCGCCGCGATTGCCCATCTGCGCGCCAAGCGGCCGTTGGCGCCGTTGTATGCCGTCGGGTATTCGCTGGGCGGCAACGTGCTGCTCAAGCACCTGGGTGAGACAGGCGAAGCGTCGGGGCTGCAAGGCGCGGCGGCAGTGTCGGTACCGTTTCGCCTGGACCAGTGCGCCGATCGCATCGGGCTGGGTTTTTCGCGGGTGTACCAAAAGCACTTCATGCGCGAGATGCTGGCGTACATCCGCGTCAAGCAGAGCCGCTTTCAGCAGGATGGCCGGGCGGACGGGCTCAAGACCCTGGAAGACCTTGGCTCACTGGAGAAGATGCGCACGTTTTGGGATTTCGATGGGCGGGTCACCGCGCCGCTGCACGGCTTCCTGAGTGCCGAGGACTATTACCGCCGTGCGTCGAGCCGCTATTACCTGGGTGAAATCCGCACGCCGACCCTGATTATCCAGGCAGCGGATGACCCGTTTGTGTTTGCCCACAGCTTGCCCGAGGCGAGTGAACTGTCGGCGTGCACCGAGTTTGAGCTGCTGGCCAAGGGTGGGCATGTGGGGTTTGTCGACGGTTCGCTCAAACGCCCCGGTTATTACCTGGAGCGCCGTATTCCTGCCTGGCTACTGACACAATACAAACCGCACCTGTAGGAGCACGGGGGGGGGGGGGGGGGGGGGGGGGGGGGGGGGGGGGGGGGGGGGGGAGGGGGGG
>NZ_JBWKPU010000041.1:0-53375 GCF_059418405.1 Pseudomonas sp. GW821-FHT09A09
CCCCCCCCTCCCCCCCCCCCCCCCCCCCCCCCCCCCCCCCCCCCCCCCCCCCCCCCCACCCCCGGCTCCTACAGAGGATCTCAGATCGCTTCGAGCTTCGCGTAACCCATCATCAGCCACTTGCTGCCTTCGGCGAAATTCACCTGCACCCGCGCCTGGGCACCCGCGCCTTCGAAATTGAGGATCACGCCTTCACCGAACACCGAATGCCTGACCTGCTGGCCGAGGCTGAACTGGGTCTCCGGAATCTCGGAACCGGCGAACAGAGTGCTGGCGCTCTGCTGCTGGCCACCACCGAACGGGCGGCTGACGCTGTTGGACAAACGCACTTCCTGGATCAGCCCCTTCGGCACTTCGCGTACGAAGCGCGACACCTTGTTGTAGGTCTCGCTGCCATACAAGCGTCGGGTCTCGGCGTAGGTCATCACCAGGTTCTGCATGGCGCGGGTGATGCCCACGTAGGCCAGGCGGCGTTCTTCCTCAAGGCGGCCGGGCTCTTCCAGGCTCATCTTGTGGGGGAACAGGCCTTCTTCCATGCCCACCAGGAACACGTAGGGGAACTCCAGGCCCTTGGCACTGTGCAAGGTCATCAGCTGGATGCTGTCTTCATGCTCGTCGGCCTGGGTATCACCGGCCTCCAGCGAGGCATGGCCGAGGAACGCGGCGAGCGGGGTCAGCTCTTCATCTTCCTCGGTGTTCTCGAACGCGCGGGCGGCGCTGACCAGTTCCTCAAGGTTTTCTACCCGGGCCTGGCCTTTCTCGCCTTTTTCCGCTTCGTGATAGGCGATCAGGCCGGACTGTTCGATCACCGTCTGGGTCATCAGGTGCAGGGGCATTTCCGCGCACTTGGCCGCCAGGTTCTCGATCAGCTCGACAAACACACCCAGCGCACCCGCCGCACGGCCGGTCAGGCCTTTGTTGGCGATGAGCAAACGCATGGATTCCCACATCGACACGTCGGCGTGGCGTGCGTGGTCGCGGATCGCTTCAACGGTCTTTTCACCGATGCCACGGGCCGGGATGTTGATCACCCGTTCCAGCGCCGCATCGTTGCCACGGCCTTCCAGCAAACGCAGGTAGGCCATGGCGTTCTTGATTTCAGCGCGTTCGAAGAAGCGCTGGCCGCCATAGATGCGGTACGGAATGCGCTCACGCAGCAAGGCTTCTTCCAGCACCCGCGACTGGGCGTTGGAGCGGTACAGGATTGCGATATCGCTGCGTGCCAGGCCGGTTTTCAGGGCGCTCTCGATGGTTTCCACCACGTAGCGCGCTTCATCGTGCTCGTTGAAGGCCGCGTACAGGTTGATCGCTTCGCCTTCGCCGCCGTCGGTCCACAGCTCTTTGCCCAGGCGCCCGGTGTTGTTGGCGATCAAGGCGTTGGCGGCCTTGAGGATGCCTGCGGTGGAGCGGTAGTTCTGCTCCAGGCGAATGGTCTCGGCGTCCGGGAAATCTTCGGAATATTGGTAGATGTTCTCGATTTTCGCGCCACGCCAGCCGTAGATCGACTGGTCGTCGTCGCCCACCACCATCAGGCTGTCGCCGCCTTTGGCCAGCAGGCGCAACCAGGCGTACTGCACGGCGTTGGTGTCCTGGAACTCGTCCACCAGGATGTGGCGGAAGCGTTTCTGGTAGTGCGCCAGCAAACCCGGATTGTCGCGCCACAGGTCGAGGGCGCGCAGCAGCAGCTCGGAGAAGTCGATCACACCGGCGCGCACGCAGGCGGCTTCATACGCCTCATAAATGCTGCGCATGGTGGCCAGAAACAGATCGCCGCTGGCCTGGATATGCTGCGGGCGCAGGCCTTCGTCTTTCTGGCCGTTGATAAACCATTGCGCCTGACGCGCCGGCCAGCGCTGTTCATCCAGGCCCAGCTCACGGATGACGCGCTTGACCAGGCGTTGCTGGTCGTCGCTGTCGAGAATCTGGAAGGTCTGGGCCAGGCCCGCCTCCTGCCAGTGCGCCCGCAACAGGCGATGCGCCAGGCCGTGGAAGGTGCCCACCCACATGCCGGCCGGGCTGATGCCCATTAACTGCTCGATGCGGTGGCGCATCTCGGCAGCGGCCTTGTTGGTGAACGTCACCGACAGGATGGAATGCGGAGACGCGTTTTCGACCTGGATCAACCAGGCAATACGGTGCACCAGCACTCGGGTTTTACCGGAGCCAGCACCGGCCAGGACCAACTGACGGCCAACGGGGGCCGCTACGGCCTGGCGTTGGGCATCGTTGAGGGAGTTCAGCAAAAGGGAGAGATCATCGCGCATCGGCGCATTCTATGGCCCCGGGGGGAGTGGGGCAAATCCCAATGCCGGGTGGTCGATGGAAAACTGCAAGGGTGAGCGGGGCGGCTGAAACATTCTGTCGGGGGTGATGACCGGTCGGTCATGGGCCACAGCCCGCGCAGCGTCTCGCTCAAGCTGTCTGGCACCAAGGTTTGCGACGGTTTATCGTGCGTTTTTTATGACTTGGAGCAGTTTGGCCCAAGCGCGTGCTTGTGTATGCTCCGTCGACGTTTCGGGCTCACCATTATAAGAACACTGCCTATGACCCTCAGCACCGACCTGTTCGGCCCCTCGGCGGCGCCCGCGCAGGTCATCCGTAAACATTACGCCACAGAGATGGCGGTCGAGCGTACACGCCTGCTGTATCAGGGCTCGTTGCTGCCCACCTTATTGATGCTGGTCAACGGCCTGGTTTGCGCCTGGCTGTTGTGGAACCCCAAGCAATACCTGCTCGACAGCATCTGGCTGGTGTGGCTGCTCGCCCTGGTGGCCATGCGCGTGATCCAGGTGGCAGCCTTTGATTCGGCCATGCCCAGCCGCCAGGCCCAGCCCGTGTGGCGGCGCATGTTCATGCTCGGTTCGGCGGTCAGCGGCCTGACCCTGGCCACGGCAGCCATCGCCTTGGTGCCGGTGGACAGCTTCATGCAACAGGCCTGGGTATTCGGCCTGATTGGCGCCGCGACGCTCTCGGCCAGCGTGGCCTACGCCGTGAGCCTGCCCGCATTCCTGTCCTTTGCCGTGCCGTGTCTTGTACCGGCCATCCTTTACTTGTTTTGGAACGGCGCCCCGCAGCAGCAAGGCTGGGGCGTGCTCGGCCTGATCCTGCTGGCCTCATTGAGTGTGGTGGCGTGGCAGGTCAATCGCCTGATACAGCGTGGGTTGCTACGCCGTTTCCAGAACCAGGCGCTGATCGAACACCTGCAGCAGGCGCAGCAACGCAGCGAGCAACTGAACCAGGAGCTGGTGCGCGAAGTGGAACAGCGCCGTCAGGTCGAGCAGGAACTGCGTGACGCGCAAATCGGCCTGCAAGACCGCGTGGCGCAACGCAGCCAGGAACTGGACGCCGCCAGCCTCGCCCTGAACAAAAGCGAAGCGCGCCTGGCCATGGCGCTGCAAGCCAGCGAACTGGGCCTGTGGGACTGGAACCTGCAAACCGACGAAGTCCATCACACCCAGCTCAAGGAGCTGTTTGGCCTGGAGCCCGAATACGTCACGGCGATGCTCAGCCACCTCAAGCCGCGCCTGCACCCCGAAGACTTGCCATTGCTCAAGCGCGCGCTGGTGGAGCACCTCAAGGGGCGCAGCGAGGACTACCAGGTCGAATACCGCGTGCGCCACGGTGATGGCCATTGGGTATGGATCGAAGACCGTGGCCGCGCCGTGGAGCGTGCGCCCAGCGGACGAGTCACGCGCATGCTGGGCACGCGTCGCGATATCAGCGCCGACAAGGCCCTGGAAGAACAGCAGCGCCTGGCGTCGACGGTGTTCGAGGCCGCCAGCGAAGGCATCGTCATCCTCGACCCCAACTACGTGCTGATCGCCGTGAACCAGGCCTTCAGCCGTGTCACCGGCTTTGATATCGACGACATGATCGGTCGCAACGTCGTCGAACTGCCCAGCAGCCGCGATGCGCGCCGCCATTTTCCGGTGATCCGCCAGGCATTGCTCAGCCATGGCACCTGGCAAGGGGAGTTGGTGGAGACCCGTAAGAACGGCGAGCTGTACCCACAATGGCTGCAGCTGAACGTGGTGCGCGATGTTCGCGGAAAAGTCAGTCATATAGTGGGCTTTTTCGCCGATCTCTCGGCCCGTCGTGAATCTGAAGAGCGCATGCGCTACCTCACCCACTATGACGAACTGACCGGCCTGGCCAACCGCTCGCTGTTTCGCGAGCGCTTGCGCGAGGCTCATGCGCGGGTGCGTCAGGGCGGGCGCAGTTTGGCATTGCTGCATATCAACCTGGACCGCTTCAAGCTGCTCAACGACAGCCTGGGCCATGAAGTGGCCGACCAATTGCTGCAGAAGATGTCCCGTCGCCTGATCAATGCGCTGCCAGAAGCCGACACGATTGCGCGCCTGTCCGGGGATGAGTTCGCGGTGTTGTTTGACGCCTATGGCAACCTGTCGAGCCTGGCGCGGGTGGCCACGCGCTTGCTGGCCAAGCTGCGGGTGCCGGTAACGGTGGAAGGGCATGAGCTGGTGGTGAGTGCGTCCATGGGCGTCAGCTTGCTGCCGGATAACGCGCGGGAAATTTCTGCTTTGGTCAGCCAATCGAACATGGCCATGCAACACGCCAAGCACTTGGGCGGCAATAACTTCCAGTTCTACACCGACAGCCTGCAAGCCAGCACCCTGGAACGCTTGCAGCTGGAAAACCACCTGCGCAAGGCCATCGACGAGCGCCAGCTCACGGTGTTCTACCAACCCAAGCTGTGCCTGGCCACTGGCAAGCTGAATGCCGCCGAAGCGCTGATTCGCTGGGAGCACCCACAGTGGGGCATGGTGCCGCCGGGCGATTTCATCGGCCTGGCCGAGGAGACTGGCCTGATCGTGCCGCTGGGCGAGTTCGTGTTGCGCCAGGCCTGTTGGCAGGCGTGCGAGTGGCAGCGCCAGGGGCTGGCGCCGATCCGGGTGTCGGTGAACCTGTCGGTGCATCAATTGCGCCAGGGCAAGCTGGTGAGCCTGGTACGCCAGGTACTCGAAGAAACCGGCCTCGATCCGCAATACCTGGAGCTGGAACTGACTGAAAGCCAGTTGCTCGACAGCGTTGAGCACATCATCGCCACCTTCCAGCAGCTGCGTGACCTGGGGGTGAAGTTGGCGATTGACGACTTCGGCACGGGCTATTCGTCCCTCAGTTACCTCAAGCGCATCCCGGTGGACTACGTGAAGATCGACCAGACCTTCATCCGTGGGCTTGGCCAGGGCCGCGAAGACGCCGCGATCACCCGGGCGATCATCGCCATGGCCCATGGATTGGCGCTCAAGGTGGTGGCCGAAGGTGTGGAAGATCAGCAGCAGCTGGATTTCCTGCGCGGGGAACGCTGCGATGAAGTGCAGGGCTACCTGATCAGCCGGCCGATGCAGGCGCAAGGGCTGGCAGATTTGTTACGTAAAAATGCAGATTTTCCTTAGGGACGCAGGACGCGCCCCTGTGGCTACAAAGCCTGTGCCCTTTGAATCAGAGGGCAGCAGGGCGATTTAGTGATGCATCGGGCGGGCAAAACGGCAATTCTTGTAGTATAACTACAAGCTTGCTACATCCCTGGCGTCTGCCAATAACAAGAGTCCTGCCCTTTGAACCTGTTGCAACATATCGCCCAGTCGCGCCACCTGTTACGCAAATCGGAACTCAAGGTTGCCGATCACGTGCTGCTTGACCCTGCGGCCGTGATGCACAGTTCCATGGCCGACCTGGCCCACAGCGTGGGCATCAGTGAGCCGACCATCGTGCGCTTTTGCCGCGCCATCGGCTGCTCCGGGTTCCAGGACCTGAAACTCAAGCTGGCCCAGAGCCTGGCTGCGGGCGCGAGCTTCGGGCAATTTGCGATCCATGAAGACGACTCCGTCGCCGACTACAGCCTGAAGATCTTCGACACCACGTTGCACACCCTCATGGAAGTGCGCGAGAAGCTCGACCCGGTGGAGCTGCAAAAGGCCGTGACCGCCATGTCCCAGGCCCAGCGTGTCGAGTTCTATGGCTTCGGTGCTTCCGGCGCCGTGGCAGCCGACGCCCAGCACAAGTTCTTCCGCCTGCTGCTCACCGCAGCGGCCTACAGCGACCCGCACATGCAGGCGATGTCGGCAGTGACCTTGAAGCCTACGGATGTGGCGATCTGCATTTCGCAGTCCGGTCGCTCCAAGGACCTGCTGATCACCGCCAACCTGGTGCGTGAAAGCGGCGCTTCGCTGATCACCCTGTGCCCGAGCCAGACGCCATTGGCGGAGCTGTCCACGGTCAATCTGGCGATCGACGTGCATGAAGACACCGAAATCTACACGCCGCTGACTTCGCGCATCGCCCACCTGGTAGTGATCGACGTGCTGGCCATGGGCGTGGCCATGGCGCGCGGGCCGAGCCTGGTCAACCACCTCAAAAGCGTAAAGCGCAGCTTGCGCAGCCTGCGGTTGTCGCCCAAGTCCGTCAAAGCCCTCGACGACTGATCCGACCCCTTGCTGACTTTACACGACCCTTGTAGGAGCCCGGCTTGCCGGCGATTGCGATCTTGAGGGCGCCATCGCCGGCAAGCCGGCTCCTACAGGTTATCGGTGAGAATTCACCGAATTCATCGTCCTGTCATCCCCGCGCCGCTAAACCGTAACCCCCCAAGCCCATCCTGAACTCCCCGTACTCGCATTGGGAGATTCCAAATGGCACGTCCCTACGAAGACAGCAACAGCGCCGTAAAGACCCGTCGTCAGCAGGAAGACCAGCGCCGCATGGCGTTCCGTCGCGCAATCGAAGACCGTTGTGAAGAGCGTCAACTGCTCCAGAGCATCAGTGACTACCCGGAACTCCATTGGCAGGCACCCGTGGCTGCCCAGCGAAACGCTCAGCCAGCACGCTGATCTGCGCCCGTTCGCTGCGGATAAAGCCCAGGAACGCATGGGCCACCGGTGACAAGCGCTTGGCCTTGGCTTGCACCAGGCACCAACTGCGGTACAGCGGCAGTTCTTCCACCGGCAGCTCCTTGAGCCCGCCGGTGGCCAGCTCCATGTTGACCGCATGACGCGTCAGCAGGGCCACGCCCAGGCCTGCACAGACACATTCGCGCTGCGCCTCGGCCGAGGCCACTTCCACCGTCTGGGTGAAGTGCACGCGCTTCTCCTTGAAGTACTCCTCGCACGCCAGTCGCGTACCGGAGCCCGGCTCGCGCAGCAGCAGCGTGTAGGGTTCCAGGTCCTGCAGGCGCAACGGGCCTTGCAGGCTCAAGGGATGGTCCGGTGGCGCCACGGCGACAATCGGGTTGTTGAGGAAGGGCAGGAATTCCAGGCCCATGTCCTGGGGCACCATGGACATGATCACCAGGTCATCACGGTTGTCCGACAGCCGGCGAATCACCTGGGCGCGGTTGACCACCGTCAGGTGCAATTGCACCTCCGGATGCTGGCGCTTGAAGGCGGCAAACAAGTGCGGCACGAAGTACTTGGCACTGGACTCAATCGCCAGCTTCAACTGGCCTTGCAGCGAGCCTTGCATGTCCGAGAGCTGCATATCGAGGTTTTCCAGGCGTCCGAAGATATCGCGGCTGGCTCGCTGCAGGGCTTCGGCGGCTTCGGTCATGTAGAGCTTTTTGCCGACGTAGTCGAACAGCGGCTGGCCGATCAGCTCTTCCAGCTGGCGAATTTGTAGGCTAACGGCCGGTTGTGTGAGGGACATTTCCTCGGCGGCGCGGCTGTAGGAGCGCAAATCGCACACTTCGTTGAAGATCTGCAATTGACGCAATGTCATACGCATCAATGACTTACGCATTATTTTTGTCCTTTCGCCCTGAGCCGTCCGGCCAACTATAAGTCTTTACTTATGCACGACCCAATAATTATTGATTTTTGTTAATCCCTTGCGCGGCTTAGTGTGTGTCTCGCGACTGTCATGAAACATTTAGTCACGCGCCGACCCGGGTCTAGCGGGTTGAAGAACGCAGCAATCGGCTCAAGGGAATTTCCAAGTGATAAAAAAGATCCTGATCGCCAACCGTGGTGAAATTGCCGTACGAATCGTGCGTGCCTGCGCCGAGATGGGCATTCGCTCGGTCGCGGTCTTTTCCGACGCCGACCGCCATGCGTTGCACGTCAAACGTGCCGACGAAGCCCACAGCATTGGTGCCGAGCCCCTGGCTGGCTACCTGAACCCGCGCAAGCTGGTGAACCTGGCCGTGGAAACCGGCTGTGACGCGCTGCACCCTGGCTACGGTTTTCTCTCGGAAAACGCCGAACTGGCAGACATCTGCGCCGAACGTGGGATCAAGTTCATTGGTCCGTCCGCCGAAGTCATCCGCCGCATGGGCGACAAGACCGAAGCGCGCCGCAGCATGATCAAGGCTGGCGTGCCGGTCACCCCCGGCACGGAAGGCAACGTCGCCGATATCCATGAAGCCCTGACCGAAGGCGACCGCATCGGTTACCCGGTGATGCTCAAGGCCACCTCCGGTGGCGGCGGGCGCGGTATCCGTCGTTGCAACAGCCGCGAAGAACTCGAACAAGCCTTCCCCCGCGTGATTTCCGAAGCCACCAAGGCGTTCGGTTCGGCGGAAGTGTTCCTGGAAAAATGCATCGTCAACCCCAAGCACATCGAGGCGCAGATCCTCGGTGACAGCTTTGGCAACGTGGTGCACCTGTTCGAGCGCGATTGCTCGATCCAGCGTCGTAACCAGAAGCTCATCGAAATCGCCCCAAGCCCCCAGCTGACCCCCGAGCAGCGCGCCTACATCGGCGACCTGTCGGTGCGCGCGGCCAAGGCCGTGGGCTACGAGAACGCCGGCACCGTGGAGTTCCTGCTCGCCGAGGGCGAGGTGTACTTCATGGAAATGAACACCCGGGTGCAGGTGGAACACACCATCACCGAGGAAATCACCGGCATCGACATCGTGCGTGAGCAGATCCGCATTGCGTCGGGGCTGCCGCTGTCGGTCAAGCAGGAAGACATCCAGCACCGGGGTTTCGCGTTGCAGTTCCGTATCAACGCTGAAGACCCGAAGAACAACTTCCTGCCGAGCTTCGGCAAGATCACCCGCTACTACGCGCCCGGCGGCCCCGGCGTGCGCACCGACACGGCGATCTACACCGGCTACACCATCCCGCCGTTCTACGACTCCATGTGCCTGAAACTGGTGGTGTGGGCGTTGACCTGGGAAGAAGCCATGGACCGTGGCCTGCGCGCCCTGGATGACATGCGCCTGCAAGGTGTGAAAACCACCGCCGCCTACTACCAGGAAATCCTGCGCAACCCGGAATTCCGCAGCGGCCAGTTCAATACAAGCTTTGTGGAAAGCCATCCTGAGCTGACCAACTACTCGATCAAGCGCAAACCCGAAGAGCTGGCCCTGGCCATCGCCGCCGCCATCGCCGCCCACGCAGGCCTGTGAGGAAAAGAATAATGAGCAAGAAAATCTTCGTAACCGACACCATCCTGCGCGACGCCCACCAATCGTTGCTCGCGACCCGCATGCGCACCGACGACATGCTGCCGATCTGCGACAAGCTCGACAAAGTCGGCTACTGGTCCCTGGAAGTCTGGGGCGGCGCGACCTTCGACGCCTGCGTGCGCTTCTTGAAAGAAGACCCGTGGGAGCGCCTGCGCAAACTGCGCGCGGCGTTGCCCAACACCCGCCTGCAAATGCTGCTGCGTGGCCAGAACCTGCTGGGCTACCGCCACTACAGCGACGACGTGGTCAAAGCCTTCGTCGCCAAGGCTGCCGTGAATGGCATCGACGTGTTCCGCATCTTTGACGCGATGAATGACGTGCGTAACCTGCGCGTGGCCATCGAAGCCGTGAAGGCTGCCGGCAAACATGCCCAGGGCACCATCGCCTACACTACGAGCCCGGTGCATACCGTCGAAGCATTCGTGGCCCAGGCCAAGCAACTGGAATCCATGGGTTGCGACTCCATCGCGATCAAGGACATGGCCGGCCTGCTGACCCCGTACGCCACAGGCGAGCTGGTCAAGGCGCTGAAAGCCGAGCAGACCCTGCCGATTTTCATCCACTCCCATGACACCGCTGGCCTGGCCGCGATGTGCCAGCTCAAGGCCATCGAAAACGGTGCCGACCACATCGACACCGCCATCTCCAGCTTCGCCTGGGGCACCAGCCACCCGGGTACCGAGTCGATGGTCGCCGCCCTCAAAGGCAGCGAGTTCGACACCGGTCTCGACCTGGAGCTGCTGCAAGAGATCGGCCTGTACTTCTACGCCGTGCGCAAGAAGTACCACCAGTTCGAAAGCGAATTCACCGCGGTCGACACCCGCGTGCAAGTCAATCAGGTGCCGGGCGGGATGATTTCCAACCTGGCCAACCAGCTCAAAGAGCAGGGCGCACTGAACCGCATGAGCGAAGTGCTGGCCGAGATCCCGCGTGTGCGTGAAGACCTCGGCTTCCCGCCGCTGGTGACCCCGACCTCGCAGATCGTCGGCACCCAGGCGTTCTTCAACGTACTGGCCGGCGAGCGCTACAAGACCATCACCAACGAAGTGAAGCTGTACCTGCAAGGTGGCTACGGCAAGGCGCCGGGCACCGTGAACGAGAAGCTGCGTCGCCAGGCCATCGGCAGCGAAGAAGTGATCGACGTGCGACCGGCTGATTTGCTCAAACCGGAAATGACCAAGCTGCGTGGCGAAATCGGTGCGTTGGCCAAGTCCGAAGAAGACGTGCTGACCTACGCCATGTTCCCGGACATCGGCCGTAAGTTCCTCGAAGAACGCGACGCGGGCACCCTGGCGCCAGAAGTGCTGTTGCCGATCCCTGAAGCCGGCGGCGTGGCTCGCCCGGGTGGCGAAGGCGTACCGACCGAGTTCGTCATCGACGTGCACGGTGAAAGCTACCGCGTGGACATCACCGGTGTTGGCGTGAAAGCCGAAGGCAAGCGTCACTTCTACCTGTCCATCGACGGCATGCCCGAAGAAGTGGTGTTCGAACCGCTCAACGAGTTCGTCAGCAGCGGCGGCAGCAAGCGCAAGCACGCCACTGCGCCGGGTCACGTCAGCACGGCGATGCCGGGCAATATCGTCGACGTGCTGGTCAAGGAAGGCGACGTGGTCAAGGCCGGTCAGGCCGTGCTGATCACCGAAGCCATGAAGATGGAGACCGAAGTGCAGGCGGCCATCGCCGGCAAGGTCACCGCCGTTCATGTGGCCAAGGGCGACCGGGTCAACCCGGGTGAAATCCTGATTGAAATCGAAGGCTGATCCAGCCTTCGACACTACCGCTTAATCCTCGGGGGGGCAGGTGCCCCCCTTTTTTTTCGCCTGGGATTTGAGGGTCAGAACCGCATGCGCCACTGCCCGGTCAGGCTCTGGCTGCTGCTGTGGGTGCCGGACTCGCTGGCGTAGGCAAGGCCGACGCTGTGGTTGTTCGTCAGGGCCAGGTCCAACCCCGCCTGCAGGTTGAGGCTGTTGCGGTCCAGGGACGTACCCTGAACGGTGAAGTCGCCAATGGCGCCGCCGCCATATCGGAAGGATTGGCGTACCTGGCTGTCCACGTCGCCATACAGGTGTTTCCAGCCGGTGCTCAAATGCGGCGTGAGGATCATCTGGTTATCGAACCGGTACGACTTCGCCAGGCGCAGGCCGAGGGTGCTGTTGAAGTTCTGTTGGGTTTGGGCGCGGACATTCAGCGCCGTCAGCCCGCCATGCTCCTGGAAGCCGTCGCGTTGATAGCGCTGGTAGCCCAGGCCGGCAAACGGTTCAAGGCTGAAGTCCCCGCGGCCCAGCTGATAGCCGAATTCGGCGAAGGCCGTCTGGCTTGTCGCGTCGTAATTGCCTTTGAGCGAGTTCTTGTAGCCCAGGATCTCGACAGCACGTTTGTTCTGCCCGGTATGGTTGCTGTAGATCGCGCCAAGGCGTACGGCCAGCGGGCCGTCCTGGCGTACGGCGTAGGCGCCGAGGTGCCAGCTGTCCAGTTCGGCGGCGAAGCGTTTGGCGTCCAGGCGGTGGGTGGACTTTGCGCCCAGCAGGCCGACCCGCCAGGCATGGTCCAATGCCCAATCCGCACCCAACAGCAGGCCTTGTGTGCCCTGTTTCAAGCCAGCACTGTCGCGCTGTCCGTCGAGGCGGCCTTCATTGCCGAGGTTTTTTACCCAGAAGTGGCCATCGTCGTCCGTCGGCAATTCGCGCAGGGTGGTGAGCAAGCGGTGGCTCAGTTGTTGTGTGGTGTTTTGGGTGGCAGCGGCCAGGTTGGCATGTTGGCTGCCCGCCAGTTGCTCCAGGGCTGCGCCATAGGCACCCGGTTGTCTCTTGAGCGCATCGTCCAACTTTTGCAGGGCCTTGAGCTGTTCGGAGGTCAGTTGGCCTGACTCCAGCAGGCGAATCAGCGCCGGGTCGAGCACCTGGGCCACCTGCAAACCATTGTGGGTGGTGGCCTGCCGGGCAAGGTAGTTGTCCAAAGGCGCTGCTGGCTCTTCAGGCGGGGAGTACCACTCATCAAGCGCGTCATACGGTTGGATCGAGTACGGCAGGTATTCGATATCACCACGGGCATACGCCAGTTGAAAACCGACAGCAGCCACAAGGCTGATGATGAATGCTGATCTACGGGGTATATGGGGCATGAATTCCCGACCTCTGTTGAATGAGGTCGGGAATTTAGCGGGGTGGCGGGGGGATAACTGTCAGGTCATCGACCCCTGGTTTGCAGGAGTCGTCTCTCGTGCGCAGCGATTAAAAACTCATCTGCCATTGTCCGATCACGGCGTGGTTGCGGCTGTTGCTGCCAATCTCGCCGTTGTAGCCCAGGCCCAGGGTATGGCGGGCCGACAAGCCGACGTCCAGGCCTGCTTCCAGCAGCAGGCTGTCGCGGTCCAGGGCGCTGCCTTCGACATTGAACGCGGTGCCGCCCGCGAGAAAGGCTTGGCGTGTGTTGCTGTCGACATCGCCGTAGGTGTGCTTCCAGCCAGCGCTGACCCGTGGGGTGAGGCTGATGCCGTTTTCTAACTGGCTCAGGTGTGCCAGGCGCAGGCCCAGGGTGCTGTTGACGTTGTCCTGGGTCTGGCCGTCGACATGCAGCGCGGCGGCGCCGCCTTTTTCGTTGTAGCTGTTGCGGTGGTAACGCTGGTAGCCGAGGTTGGCGAACGGTTCGGCGCTCAAGCGCCCGCTGCCCATGGCGTAACCCAGTTCGGCAAAGGCTTGTTGGCTGTTGGCGTCGTAGTCGCCTTTGGGTTTGTCGCTGAACCCATTGAAGGCGACTGTGCGTTTGCTGTCACCCTGGTGCCCGCTGTAGGCCGCGCCCAGGCGCAAGGCCAAGGGGCCGCTCTGGCGCAGGGCGTAGACGCCGGCGTGCCAGCTGTCGACACTGCCGTCGACGCCGGTGGTGTCCAGGTCAGTCTTGGAGTAGCCGCCCAGCACACCCAGGCGCCAGTCGCTGTCGAGTGCCCAGTCGGCGCCGAGAACGCTGCCTTTGGTGCGTTGGGTCAGCCCGCTGTTGCCGTGCTCGCCGTCCAGCTTGCCGTAGCTGCCGATGCCTTGCAGCCACAGGCGGCCGCGGGCGTTCGGGTCGTTGAGGTTACGCGCCGCAGCGGGTACACCGGTGGCCGCCAGTACGGGGGTGTCGCGGCTGTCGAGCCCCACCAGCAACCCCGCGCCGCCGCCCAATTGATGCATCGCCGCGAGCATGCTGCCGCCCACCTGGGCGCTGGCGCCGAGGGTGGCGCTGGTGAGGTTGGCGGTGCTGCTGCCGGCCAGTTGCTCGATGGCCGCGCCAGCGGTAGCGCTCGTGGTGGTGATCAAGGCGTTGTACAGCGCGTTGTCTTTGCCCAGGCCTGCCAGGCCAGTGGCGGCGCTGCTGCCGTTGGCGCTGCTGGCGAACGTGTTGAAGCTGACGTCATTGCGGGTATAGGTCAGGCCGACTTGGGTGGCGCTGTAGTCCAGGGTTGGGGTCAGGAAGGCATAGTCGCTGGTGACCTTCGCAAACTGCCCGTTGATGTTGCCTGCTTGCAGCAAGGTGTAATGGCCTTGCCACGGTGAATTGCCACTGAGTGCCAACACCGAGTTGCTGCCCAGGACCAGGTCGCGGGTGATGGTGATGGGGCCCTGGGTAGTATTGGCCTGCAGCGTACCGTTGACGGTCAGGCCGCCTACCGAGCCGTTGCCGGCATACACACCACCAGCGTCGACCGTCACGTTGCCCGCGATACCGCCCTGGTTGATCAGTGTGGCGCCGCTGAAAATCTCGCCGCCGTCGCTGAAGTCACCGTTGCCGGTGAGCGTCCAGGTGCCTTGCTTGACGTCCAGCCATTCGAAGTTGCGGCTGTCACCCAAGCTGCCGCCTGCGGCGTCATCCATTGTGACCCGGTCATAGCCGGCGCCGCCATCAACCGTGCCGACAAACCGGCTGCCCGCCAGCAACACCAGTTTGTCGTCGCCGCCGCCCAGGTCCAGGGCCAGTCCGTTGCTGCCACTGATGGTGCCGCTGTTGATCACGGTGTCGGCAAAGTTGCCGACGAACTTCACGCCAAAGCCATTCAAGCCCTGGATGACGCCATGGTTTTCCAGGGTGGTGGCGGCCAGGCCCGGGCCGTCACTGCCGTCATCCACCAGGATCGCGTTGTTCGCGCCGCTGACCAGCGCGCCCTTGGCGTTGTACACCGTGCCGCCACCCAGAGCGATGCCTTCGCTGCCGTTGGCAAAGCCGTTCTTGTCGACGCCCCCTGCGCCGACGCCCTGGATGATGCCGTAGTTTTCGATGTGGGCGATCTTGTCGATGTCCACGCCATCGCCGTCGCCGTCCGGTTGCAACCCGGAGAACGCGCCGGTGATGGTGCCATGGTTGATCACCGTGCCGTCGCCGTCGGAGCCAAAGCCCGAACCGTTGCGGCCGATCACCGTGCCGTAGTTGGTCAGCGTGGCGCCCAGGTCGGTGGTAATGCCGTGGCGGCCGCCGGAAATCAGGCCGTAGTTGGTCACCGTCACGCCGGTGGCGGAGTCGATATCGACGCCGTCGAATTTATCATCGCGGGAGAAGGTGTCGCCGGTGGAGATCTCGCCATAGTTGGTGATGCTGGCGTTGGCCCCGGTCTTCATGCCGTCGCTCGCATCGCCGCGAATCAGCCCGCCTGCGCGGTTGATAATGGTGGTGGTGACGTTGTTGCTGCGGATCGCATCCAGGTCCAGCCCTTGGCCGGTGGCCGAGCGAATGGTGCCACTGTTGTCGATCAACAGCGTGCCACTGGCGAAATTGCTGTTGATGCGCAGCGCATCGTTGGCGCCCTGGATCACGCCGCCCGCAAGGTTGTAGAGGCTGTAGTTGCGCGCCCCGGTAATCGTCCCCGAGCTGTCGATACCCCGGCCGCCGCTGGACACCAGCTTGCCCGCGTTGGTGATGACCACGCCTGCACCGCTGGTGCCGTCCTTCAAGGTCACCGCCACGCCGGACGTGGTGATGCTGCCGGTGGCCGAGGTGGTCAGCGCATCACTGCCACCCAGGGTTTGCCCGGTGGTAGTGGGTGCAGTGATTTGCAGGTTCTTCGGAGGCGCGGGGTCTGCTTCAGCGAAACCGCTGCCAGCCAATAAAGTGATGGCCAAGGCAAGGCGGTGGGGCGACGGGGGCATGACGGACGACCTTGTTATAAGAAACGAGTCGACCTGTATAGCGGAGGGTGTTTACAGGAATGTGTCGGGGAGATGACGAGTAGTGAATCTGCAGTTTATTGCTTAAATCCCTGCCATAAAGGGCATGCGTTTGCATTATATTGCGCTAATTGCTCGGCGGCATTCGAAATTATGCACTATATTGCAGATTAACTGCCCTCCTGATGACTTAAGGTGCATTAAATTGCAGACCGAAACCACGTTCAAATTGACGCTTCAGGTGTTCGATGCCGATGTCTGGCAGGACGCGATGAGTCTGGAATTTACCGAGCCACAAGCCGGTTTCGCCGGCCCTTGTCGCTACGCCTACGAGAGCGTCTATCTAGAGAATCACCTGGACTACATTGAGACTTTGTTTTCCGCGGCGGTCAGCGTACGAGTACCGCCCACCTGGGGACGGGAGTCGCTCAATCAGGCGCCCGCGTTCCTGTACGACATTGCCCCGGCAGGTGCTGCAAAACGCTTTCTCCTGAACCGTATTGGCGCAGAAAAACCCGACAACCTCAGCGCGGACCTGTTCCTGCTGGCGCGCAGTACGCCCGCGCCCATCGGCCATATGCGCATCAAGGAGTCTGTGCGTGCAGAGGCAAGTCGCCCTGTCGTCGGCTTTGCGCGCAAAGAGGTCGTTGAGCGCGATAACCGCTTTCTTGAGTACGCTTATGAGCAGGGAGCTGCCATTGGTGGCGCCACGGGGGCGGGTGGCGAAGCCCCAAAGTTGCTGCTTGCTCAAGGCCGTGACGGGCTGCTGTACCCCGATGCGGTACTGGAGGATGAAAACGTTAGTCAGCACTGGTTTATCAAGTTCGCCCGCAACCAAGGCTTGCAGCGCGATCAGGACATCCTCAGGAGCGAATACCACTTCTACAAGGCATTGCAGGCGCTGGGCATTGAAACGGTTGCAGCAGAAGGGCTCGCGTTGGAAGAAGCCAGCAAGCCCAGTGTGTGGATGCACCGCTTTGATCGTGCTGTCAGTGACAAGGGCGTAGAGCGTTTTGCGATAGAGTCGATTTATTCGGCGGCGGGCAATACAGCGCCCGGCAGTTCCATGGATCATGTAAACGTTGTGCAACTGCTGGTCAGTCTTTGGAAAACCGCCGGTCAGGGCGAGCAAATCACGGACCTTATCGTCGATTACCTGCGTCGTGATTTGCTGAACAAAATCCTCGGTAACTCCGATAACCATGGGCGCAATACCTCCATTATCAGGGGCCCCGGCAGCTTGCGCCTTGCGCCTATCTACGACCTGGCCCCAATGGTCATGGATGATGAAGGCATCACCCGTACCACGAAGTGGCCGGGGGCACTGGAAGTTGCGGGGGACATTGATTGGCGAGGCGTTTGCAACGTGCTTTCGCCAGTGGTTGACCCAGGCTTGGTTTACGAGCGCCTTCGTGAAGAGGCGCAGCGTCTGCGAGCCTTGCCCGACATCCTTGTCGCCAGCGGCCTGCCGGAGGTCACCTTGAACCATCCTCGTATCGCGCTGCGTGAGCTGGACCGGCGTTTGGCTGAATGGGGTTTGATATGAGTATTTCCATTGACCAGCGTGCACAGGTCATTGAAGACGTTGAGCTGGGCTTGGCGCAGGGCACACTTGAGTTGGGTGAGGCCGTACGCCGTCTTCGCACTGAAGTCACCGGGCTACACCAAAGCCAGTTCGCCAGGATGTGCAAAATCTCTGTGCGCACCTTGGTGCATATTGAGCATGGTGAAGGCAATCAGACACTGAAATCGCTGAATGCCGTGTTCAGGCCGTTCGGGCTGAAAATGGGGGTGGTGAAGGTGCGACGGGAGGTGTGACAGAACGGTTCCCACTTTTGTGGGAACCGTACAAGGCGCTAGGCCCGGCACTCGGCCAAGGTTTTCAGCTGGCCATCACCCCTCTGATTCCCCTCCGACAACCATTCCTCAAAGCCCGCCCCCACCTTGGGCCATTCCGAGTCGATAATCGAATACCACGCCGTATCGCGGTTTTGGCCCTTGACCACCATGTGCTGGCGGAACACCCCTTCAAAACTGAAGCCCAAGCGTTCGGCCGCATATTTGGAGCGGGCGTTGCCGTTGTTGCACTTCCACTCCAGGCGACGGTAGCCCTGTTCGAACGCATGCTTGGCCAGCAGGTACACCGCCTCGGTGCTTTTTGGCGAGCGCTGCATGGGTGCGCCGAAGGTCACGTGGCCGATTTCGATGCGGCCCTGGGCCGGCACGATGGACATCAGGCTGAGGATGCCCTGCACCTGGCCCGTGGCGCGGTCAATCACGCTGAAGAAATACGGGTCGGCGTGCTGGGCATGGTTGTCGAGCCAGGCATCAAATGCGGCGCGCTCGGGGAACGGGCCATAAGGCAGGTAATCCCACAACTTGGGGTCGGCTCCGGGGCCTTGCAGGGCTTGGAACAGTTGGTCGCCATGGCGTGCAGGGTCGAGTTTTTCCAGGTGGATAAAGCGCCCTTCGAGCCGTTGCACGGTAGGGGCCGGGACGCCTTTCCAGTCGGCGGGGGAAATGGTCATGCTGCGCTCCTTAAAGGCCTTTGCGAAATTGAATGAAACCCGGGCGTTCGGCGATGCGTTCGTACAGCTGGATCGCCGTGGCATTGGTTTCGTGGGTCAACCAATGCACCTTGCAGCAGCCGTCGGCCTTGGCGGTGGCGTAGACGAACTCGATCAGCTTGCGGCCCACACCGGTGCCGCGCTGAGCCGGGTCCACCAACAGGTCCTGCAGGTAGCAGGAATTCTCGATGCTCCAATTGGAGCGGTGGTAAATGAAGTTGACCATGCCCACCGCCTTGCCGTCCTGCCAGGCCAGCGCCGAATGGGTCGGCTCATGGGCGTCGATCAGGCGCTGCCAGGTGCTTTGGGTCACAGCCTCTGGCAGTTCAGTCTCGTAGAACTTCAAGTATGCCTGCCACAGTGGCAGCCAGGCCGCGTGGTCGGCAGCGGTGACTTGGCGGATATCGATCTGGCTCATTCTGAAACTCCTTGGGGAATAAAGCGGGCGAGGGTCTGGTCACGCACATCGCTGCTGGCGGCCAGGCCTTCGCGTACGCCGGCAACGTCGGCCGGGCTGCGGTTCTGGCTGAGTTTGCGTTTGCCGATCAGGCGTTCGACCGGCAAGGCAAAACCGACGATGGCCTTGAGCATGCCGTCGATGTAGTCGGCCGGGGCGTCACTGACTTTCCAGGGTTGGGCGCGGCCGCCTTCATGGCGGTCGGTCAGCGCACTGACTACTGCGAGCAACCGTTCGGCATCGCTAAACACCTCAGCTTTGCCGTAGGCGTGCACGGCGATGTAGTTCCAGGTGGGCACCACTTTGCCGTGCTCGGCCTTGGCCGGGTAGAACGACGGGCTGATGTAGGCCTCGGCGCCCGCAAAAATCACCAGTGCATCGCTGCCGTTCTGCAGGTCTTTCCACTGCGGATTGGCCTTGGCCAGGTGGCCATAGAGTGTGCCGTTCGGGCCCTCATCGGGGTTGAGCAGCAGCGGCAAATGACTGGCTTGCAGACCTTGCTCACCAAAGGTCACCAACTGCGCCAGGCGGGTGTGCTGGATCAGTTGCTGCAGTTCGGGCAGGTCGTCGAGGGCAAAGGCGCGGGGTGTGTACATGGAAATATTCCTTGGCGAATGCCTGCATCCTAGGCAGGCTAATGGTTCGTTGTAAGAGCCATCTAAGGCCAATTTCATAGGTCCAATATGTCGCCGATCACGCCACCGCTGTCCTTCAACCCCGCCGGGATCGAGCTGGATCGCCGCCACGGTTTGACTCGCCAATTGTATGAAGCCCTGCGCCAGCGTGTGTTGGATGGGCGGTTGGTCAGCGGCACACGTTTGCCCGCGACCCGTGATCTGGCGGCAGCCTTGTCCATCTCCCGCAACAGCGTGGTGCGCGCCTATGACCAGTTGTATGCCGAGGGGTTTATCGAAAGTCGGGTCGGTGATGGCACCTATGTAGCTCAATTGCCGAGCACAAAAAAACTATCCACAAAACTGTCCACAGGGTTATCGACAGGCTTATCCCCAGCCTTATCCACAAAATGGGCAAAATTGCCGGAAGATCTGGACAGTGAAGTTATCCACAGCGCGGGTTTGGCTCGGATAAAAAATAACCATTTGGCGCAGGTCCCATTGGGGCCGCCAAGGGCATTTCGAGTGGGTGTCCCGGCGTTCGACCTGTTTCCGTTCGAGGTATGGGCCAAGCTGAACGGGGCGTTCTGGCGTAAACCCAACCTTGAGCAGCTCTGCTATGGCGACCCCGCAGGCGATGCGCGTTTGCGCGGTTTGATCGCCGCTTATTTACGCAGCTCGCGCGGCATGCAGTGCACAGCTGAACAAATTGTGATCACCAGTGGCGCGCAGCAGGCAATCAGCCTTTGTGCACAGTTGCTGGTGGAGCCGGGTGATGGGGTGGCCATAGAAAATCCTGGCTACCGCGCGGCAGGCCATGCGTTTGCCTTGGCGGGTGGGCGATTGCACGGTGTGCCCGTGGACAGTGAGGGCATAGACTGCCAGGTGTTGAACACCCTTGGTGACTGTCGCCTGGCCTATGTCACGCCGTCCCACCAATACCCGTTGGGCGTGGTGATGAGCCTGGCACGGCGCCTGGAGCTGCTGGCCTGGGCCGAGCGCACGGGCGGCTGGATCATCGAGGACGACTACGACGGAGAGTACCGCTACAGCGGCGCGCCCCTGTCGCCCCTGGCAGCGTTGGACCGTAGCGGGCGAGTGCTGTATGTCGGCACGTTCGGCAAAGTGGCCTTTCCGGCGTTGCGCCTGGGCTACCTGGTGCTGCCGGCGCGGCTGGTGGATGCCTTCTCCCGACGCCGTGCGGTGGACATGCGCCACTCGGAAGTCAGCACCCAGGCCGTCATGGCCGAGTTCATGGCGGCCGGGCATTTTCAGCGGCACATTCGCCGCATGCGCCGCGCCGCCTTGAGCCGGCGTAATGCCTTGCTGGCGGGCTGGCCTCGCGATTTGCCGGGTGTGGGTGCATTGCCTGGTGTAGCGGCGGGGCTGCATATGACCGTGCGCGTGGACAGCCTGGCCCGTGAGCAGCAATTGCTCGCGCAAGCTCACGCGGCGGATGTCGAGATCAATGGCTTGAGCACTTACTGGTTGGCGCAATCGGCCCCGCCCGACGATCAGCGCGCCGGCCTGGTGCTGGGCTTTGCTGCCGTCCCGGAAGCGGGGATTGCCCTGGCGCTGGCGCGTCTGCGCAAGGCCTGGGGGTGTGTCAACTAACTACAGACACCGCAAGGACGCGGGTCCCTACCTTGAGCACGCAAGGCCGGCGGCAATCTGCGCCCGGCGTTTCCTGTGTTTGCCAAGGTAATGATCATGTTCGACCCTTTCATGCTGCAGCTCAGCCAACTGTTTGCCCTGCGCCCCACGCTTCAATCGCTGGGGATTACCCAAGCCCGTCTCGACCAGCACTATCAGGGCGTGCTCGAACACTACTGCGAGCACCTGATCGCTTTTTTCACGGGTGCCGATACCCGCAGGTTCAGCCGCTGGCGACATCTGGCACAGCAACTGGAGCGGCGTTTGCGCACCGCTCGCAGGGCGTTGAATACCGCGTCTTCGCGGGAAATGGTCAAGGCGATCCTGGACTACCCCGACAGTGGCGAGCGCGAGCAGCAGCTTGGCGAGCGTTCGCCGCAGGTTTATCTCACCACCCGGCACGGTTGCCTGGCACTGACCATTACCCGTGGCAACGACGCGCCACTGATGTTCACCGTGGCTCGAGGCCTGGACATTGAAGATCACGCCTCGGTGCCGCCGAAACCGGCAGAGCGCCTTGAACATAACGTCTTCGAAGGGTACGCCCTGGGTGCATTGGAGGGGGCGTTGCAGCGCATCGCCTGGATCGATCCCGACGCGTTTTCCTCGTTGGCGGCGTTGGATCGGCAACTGGCCTGGGCATCTGGTTTTGCCGATTTTCTCGGGCTGCAGGCGGAGCAAGACAGCCTGCGTTTCGAGCTGGAACAGCAGTTGCCGCCGTGGCTGAAAAACGCCTCGTCCTCCGGCCGCTTGGCTTATAGCCAGTGGCTGGAAGCGCTGGCGCGGTTCCACGAGAAATCCAGGGGCGCCGGCGCACTGGAGGCTGACGCGGAACAGGCACAGGCTTTGTTTAGCCGGCAGTTGGCTCTTCAGCTGCGTCGCCTGGCCCTGGAATGCAGCCTGCGCAATGAGGCCAATGTCACCCATGAGGGGTATCGAACGGTGCGCGCAGCGGTGAATACCTTTGCCGTGCACCGGCGGCTGCGTGGCGTCGCCATGGGGATCATGCCGCTGCTCGATGGCAGCGGTTATCTGCTGGGCCCGCCGACGACCCTGCAAGGTCCCTGGCTGGTGCTGCGGCCCGAGGCGCAACAGGTCATCGAGCAGGTGATGCTCGCGCCGCAGACCGGGGCGCCGCTGGAGGATCCGTTCAGCGTGCTGTACCACGCCGGCATCTCGCGATGGTTGTCGCTGTTCGAGCATCCCCTGGATACCCTCGCGCGTCTCAAGCAAGTGAGCGGCAACCTTCAGGGGGCCTGCGACACTGAGCGGGGCTGGCGCTGTGAGGTCAGCCTGCTACGTAACCTGGCGCTGCTGCTGGTGTGCCCAGGCACAGCGCATCCCGGCGAGGTTGCGAATGCACACCCCAGGGTCAAGCGGATGGATACTGCCTGGGCCGGGGCTCGCAAGGCGTTGTCGGTTAAGCAGGAACAACGCTTGGCCGAGTTGAAACGCCCGCTACCGTTGCCACTGGGCCAGCCGATTGGTGAGGGGGTTCACAAAGGTCTTCATCGCGTAGGCAATGTGCTCATCTACAACAAAGACGAAAACCACTTCAATGTTTTATCGAATAACCGGTTTGCACCCGTCGTGAACATCAACTTCGTGGAGCACCGAATCGTCGATAACCCCGAACAGCCGACAGTCTACGGGCCCGGCCTTGCTCCGGACGCGCGTGGCCGCTGGCAGTTGCAACGCGCGCCCAGGCTGCGGCGTGACATTGATCAATTGAGCCCGGCGGCGCGCCGTGCAATCAGTGCAGGCACCGCTCTCAGTGCCACCTTGCCTGCGCTGCTCGGCGACGCGACCCGGCGGTCCCAGGCGCCGGGTACTTTGGCGGTAGAAGTGGAGGAAGGCCTGGAACGCAACGCGCGTCGTTTCGACGACGCGGCACAGGCCATTCAACGCACCAGCAGCGCTGCGCCAATGATCACTCAGTTGCGAGGCGAGGCCGTACAACTGCGCGCCCACGGCCGCTGCCTGCGTATTGAAATGGCTCGGCACACACCCACGCCGACACTGGGTGACGTGCAATTTTTGCTTGAGCAAAAAGTGATCCGCATCCAGCGGGTCGGTGGCCGCGTGCCGGAAACCATCGATGGCGTGGTGGACTACTTGCAGGAATACGAGGTGCTGGACCTCACCGAAAAGGGGCAGCCCTTGTGGTACGCCCACTTTCATTACCCCAGCGTTGAGGCCGCCAGCGACCAACCCACGGCTGCTCACCTGAAAACAGCGGCCCAGCGCAGACTGGGCCGCGAGTACGAGCGTGAGACCGGGCGCAAGGTCTATCGTGGCCCGATCACCAATGCCGCGGGGCGACAGGTCTTCCTGGCCGTTTGAGCCCGGCTTAGGTGCCCGACTTGATCTTGGTCCAGGCCCGTGTCCTGGCCCGTTCCGCGTCACGCCCCAACGGTTTGAGGGTATAGAGCGTGCTCATCGCGGCCTCGGTCGGGTACAGGTTAGGGTTGTTGCGAATGGCCGGGTCCACCTGTTCGGTCGCGTCCTTGTTCGGGTTCGGGTACCCAACAAAGTCACTGATCGGCGCGATCACCTGGGGTTGCAACAGGTAGTTGATGAAGGTGTAGGCGTCCTGCGGGTTCTGCGCGCCTTTGGGAATGGCGAGCATGTCGAACCAGATCGGTGCGCCTTCCTTAGGCAGGCGCATGTCCACGGTCACACCGTTCTTGGCTTCCTTGGCGCGGTTGGCCGCCTGGGAAAAACTGCCCGAATAGCCCACGGCCACGCAGATGTCGCCATTGGCGATGTCGGCCATGTACTTGGAGGAGTGGAAGTAGGTGATGTAGGGGCGGATCTTCATCAACAGCGCTTCAGCCTTGACGTAGTCCTTGGGGTTGCTGCTGTTGGGGTCCAGGCCCAGGTGCTGCAGGGCCAGCGGTAGAATCTCTGACGGCGAATCGAGGAAGGCCACGCCGCATTGCTTGAGCTTGCTGATGTTCTCTTCCTTGAAGATCAGGTCCCAGCTGTCCACCGGCGCGTTCGGCCCCAGCACCGCCTTGACCTTGTCCGGGTTGAAGCCGATGAGGATGGTGCCGTACATGTAGGGCACGGCGAATTTGTTGCCGGGGTCATTGGCTTCGATCAGTTTCATCAGCTTGGGATCGAGGTGGTTCCAGTTGGGTAACTGGCTGCGGTCCAGGGGCTGGAACACGCCGGCTTCGATCTGCTTGGCGAGGAACACGTTGGAGGGCACCACCACGTCATACCCGGAGTTGCCGGTCAGCAGCTTGGCTTCCAGCGCTTCGTTGGTGTCGAAGATGTCGTACACCAGCTTGATCCTGGGGTTCTGCGCCTTGAAATCTTCCAGCGCCTTGGGGGTGATGTAGTCGAACCAGTTGTAGACCTTGAGGGTTTTTTCTTCGGCCTGCACTGCACCGCTCAACACGGCGGCGCATAGGGCCAGGGAGGCGAGCATCTTCATCGGGTGGCTCCTTCTTGTTCGAAACCTTCGAGCACGTTGACGGCGTTGATGCCGATTTCTTCTACCGCGTAACCGCCTTCCATCACGAACAGCGTGGGCTTGCCCAGGCGCGCGATGCGTCGGCCCATGGCCAGGTAATCCGGGCTGTCGAGCTTGAACTGAGAGATGGGGTCGTCCTTGAACGTGTCGACACCCAGGGACACCACGATGATGTCGGCGTCATAGCGTTCGGTCTCCTGGCACGCTGCGTCGAGTGCGGCGCTCCACACCTCCCAACCGGAACCGGCCGGCAGCGGGTAATTGAAATTGAAGCCCTCGCCCGCGCCTTCTCCCAACTCGTCGGCATACCCCAGGAAAAACGGGAACTCCGCCTCTGGGTGGCCGTGGATGGAGGTGAAGAGCACATCGCTGCGGTCGTAGAAAATCGACTGGGTGCCGTTGCCGTGGTGGTAGTCCACGTCGATGATCGCAACCCGTTGGTGACCCTGATCGAGAAACGCCTGGGCGGCGATGGCGGCGTTGTTGAGGTAGCAATAACCGCCCATCAAATCACTGGCGGCGTGATGCCCCGGCGGGCGGCACAAGGCAAAGGCACTGTGGGCACCCTGTTGGATGGCCTGCTGTGCGGTGAGCGCCACTTGTGCCGCGCTGTAGGCCGCTTGCCAGGTGCCGGCCGTGATCGGTGCGCCGCCATCGAAGCTGTAATAGCCCAACTGACCATGCAGGCTGGTGGGCAATACCCGGCGCAGTGTGCGGGCGGGCCAAGTGTATGGCAGCAGGTCGCCGTCCGTGTTGAACTCGGTCCAGCGCGCCCAGGCCCCTTTGAAAAAATCGAGGTAGTCGCGACTGTGGATGCGCTGCAGCGGTGCCAGGCCGAAGTCCTGGGGAGCCTGCACTGGGCCCAGTTCGCGGGCTTTGACCCGTTGCAACACATGGTCGGCACGCGACGGCATCTCGAAGCAAGGCATCAGTTGCCCGTCCATCAGTTCGCAGCGGCCGTGGTGCAGGTGGTGGTCGTCGGAGTAGATCGTCAGCATGGGTGGCTCCCGCAGGCTCATTGTTGTGCCTTGCAGTGTTGCGTTCAGCGCGAGTCATGAAAACGGCAGGAGCGGCCAGAAGGGGATAAATGTGGCCAAAGAACGTGACCGTAATTCGCCCTTTAATGGCGCATCAGGCTGGGCGCTACCCCACTCCAGCGCACAAACGCGTGGCGAAAGCTGGCGGTTTCGCTGAAACCCAGCTGTTCGGCGATCTTGTGGATCGGCATCTGGTCTTGCGCGAGCCACAGCTTGGCCTTTTCAAAGCGCAGCTCGTCGAGCAGTTGCTGGTAGCTGCAACCCAGGGCCTGCAAGTGCCGGCGCAGCGTGCGTGCAGAACAATTCATCTGCGCGGCCAAGCCCTCAAGGCCGGGAGCGGCATGCAGTTGGTCGGCCAGCAATTGGCGCACACGGTTCAGCCAGGCCTGGCGCCCTGTGAACTCGGAGTTCTGTTTGCGACAGCGGTCGGCCATGGCCCGATGGGTGATGGCGTCTGCCAGGGGCAGGGGTTGTTCCAGCAATGCCTGGTCAAAGGCAAACCCGTTGACCGGGGCGTCGAACTGCAGCGGGCAGCCAAAGCGCTCGGCATAGCGGGCGTGATAATCCGGCGCCGGGTAGTCGAAGCGCGCCTCACGCAAAGGCAGCGCGCAGCCGAGCAAGTCATCGCAGATGACCTTCATCGACACCAGGCAAAACTCCACGTTGAACGCTGCCAGCGCCGGATCTTCCCGATAGTCGCCGGCGGTCAGCCAGACCTGCTCGCCGTCCTCCATCAGGCGCAGCTCGAAAAGTGTTCCCAACAGCGCCGGGTAGCGCAGTGCCAGGCGCAAAGCGTCACCTAAGGTGGCACTGGTGAGCAGCGCGTAACCCAGCAGACCGTAGCTCGACACATGCATGCGCTGGCCCAGCTCCAGGCCGATGTCCTGGCGCAGCGCCACGGCGTTGGCACACACCCGCATCTCCTGGCACGTGGTGATACGTGTGTCGGCGTGGCGCAGATCCGTCAGGCCGATGCCGCTGCCGGCCAGCAACACCTCGCTCGCCAGACCCTGGGCGTTGAAGGTGGACAGCACCAGGGACACGGCGTTGAGCGTGGTCAGGTGTGAGTGCAGCATGGGCAAACCTGTAGAGGGTATGGCTTACGGGCAGCAAGTTACATGCCGGGTGTCAGTTCCCGGACTCGGACTTCGGTCGTTGAAAAAACAGTTCGCGGGCCTGTTCCAGACTTATCTCGCTGCGATAGAACGCCACGGTCCGGGCGCGGTCAAGGCCCTTGGCCGTATCGGCAGCCGCGCCCAGGCGGTACTCGTCCGGGGTTTTCAGGCGGGCAGACAGGTAGGCTTTGTCCGGTGTCCAGTGAGTGCTGTAATGAAAATGTGCGTACCACAGCACCTGCCCCGTCACGCGATCGCTGATGGTGTATTCATCCAGGTAGTCCGGGTTTATGGACTTGATGCGACGGCGGGCCACGGTTTTCTTGATGGATATCACATTGTGCCGCTTGAGCCATTCAACCCCCGATACGGTGGGTGGCCGCAGCTTGAGCGTGCGTTGCACCAGCTGATTGCTCTGCTGATAGAGGTCGGCCAAGGCGTCGTCGAGGGCTTTGATCACGGCGCTGGCCGGTGCTGACAAGGCTTCACTGTCGGTGATGTTGCGCTGCGTCAGGGCCTGTTCGATCGAGTGACGCGCCAACTCCAGCCTACTGGCATGCTGGTGGTACAAGTGCTCGATGCCAAACGGTGCACGATCAGCGAGGTTGGCGTGGGTACGGGCCCGTGCGAGAAATGCGGGCAGCTCACTCAACAGGCGCTGGCCCTGGCTGATGCTCTGCTGCAGATCCACGGCAATGGGCCCGGCCGACGGCGGCGGGGTGCGGTCGCGTACAACCCAGACGCCCTTGGTTTTTTCATGATAGGTAGCCAGCACCTGCTGGGTCAGGGGTGAGCGAATATCCACGAGGCCGGTTTCCAGGCCCAAGTCGGTCAGGCGCGGCTCACCGATCAACAGGCCGTTGTAGCGGGTGTGGATAAATTGTTTCCTGGGGCGCGGCGGCGTAGACGGCGGGGTGGGGCGGTTTCTGAGCGCGGTTCTTTCCAGGCTCAGCATGCCGAGGTTGCTGGTGGCCCGGTGCTGGAACTCGCTCAGTTCCCCGCGCAATTCAAGCAGTTGATCGGTGATAGCTTGTTCGGAGAACTCCACGGGAAAATCCTGCAAGCGCTCGTCCAGTAATTGAAACTGTTCGATCAGGCTGCTCAAGGTATCAATGCGTTCGTCCAGGCGTCGATCGCTGTGCTCCTCCAGGGTGTCACGCAGGCATTGGATCGCGATGTCGGCGGTGTCGACAATCTGGTCAATCGCCAACCAGGCTTGCGGCGTGCTCTTGATGCTTGTCTCGGGCAGGCACAGGTTGCGCGTCAGTGATATGCGTATCGCCTTGAGGTCGTCGGGGGTGTAGACCGGCATCGAGCCCTTGAGGGTATTGAGTAACAGCGCACCATCCCTGGCCAGGCCCTTGAGTTGGATGAAGCGACCGTGCATGTAGTCCAACTGCACGAGCAGCTTGCCGGCCAGCTCGCGCAGTTCGCGAAAGTCCTCGATATGACGCTCTTGCGGCACTTCGATCTGGCGCTGCATCTGATCGTGCACGGTGCGCCACTTGGGGGTGAAGCGGGCGAGGATATCGCTGAGCGCGGCCTGGGTCAGCCTGGCCTGGGCCTTGATGTAGTTGAGGGCCTTGGGCGCGTACTCTGCGCTGGGTTCGTGGACATTCATCTCCTTGAGCATCTGCAGGGCCGACTCGTATTCCGTACGCTGGGTCTCCAGGGTCTGGATATAGGTGTGCCTGAGCGCATCGGCCGAGGAGGAGGGCGCGGCGTCCAACGCTTGCCGGGCCCGTTGCAGCGCGTCCTGGGCGGCCCGTTTACCTTTTTCGAAGGCCTCCAGGCGCTCGCGCAATTGCTGCGCCTTTTGCCTGGCTTGCGCGCGGGCCTTGGCGGTCAGGAGCTTGGGACCGCCTCCCCGCAGACGCAGGCGGGTATCGATAAACCACTGACCGCTGCTGTTGTGAATCAACAGCGGGCCGGTACGACTGGGTTGCGCGGGGTCGACAATCTGTACATCGTCGTTTTCGTCGACCAACACTTTGAACCAGCGATGTGCCACCGGGGCGTACCAGCTTTGCCCGTCGCCATACAGAAGATGATAAGCCCCAGGTTCGTTGTGGACTTCTCCCAGCGCGTCGGGTTTGGCCACCATGAAGCTGTCCAGCACGGTGGCCAGGCGGGTAGGTGCCCGGTTGATTGCGCCGCTGACGTGCAAGGGCTGGTCATGGGCGATCAGCGCGTCTGAGGCAATCGGCGTCAGTTGAGTGATGCTGACGGGTGTTGGAGGGGAGGGTTGTTTTGGCACCACCACAGTGTTGCCGAGCGTTGGTCGGCGTGGTGTGGTGCGGGTGACACTGTGCAGGGTCAGGGCCGTGCCGAGGTTGAGCAGCAATTCGGCGAGTGCGGCCCAGGTGGATCGCTGCTCGGGATGCTCCTGGGCGTCGACCACGGTTTGCAACTGATCCATGATTTGCCAGATCCAGGCCGCCACACCGACGGTGCGCCCCAGAAACGGCAGTGCGCTATTGAAGATCAGCCAGCCGGCGCGTTTGAACGTGGCCCAGCGCGCTTCGGCGTTGGACACCGATTGCCGGTCGGCGAGAGTGATCAGCGCGTTGGCATTGGCATCGTACAGTACGCCGGGCAGGTCGCCTTCGATGGTCTCCTGGCCGAGCGCCAGCGGCCCGCCCATGATCCATAGCTTGAACGGGTCTACCAGGAATTCGACCACGGCCCAGGGCGACGGCAGGTCGCCGGGAAACACGTATTGGGCATAATCATCGCGCACGTCATCCGGCAGCCACGCCAGCACCGAATCGCGCAGGCTTCTGGACTGCTGCAAGGCATAGAGCAGGTTGCTTTGCGAAGGGAACTGGGAAAGGGGTTTGTCCAGCAGCGGCCGGTACAGCAGGCAGGGGCCGGTGGTCGGGTCTTCCGGCCCGATCACGAACATATTGGTGACCTGGTCGGCAATGTTGCCCTGCCGACGGGTCGGCACGAACGCCAGCGCTCGCATCACAATGCGCTGGCCCTGTACCTGGCGTTCAGCGGTCTCGGCCTGTGTTACGGCCTTTACATACGCATAGCCTTGTTCATCGATGCCATCTTCGTGGCGCAACTTGCACTGCAAAGCCAATAACGGCAGTTGAATACGCAAGTGCTGGGCGTAGAGCGAGCGTCGGCGTGCGGACTCTTGAGCGTTATCCAGCAGCGTCCGGCGGATCAGCGCCAGGTAGGTGCTGCCGATGTCCACGCGGCTGATCAAGCCTTCCAGGTACTCGACGGTCAGCCAGTCCGGCAGCGGGTGTGGGTTTCGCAGGCGCAGGGACTTGATGCCCACCGGCAAGGCAATCAGGTTTTGCAGGGCCAGTTCCACCAGGCTGAACACCGTGGTGTCGATTTGCCCCGGCACCGCGAATGTGCCCCAGACCACGGGGCTGCGCACGACGATGTCGAGGTCGCTCAGCCACTGCGTGAGTGCGTCGGGGTGGTCCTTGAGTATTTCCGCGCAGAGCTGTTCGAGCGTGTATTGAGGGAGCGGGCTGATGCCTTCGTCATAAGTACGGCCCTCGTTGGCGTTATGCAGGGCTGCCAGGTCCTTGAGGTGGCGTGAGTACGCCGCCTGGTCTGCCGCAGTGGCGCTGGTGAGCCAGTCGGGGAGCGCTTGGATGTAATCGAGCAGGGCCGGTGTGCTTCGTTTGGCGCGGGGGGTTGGCGGTTGCGCCAGCACGTGCTGTGAAACGTTCGGCTCGCGCAGGTAGGAAAAGTCGATAGCTCCGATCGCCTTGGTCTGGATGCCGATGAAAGCAATGGCCAGGTAGTCGAAAAAATCACCATCAGGTTCGACCAGGCGCCACTCCAGTTTTTTGTACACCGCCGGCAGTGACAGGTCCTTGCCCAGTTCGTCGAGGGAGCGGTACTTCTTGAAACCCGCCATCAGTGAATGGGTGAGGACCACCTCGGTGCCTTCCGGTTTGCCGATAAGCACGCTGATCAGGTTTTCATCAAGGTGGGAGGTATTGCCCGCGTCATCAATCTGGTCGACATCCACCACATAGGCTCGAGCGCCATTTGGGTTTTGTTGCTTGCGAGTAGCCGCGTCCGGGGTTTGAAACAGCTGGCGTGCCATTTGGCAATCAGCCGTGGTCCAGCCAGGCACTTGTTCCAGGTTCCAGTGGTCGCGCAGCACGGTCGATAGCCCGTGCCAGCGTGGGCCGCTGTCACTTTCGGTGGTGTTCCAGTACTCCAGTTGGGCCTGTTGGTAGCCGCGCAACATCACGGGTGCCAGGGTATTGAGGATACTGGCGATATCGAGGATGCGCACCGGCAGGTGGATCGCTGGCTCAATGACGGGCAGTTGGGTCAGAAAATGCTGGCCCTCGATGTAGAGCGTGGGTACTGCCAACACGGATTGCACGGCGAGCACGTCGGTGAGCACCTGGTAATGGCGGCCGGCCGGTACGATCTGGTCATCCTCGATGTCCCACAGCGGAGTACCGACCACGGCGGTATTCGGGTCGATATCGAGCGTGGGGTACAGCGCCTGCAATTGCTCACGCAGCAAGGTGGCGGCCACTTCGCGAAACGCGGGGCCAGTGGACATTTGCGCGATCAGCGCGTCAGTGAGGCTTTGATGAGGTTCGGTTGAGGGGGATGCAGTCATGACGCTTCCTTGCACGAAAGAATGGCAACAGGCCCAGTAAAAACCTGGGCGTTGCCATGCTAGGAAGCGTCGAACCGGGTGCGGTGGTGCTTATGTAAGGCGGGTATTCACTGCAACTCGCCGCACAGGTCCAGTTCCACCAGGCGCCGTACTTCCTGAGTGTCGAGCCCGCTGCCGAGCAGCGCATTGAGCTTGCCGAACGCCGCTTCGCGGGTCATGCCACCACCGGACAGCACACCAACGCCGCGCAGGCGGCTGCCGGCTTCGTAGACATCCAGCTCCACACCGCCCTCATGGCATTGGGTGATCGCCACTACCACAATGCCGTGCTCCTGGGCGTGCTGGAGGCTGGCGAGAAAGTCCGCATTGTCACTCGGGCCGGTGCCGCTGCCGAAGCATTCAAGAATCAGGCCCTGGATGCCGCTGCCGATCATGGCGTCCAACTGCGCAGCGCCAATACCCGGCACCAGCGGCAGTACGCCGACGGTGACCAGGGCTTTGGGCAGGCGAAAGTCCAGAGTCAGGGGAAGGGTGTCTGCACGGGCTGCACCGCCTTGGCGATTCAGCGCCGCGAACGGGTTGCGGCCGAAACTGCGGATCTTCGCGCAGCGGGTCGGCGCGATCATTGCGCCGTGGAAATGCAGGTGCACACCCGGCGTCAGGCCCGTGCCCAGTGCCTGCAAGGCGCCACTGACGTTTTCCCACGCATCGCTGTCCGGCACGCCGGCCGGCAACATGGAACCGGTGAACACCACCGGTGCCGGCAAGCCCAACAGTTGAAAGCTCATGGCCGCCGCGCTGTAAGCCAGGGTGTCGGTGCCGTGCAGGATCAGCACGCCATCGCAGCCCTGGTCCACCGCGTCGATCACGGCGATGCGCAGGCGCTGCCAATACGCGGGCGTCATGTTGGCGCTGTCGATCAGCGGGGTCATTTCCTGGAAACGCCAGGTGGGCAGTGGCTGGCCGGCAAGCTGTTCGCGCATGCGCGCTTCGAAACCGGATGCGGGGGCCAGGCCGTTGGCGCTGGCCTGCATGCCGATGGTGCCGCCGGTGTAGAGCACCATGACGTTATTGGATGCTGACATTGAGATTCTCCTGAACGAAAAACGCCGCCGGGCCCAGAGCATGCCCAAGGCCGGGCGGCGTGTCATCTATCTACGCTTAGCGTTGCGCTTGAGCGTTCAGTTCAGCCGAGGGGGCCGCTTGCGGTTTCACCGGGTTGGCCGGCCAGGCCTTCAGGTCCAGATCCAGGTCAGAGAACTGGCTGGAGTCGAACACCGGGGTCTTGATACCCGCTGCACGCTGGTTGTCGTAGTCGTTCAGGATACGCATGGCAATCTTGAACAGGAACGCCAGGGCGAACAGGTTGACGAATGCGAGCATCGTCATAGTGATGTCGGCGAACGCGAACACGGTGCTCAGGTTCTCGATCGAGCCCCAGAAAATCAGCGCCAGCACCACTGCACGGTAGGCCATCAGCATCTTGCGGTTGTTGCCAACCAGGAAACGCAGGTTGCTCTCGCCCAGGTAGTAGTTGTACATGATCGAGGTGAACACGAACAACGCCAGGGCCACGGAGATGAACATGCGGCCCCAGTCACCGACTACAGCGGCCAGGGAGTTCTGGGTCAGGGCAATGCCGTCGCCTTCGAAGCCTGGGGTGTAGAAACCGGAGAGCAGGATCAGCAGCGCGGTGCAGGTGCAGATCACGAAGGTGTCGAGGAACACGCTGAACGCCTGGACCACGCCTTGGGCGATCGGGTGTTCTACGGAAGCGACTGCGGCCACGTTAGGCGCACTGCCCAGGCCGGCTTCGTTGGCGAACACGCCGCGCTTCACACCCATGATGATCGCGCTGCCGACCAGGCCACCGAAGGCCTGGTCGAGGCCGAAGGCGCTCTTGACGATGGTCGCGAGCATGGCCGGCACGTGGTCGAACTGCAGCACGATCACGTACAGGGTCACCGCGATGTAGATCAGGGTCTTGACCGGCACCAGCAGGTCGGCGATCGAGGCGATACGCTTGATCCCGCCGATGAATACCATGCCCAGCAACACGGCCAGGGCCAGGCCGGTGTAGGTGGTGTCCAGGCCAAAGGCGCTGTTCAGGGAGTGGGTCACGGCGTGGGCTTGCAGGCCGTTGAAGGCGAAACCGAAGGTCACCAGCAACAAGAACGCGACGACCATACCCAACCAGCGTTTTTGCAGGCCGTGCTGGATGTAATACGCCGGGCCGCCACGGAAGGTGCCTTCGGCATCGGTGCGCTTGTACAGCTGGCCGAGGGAGCACTCGATAAAGCTCGACGACATGCCCACCAACGCGGTGACCCACATCCAGAACACGGCACCCGGGCCACCCAGGGTCACGGCAATGCCGACACCGGCGATGTTACCCGCACCTACACGGCCAGCCAGGCTGAGCATCAGCGCCTGGAACGAGCTGAGTTGGTCGGAGCTGTTCTTCAGGCTGTCGCGAAACACCGAGAACATGTGGAAAAAGTGACGCAGCTGTACGAAACGCGAGCGAATCGTGAAATAACCGCCGAGCCCGACAATGAGCACGATCAGTACTTTCCCTGAGAGGAAGTCGTTGATGACTTCGAGCATGGAGTGTTCCTCGCTGATTTTTCTAATGGCAAACGCAGGACGGTCCGACGCATCGCTCAGCACCAGGCAGTGCACGACGCTTGGACCCCAATCCTTTTGCGGGTGTTGTTATTCATGCGCTTTCGCGTTGTGTCCGGGCCTCGTTACCGACGGCCGCAGGCGCGAAGAGGGGCGGCACTATACCTAGGCGAGCGTGATCCGTCTGCACGGGGCGATTAAAGGTTTCAGCCGAGCTGTGGCGGGGGGAGTGGGTTTGCAGGGCGATATTGGATTTTTTATAAGCGTCATTTCACAACCTTGAGGCAAAAAAAAGGGCCTGAAGAACGAGCCTTCAGGCCCTCAAAAGGTGAGAGGTGTCTAGTCCCTCAACCTGGTGAGCGGTGCAACAAACGCTTAGGCCTTCAGTGGAACCAAGCGTGGGGCAATCATGTTTTCGGGGCGCAGGATGTCGTCGAGCATGGCGTCGTCGAGCAAGCCTTCTTCGCGCACCAGTTCCAGCACGCCGCGGCCGCTTTCAAGGGCGATACGGGCGATGCGGGTGGCGTTTTCATAGCCGATGTACGGGTTCAGCGCGGTGACCAGACCGATGGAGTGCTCCACCAGCTCGCGGCAGCGGGCTTCGTTGGCGGTGATGCCAGTGATGCAATGTTCGCGCAGCATGTCCATGGCACGTTGCAGCAGGCGGATCGAGTCGAAGATCTTGAAGGCGATCAGCGGTTCCATCACGTTCAGTTGCAGTTGGCCGCCTTCGGCTGCCATGGTCAGGGCCAGGTCGTTGCCGATCACTTGGAATGCCACTTGGTTTACGGCTTCCGGGATCACCGGGTTGACCTTGCCGGGCATGATCGAGCTGCCTGGCTGACGTGCCGGCAGGTTGATCTCGTTGATGCCAGTACGTGGGCCGCTGGACAGCAGGCGCAGGTCGTTGCAGATCTTCGACAGCTTCACCGCAGTACGCTTGAGCATGCCGGAGAACAGCACGAAGGCGCCCATGTCGGAGGTGGCTTCGATCAGGTCGGCGGCTGGAACAACCGGCTGGCCGCTGATGACGGCCAGGCGTTGTACGGCCAGGGCCTGGTAGCGCGGGTCGGCGTTGATGCCGGTGCCGATGGCGGTGCCGCCCAGGTTCACTTCGGTCAGCAGCTCTGGCGCCAGGGTTTTCAGGCGGGCCAGGTCTTCACCCAAGGTGGTGGCGAAGGCACGGAATTCCTGGCCGAGGGTCATCGGCACGGCGTCTTGCAATTGGGTGCGGCCCATTTTCAGCACGTGGCTGAATTCGACACCTTTGGCGGCGAATGCCTGGATCAGGCTGTCGAGGCTGGCCAGCAGCGCGTCATGGCCCAGCAGCAGACCCAGGCGGATCGCGGTCGGGTAGGCGTCGTTGGTCGACTGCGCCATGTTCACGTCGTTGTTGGGGTGCAGGTACTGGTATTCGCCCTTGTTGTGGCCCATGGCCTCCAACGCGATGTTGGCGATGACTTCGTTGGCATTCATGTTGGTTGAAGTGCCAGCGCCGCCTTGAATCATGTCCACCACGAACTCTTCGTGGAAATCGCCGCGGATCAGACGGGCACAGGCTTCGCTGATGGCAGCGTGCTTGGCCTCGCTGAGCTGACCCAGCTCGCGGTTGGCGTCAGCCGCCGCTTGCTTGACCATTGCCAGGCCGACCACCAATTTCGGGTAATGCGAAATCGGAACGCCCGAGAGGCGGAAGTTGTTCACCGCTCGCAGGGTCTGGATGCCGTAATACGCTTGAGCCGGTACTTCGAGTACGCCAAGCAGGTCTTTTTCTGTGCGGAAAGATGCAGCGGAGGACATGACGGAAATCATCTCGATATGGACCCGGAACTGGCCGGAACGCTGCGAATGCTAGGCTTGTAGAAGTTTTTGGGCCAATGCTGTTAAGCACTAACCTATGCACAAACGGCATAATGTGCGTGTGACCCGGTTATCATGGCGGGCGTGTGTGCCAAAATGGTGCGTACCTGCGGGAGGAAGTGATGAACCTTGAGAGCAAATGGCTGGAAGACTTCAGCGCCTTGGCGGCGACGCGCAGTTTTTCCCAGGCGGCGGAACGGCGTTTTGTAACTCAGCCGGCGTTCAGTCGCCGTATCCGTAGCCTGGAGGCGGCGTTGGGCCTGACGCTGGTCAACCGCTCGCGCACACCGGTCGAGCTGACGGCGGCGGGGCAATTGTTCCTGGTGACAGCGCGTACCGTGGTCGAACAGCTGGGTGAAGTGCTGCGCCATTTGCACCATCTGGAAGGCGGGCAGGGCGAGGTCATGCAAGTGGCTGCTGCTCACTCCCTTGCGTTGGGCTTCTTCCCGCGCTGGATTGCACAACTGCGCAACGAAGGCTTGAACATCGCCACACGGCTGGTGGCGACTAACGTGGGCGACGCGGTACACGCCCTGCGTGAAGGCGGTTGCGACCTGATGCTGGCGTTCTACGACCCTGATGCAGCCATGCAGATGGATGCCGAGATTTTCCCTTCGCTGCACTTGGGCAATACTGAAATGCTTCCGGTGTGTGCCGCCGATGCCGAGGGCAAGCCGTTGTTCGATCTGGAAGGCGAAGGCAGCGTGCCGTTGCTGGCGTACAGCGCAGGCGCGTTCCTTGGCCGTTCGGTGCACTTGCTGCTGCGCCAGCGCGCCCTGCGCTTCACCACCGTGTACGAAACCGCCATGGCCGACAGCCTCAAGAGCATGGCGCTGGAAGGCCTGGGCATCGCCTGGGTGCCGCAGTTGAGTGTGCGGGCTGAATTGGCGCGTGGTGAATTGGTGGTGTGCGGCGGCCCGCAATGGCACGTGCCGCTGGAGATTCGCCTGTATCGCTGTGCGCTGGTGCGCAAGGCGAATGTGCGGTTGTTGTGGCGCAAGTTGGAAGGTGGGGCGGCCGCCGAACGCAGTTAACTGTAGGAGCTGGCTTGCCGGCGATCGCGGTTTGTCCGGCAGCATTTGTGTCACTGATCCACCGCTATCGCCGGCAAGCCGGCTCCTACAGGTTTTAGGGTGTTTTGACTGACTCTTGAGTCAATAAAACCGCCACTTTGCCCCGCTAGACAGATGGTCATGCCAGGGGCTGTTTATCTTGATTATTACGGTATACTGCGCGGCCTTCGGCCGGTCCAACCGGCCAAATTTCGTACAACAAGCCACGCCGGATTTCCCGCGTGGCTTGTTGTTTTTTGACGCGCCTGCGGGCGCCCAGAGAGAAGAGGCACGACGATGAGTGCATTGGTTGGCGTGATCATGGGCTCCAAGTCCGATTGGTCCACCCTTAGCCACACCGCCGATATGCTGGAAAAACTCGGCATTCCGTATGAAGTGAAAGTGGTCTCTGCCCACCGCACCCCGGATCTGCTGTTCCAGTATGCCGATGAAGCAGAATCCCGTGGCATCGAGGTGATCATCGCCGGTGCCGGCGGTGCGGCGCACCTGCCGGGCATGTGTGCGGCCAAGACCCATCTGCCGGTACTCGGCGTGCCGGTGCAGTCGGCAATGCTCTCGGGCGTGGACTCGCTGTTGTCCATCGTGCAGATGCCGGCCGGTATCCCGGTGGCCACCCTGGCAATCGGCAAAGCGGGCGCGATCAATGCCGCGTTGTTGTCCGCCAGCATCCTGGGCGCCAAGCACCCGCAGTTCCACGCGGTGCTGAAAAAATTCCGTGCTGAGCAGACAGACAGCGTGCTGGACAATCCAGACCCACGCATCGCCTGAGGTTGTTGACGATGAAAATCGGTGTAATCGGTGGCGGCCAACTGGGTCGTATGCTGGCCCTGGCGGGAACCCCGCTGGGGATGAACTTCGCTTTCCTGGACCCGGCGCCGGACGCGTGCGCGGCGGCATTGGGTGAACACCTGCGGGCTGACTACAGCGACCCGGACCACCTGCGCCAGCTGGCCGACGAAGTCGACCTGGTGACCTTTGAGTTCGAAAGCGTCCCGGCTGAAACCGTAGCCTTCCTGTCGCAGTTCGTGCCGGTGTACCCGAGCGCCGAAGCCTTGCGCATTGCCCGCGACCGCTGGTTCGAGAAAAGCATGTTCAAGGACCTGGGCATTCCGACCCCGGCCTTCGCCGATATCCAGTCCCAGGCAGACCTGGACGCGGCCGTTGCCAGTATCGGCCTGCCGGCCGTGCTGAAAACCCGCACCCTGGGTTACGACGGCAAGGGCCAGAAAGTCCTGCGCACCGCGGCTGATGTGGTCGGTACCTTCGCCGAGTTGGGCAGCGTTGCCTGCCTGCTGGAAGGCTTCGTGCCGTTCACCGGTGAAGTCTCGCTGATCGCCGTGCGTGCCCGGGATGGCGAAACCCGCTTCTACCCGTTGGTGCACAACACCCACGACAGCGGCATCCTCAAGCTGTCCGTGGCCAGCACCGACCACCCGCTGCAGGCCCTGGCCGAAGACTACTCCAGCCGTGTGCTCAAGCAGCTGGATTATGTCGGTGTGATGGCGTTCGAGTTCTTTGAAGTCGACGGTGGCCTCAAGGCCAACGAAATCGCCCCGCGTGTGCACAACTCCGGGCACTGGACCACCGAAGGCGCCGAGTGCAGCCAGTTCGAAAACCACCTGCGGGCGGTAGCGGGCTTGCCACTGGGTTCCACGGCCAAGGTCGGTGAAAGCGCCATGCTCAACTTCATCGGTACCGTGCCTGCGGTGGAAAAAGTCATCGCCATCGACGACTGCCACCTGCATCACTACGGCAAGGCCTTCAAGGCCGGGCGCAAGGTGGGTCACGCCAACCTGCGTTGCAAGGACCGTGCGACGTTGCAGGCGCAGATCCTCAAGGTTGAAGCGCTGATCGCCGAGCAATAAGCCAAGTCCGACGGGAACCATTGGTGACCGTCGTCTCTCTGATTGCAGGACGCCAAAGTCTGACTAGGCTTTCGTGTAGCTCACTTCATTCAGAGGGAAATGCCATGGGTATCATCGGAACCATCTTTATCGGCCTGATCGTCGGCCTGCTGGCGCGTTTCCTCAAGCCAGGCGACGACAGCATGGGCTGGATCATGACCATCCTGCTGGGTATCGCCGGTTCCCTGGTCGCCACCTACGGTGGCCAGGCGTTGGGTATCTACCAGGCGGGCCAGGGTGCAGGCTTCATCGGCGCACTGATCGGCGCCATCGTGCTGCTGGTGATCTACGGCCTGATCAAAAAGAAATGATCTAAGCGACAAAGCCCTCTGCGCTGCGCAGGCGCAGAGGGCTAGAATGCTCGCCACCTGTATTTGTCGAGCCTCTCCATGCGCCGTCTTCTGTTGACTCTCCTCCTGCTGGGCTCTGGCCTGGCGCACGCCGGCGAACTGCCGGAAACCGACTGGCTCGACCTGATGCCACTGTCGGATCAGAAAGCCCTCGAGGCCATGCCCGAGATCGACCACAACTCCCCTGAAGCCCAAGGCACGTTCACCGACAAGGGTGGCTTGAAGCAAAGCAAAGGCTTGCCGGCGGTGATGTACTCCACCAAGACCGTGGCTGCCATGAACGGCAAGAACATCCGCATCGGCGGTTACCCGGTGCCGTTGGAAACCGACGCCAAGGGCCGCAGCACTTTGTTCTTCCTTGTGCCGTACCCAGGCGCCTGCATCCATGTGCCGCCACCGCCGCCTAATCAGCTGGTGCTGGTGCGCTACCCCAAAGGGTTGAGGCTGGATGATATCTACACGCCTTTGTGGGTCACGGGCACACTGAAGGTGGAGAAGGTCAATAACGACCTGGCGGACGCGGCGTATGCGCTGGATGCGGGGAAGGTGAGGGTGGTGAAGGAGTCGGATCTCTAAAACCCAACACCTATCAATGTGGGAGCTGGCTTGCCTGCGATGCAGGCACCTCGGTGTATCAGTGTCGCCGAGGCGATGCTATCGCAGGCAAGCCAGCTCCCACATTTGGATCGGGTTTACAGCGCGATACTGGTGATGCTCAAGCCCAAGGTGTGGTGTTGGCCTGGTGCCAAGGTCACCACATCATCCAGCACATTCGCCGTCTCGATACACAGCATGCCCGTCCAGCCATCATCGGCCATGTCGTCGAACGCCTTGGCGCGCTCGGTCCATGGGTTCCAGATTACGGTGGACGTCGACCCCTCGGCAGTGAGCTGGATGCGGCGCTGCCAGTCTTTGTCGACGATGTTCAGTTGCGCCGGGGTGTCGAGGTAGATGCGATCAGTCTCGGCGGTGAAGTGCAGGGGCCCAGCCTGTTGCTTGGTGGTCCAGCCGTCGGCGGTGTCGATGTAGGTTCCACCGTCCAACCCCTCGACGTGCACATTGCGCACGTCGCTCACGGCGAAGTAGGTGTGCAGTGCCTGGCTGAGGGTCACGGTGTCGGTGCCACGGTTATGGCTGGTCAGGCGGATGTGCAGTTGGTCGTCCAGCAGCAGGCTCAGGTTCAGGTCGACCTTGTGGGGCCAGCCCGGGAAGCCGCCTGCAGGTACTGGAAGCACCAGGTCCACGCGCAGTGCTTCGCCTTCGAGTGTGGTTCCGGCCAATTCCCAGAGCGCCGTGCGCACAAAACCGTGGGCACCGGCAGGCTGTTCGCTTTGGCGCATGGCCTTCACGCTGGGCGGGTTGCGGTCGAACACGCCGAACCACGGCCAGCACACCGGTACGCCAGTACGGATGCCTTTGCCCTGCTTGAACACTGCCTCAGGGTTGGGCCAGATCAGCGGCTGTTCGCCCTCGCGGCCGTAACTGAAGATATGCGCGCCTTGTTGGGCGATCATCAATTCAGCGCCGTTGTGGCGAATGCGCCAGCAGTCCAGCTCGTCGATTTTCACGGTTTCAACGTGGGGCACAGGCATACAAAGCACTCTTTATGGCAGGCAATGGGGCAATTGACCGTCAAAACCCGATGAGGTTTAACGTGCGCGCGACGGAACCGAGCGCGTGCGACCGCTGCCATCGATGGCGACGAACACGAACACGGCCTCGGTGACCTTGCGCCATTCGCTGGACAGCGGGTCATCGCTCCACACTTCGACCATCATCTGGATCGAGCTGCGGCCGATTTCCAGGGCCTGGGTATAGAAGGACAACTGCGCGCCCACAGCGACCGGTACCAGGAACGCCATGCGATCGATGGCCACGGTGGCCACGCGGCCGCCTGCGACCTTGCTGGCCATGGCGGTGCCGGCCAGGTCCATCTGCGCGACCAGCCAGCCGCCGAAGATATCGCCAAAACCATTGGTTTCACGCGGGAGCGCGGTGATTTGCAGGGCGAGATCGCCTTGCGGGATAGGATCTTCTTGTTCGAGTTCGATCATGCCAAGGGTGCCTCTGACCCGTAACGCTTCATGGGTATTTCAAGTGGATAGCCGTCTTCGAAAAAAACGTTTCAGCACCAACATACACCGCGTGATGCGTTTCTCGTAAGGCGTACTAAAGGGAAACTCTGCCAAATCGGCTGGATGGCACCCAACGACGTTTTGGCACAGCAGCCCCTCAAGACAGCGGGTTTGGCGCTTGCAAGGGCCGAGTATATCGAGACGCTGGCGTCGCGACGACCTCCCAGCGTTCATTTGGTCGCCAAATCCCAGCTGTAATGGGGCTTTTTCCGGAAACTGTGCTCGTTGCACGGAATATTTACCGGGCGTGGAGTGTTGTTCCGGCAAGTACCCGTCTTTATAGAGAAGCCTTGCCATGCCGACTGCTGCGCCCCTTGCGCGCTCGCTGACCCGCAGCGACTACAAAACCCTGTCGCTTTCCGCCCTGGGCAGTGCGCTGGAGTTCTATGACTTCATCATCTTTGTGTTTTTCGCGGCCGTGGTGGGCAAGCTGTTTTTCCCGCCGGACATGCCCGAATGGATGCGCCTGGTGCAGACCTTCGGCATTTTTGCGGCCGGCTACCTGATCCGGCCCTTGGGCGGCATCGTCATGGCGCACTTCGGTGACCTGCTGGGGCGCAAGAAGATGTTCACCCTCAGTATCTTCCTGATGGCGTTGCCGACCCTGGCCATCGGCTTGCTGCCGACGTATGCACAGGTCGGCCTGCTGGCGCCGGTGCTGTTGCTGTTGATGCGCATCATCCAGGGCGCGGCGATTGGCGGTGAGGTACCGGGCGCGTGGATTTTTGTGGCCGAACACGTGCCGGCCAAGCGAATTGGCTATGCCGTCGGTGTGTTGTCGGTGGGCCTGAACCTGGGGATTCTGCTCGGCTCGCTGGTCGCCACGGGTATCAATGGTGCGTACAGCCCCGAGCAGGTGGCCGATTATGCGTGGCGCATTCCGTTTCTGCTGGGCGGGGTATTCGGCTTGATGTCGGTGTACCTGCGCCGTTGGCTGCATGAAACGCCGGTGTTCGCCGAGTTGCAGCAGCGCAAGGCGTTGTCCCGGGAAGTGCCGCTGCGCACGGTACTGCGCGAGAGTCGTGAATCGATTGTGTTGTCGATGTTGATGACCTGGTTCTTGTCGGCCGGTGTGGTGGTGGTGATCCTGATGACGCCCGCCCTGCTGCAAGGTGTCTACCATGTCGCCCCTAAAGTGGCGTTGCAGGCCAATAGCCTGGCGATCATCAGCATGGCGCTGGGCTTGGTGATTGCCGGCAAGTTGTGCGACCGCCTGGGGGCTGGCCGCGTGTTGGTGTTTGGCTGTTTCGGCTTGATGGTGACGTGCTGGGCGCTGTACGCCAGCCTGGCTGGCCATCCGGAATGGCTATTCCCGTTGTACATGTTGACCGGGCTGTTTGTCGGCACCGTGACCGCAGCCCCTTTCGTCATGGTCGAGGGTTTCCCGGCGGCCGTGCGTTTCAGTGGCCTGTCGTTTTCCTACAACCTGGCCTATGCCGTGCTTGGCGGGCTGAGCCCGGTATTCGTGTCGCTGCTGCTCAAGGAGAGCCCGATGGGCCCGGCCTACTATGTGGCGCTGGTGTGCGTCATGGGCATGTTGGTGGGTGGATACCTCTGCAAGCGCGGGCGTTAAGCAACGCTGTGCTTTTGCGGGCGATTTGTTATCGTGCCGAACCGACCCCGGCGCTTGCCGGGGTCTCGCGTTCGCCGTCCTGACAATAAGAGAAGCCTTGCCATGTCCTCCGTGCCCGCAAGCAGTGCGCAACCTTCGCGCCCGCTGACCCGCAACGACTACAAAACCCTGTCGCTGTCTGCCTTGGGCGGGGCGCTGGAATTCTACGATTTCATCATTTTCGTGTTTTTCGCCACTGTGGTCGGAAAACTGTTCTTCCCCGTCGATATGCCCGAGTGGCTGCGCATGATGCAGACTTTCGGCATCTTCGCCGCGGGCTACCTGGCTCGCCCCCTGGGCGGCATTATCATGGCGCACTTCGGTGACCTGCTGGGCCGCAAGAAGATGTTCACCTTGAGCATCTTCATGATGGCCGTGCCAACCCTGATCATGGGCCTGTTGCCCACCTACGCGCAGATCGGTTTGTGGGCGCCGCTGCTGTTGCTGCTGATGCGCGTCATCCAGGGCGCGGCGATCGGCGGCGAAGTGCCGGGCGCCTGGGTGTTCGTGTCCGAACACGTGCCACCCCGTCACATCGGCTACGCCTGCGGCACCCTGACCAGCGGCCTGACTGCGGGCATCCTGCTGGGCTCGCTGGTGGCCACTGGCATCAATACCGTCTATAGCCCGGAACAGGTTTCGGACTACGCATGGCGTATCCCGTTCCTGCTCGGCGGCGTGTTCGGTTTGCTCTCGGTGTACCTGCGCCGCTGGCTGCATGAAACACCGATCTTCGCCGAAATGCAGCAACGCAAAGCCCTGGCGGCCGAGCTGCCGTTGCGTGCGGTGTTGCGTGACCACCGTGGCGCCATCGTGCTGTCGATGCTGCTGACCTGGCTGCTGTCAGCCGGTGTGGTGGTGGTCATCCTGATGACCCCGACCGTGTTGCAGACTGTCTACCACTTCAGCCCGACGGTTTCGTTGCAAGCCAACAGCCTGGCCATCGTCACCCTCAGCCTGGGTTGTATTGCCTCCGGTGCCCTGGCCGACCGCTTTGGCGCAGGCCGTGTGCTGGTGATCGGTTGCCTGCTGCTGCTGGCGACCTCGTGGACGCTGTATCACAGCCTCATCGAGCACCCGAACTGGCTCTTCCCGCTGTACACCCTGACCGGCCTGTTTGTGGGCGTGATTGGTGTGGTGCCCTACGTGATGGTGAAAGCCTTCCCGCCTGTGGTGCGTTTCAGCGGGTTGTCGTTCTCGTACAACGTTGCCTACGCCGTGTTCGGCGGCCTGACGCCGCTGGCGGTGTCGCTGCTGATGAAGGAAAGCCCGATGGGCCCTGCCTACTATGTCGCCGTGCTGTGTGTGATGGGGACGCTGGTGGGTGGCTACCTGTGGAAGCGCGGGCGCTGACTCGCTGATAACCGTGTAGCGAGGGCGCAAGCTGCCTCGCTACACGTTTCGTTTATGCCAACGTTTGCAGAGTGTTTCTGAAACATCGCCTAAATCCCCGCTTTTCCCCCGCAAGCCCCGGTTTTATTGATCTTTGCCCTTCCTGTCAGGATTTTCACAAATGCTGGCCTTTCATCTAATTGTCATATTCCAGACATAGAGTGTTCACACGGCCTACCGATACTTGGCCCCGATCCAACTATCCCTATCTGCTAGGAGCAAGGCATGAAACTGAAGCGTTTGATGGCGGCAATGACTTTTGTCGCTGCTGGCGTTGCGACCGCCCACGCGGTGGCCGCTGGTGTTGACCCGGCAATTCCGGCTTACGCCAAGACCACCGGTGTATCGGGCAACCTGTCCAGCGTTGGTTCCGACACCCTGGCTAACCTGATGACCCTGTGGGCTGAGTCCTACAAAAAGGAATACCCGAACGTCAACATCCAGATTCAGGCTGCCGGCTCTGCCACTGCACCACCTGCGCTGACTGAAGGCACCTCCAACCTGGGCCCGATGAGCCGCAAGATGAAGGACACCGAACTGGCTGCCTTCGAGCAGAAGTACGGCTACAAGCCAACCGCTATCCCGGTTGCCGTAGACGCCCTGGCTGTGTTTGTGCACAAGGACAACCCGATCCAGCACCTGACCATGGAACAAGTCGACGCGATCTTCTCCTCGACTCGTCTGTGCGGCGCCAAAGCCGACGTGAAAACCTGGGGTGACCTGGGCGTGACCGGCGACTTGGCCAACAAGCCAGTGCAACTGTTCGGTCGTAACTCGGTATCCGGCACCTACGGCTACTTCAAAGAAGAAGCCCTGTGCAAAGGCGACTACAAGCCAAACGTCAACGAACAACCAGGCTCGGCTTCGGTCGTGCAGTCGATCAGCTCCTCGCTGAACGGCATCGGTTACTCGGGCATCGGCTACAAGACTGCAAGCGTGAAGACCGTTGCTCTGGCCAAGAAAGGCAGCACTGACTTCATCGAAGACAGCGAAGAAAACGCCCTGAACGGCAAATACCCGCTGTCCCGCTTCCTGTACGTGTACGTCAACAAAGCCCCGAACAAGCCTCTGGCCCCGCTGGAAGCTGAGTTCGTGAAGCTGGTTCTGTCCAAACAGGGCCAGGAAGTTGTAGTGAAAGACGGCTACATCCCACTGCCAGCCAAAGTCGCCGCCAAGGCCCTGGCTGACCTGGGTCTGAAAGAAGGCAACTAAGCCTGCAATACCCTGTGTAGGGGCAGGCTTTTCTGTGGGAGCGGGCTTGCCCGCGATGCTGGCGACGCGGTTCAAGATTGAAATCGTGTTGATGCCATCGCGGGCAAGCCCGCTCCCACACAAGCCTACCTACACCACTATTTTTTAGTCCGCTGCCAGCCCTGCTCCGCGGCGGATTTCTTGCGTCACTGCATTGTCATCTTTCTGTCATACAGGATCGCTAGGGTGTGCGCATGAATGATCTGGCCAATTCCACCATGACGACGACTTCTCCCCCCAAGCGCATTGATTTCAATACGCCTGAGCTGCAACGCAAGCGCCGCATTCGCGCGCTCAAAGATCGCCTGACCCGTTGGTACGTCTTGATCGGCGGCCTCGCCGTCCTCGGCGCCATCACCCTGATCTTCTTCTTCCTCGCCTATGTCGTCGCGCCGTTGTTCCAGGGTGCCTCGTTGACCAAGGAAGACGCCCTCACGCCTGCGTGGATCCAGGACGCCGGCAAGCCGCTGATGATCTCTCTGGAAGAGCAGAACCAGGTTGCCATGCGGGTTTCCGACAAGGGCCAGGCGCTGTTCTTTGATGTGGACAGCGGCGCTGAGATCAAGCGCGTCGACTTGCCGTTGCCGGCTGGCAGCCAAGTGGTGTCCATTGGTAAAGATCAGCCGGGCAGCCCGTTGGTGATCCTCGGTTTGTCCAATGGCCAATCCCTGGTGTTCCGCCACACCTATAAGGTGTCGTACCCGGACGGCAAGAAAACCATCAACCCAGCAGTCGAATACCCTTACGGTGAAACGCCAATCGTGCTGGACGATGGCGGTCGCCCGCTGGAACACGTTGCACTGAACGCCACTGACTCCTCCCTGGTGGTCGCCGGTTCGTCGGGCTCGCACTTGAACGTGCTGTCGCTGAGCCGCGAAGAAAACATGATGACCGGTGAAGTCACCAGCGAGCAGAAGCGTATCGAGCTGCCGCAAATGACCGAGCCGGTGAAGGCGATCTTCATCGACCCACGCCAGCAGTGGCTGTACGTGATCAACGGTCGCGCCCTGGCCGATGTGTTCAGCCTGCGTGACAAGAGCCTCAACGGCCGCTACAAACTGCTCGAAGACGGCGCTGCCGACATCACTGCCAGCACTCAACTGGTGGGCGGTATCTCGCTGATCGTCGGTAACTCCAAGGGTGGCCTGGCCCAGTGGTTCATGGCCCGCGACCCGGATGGCGAGCAACGCCTGAAACAGATCCGCACCTTCCAGATGGGCACTGCGCCGATCGTGGAAATCACCGCTGAAGAACGTCGCAAAGGCTTCACCGCCCTGGATGCGTCCGGCAAGTTCGGCGTGTTCCACAGCACCGCCCACCGCACTCTGCTGGTCGATCCGGTGGTTGATGGCCAAGGCCTGTTCGGCCTGTCGCCGCGCGCCAACCGCGTGATCGTGGAAGCCGGCGGGAAGCTGCAACCGCTGGTGCTGGACAACCCGCACCCGGAAGTGTCCTGGAGCGCGCTGTGGAGCAAGGTCTGGTACGAAAACTACGACGAGCCTAAATACGTCTGGCAATCGACCGCCGCCAACACCGACTTCGAACCGAAGATGAGCCTGGCTCCGCTGACGTTCGGTACGTTGAAAGCTGCGTTCTACGCCATGCTGCTGGCTGCACCGCTGGCCGTTGCCGCTGCGATCTACACCGCTTACTTCATGGCCCCGAGCCTGCGCCGCAAGGTCAAGCCGGTGATCGAGTTGATGGAAGCGATGCCGACGGTGATCCTCGGCTTCTTCGCCGGCCTGTTCCTGGCGCCTTATGTAGAGGGGCACCTGCCGGGCATCTTCAGCCTGCTGATGCTGTTGCCGATTGGCATCCTGGTGGCTGGTTTCATCTTCAGCCGTTTGCCCGAGTCGTTGCGCCTGCGCGTTCCTGATGGCTGGGAAAGCGCGATCCTGATCCCGGTGATCCTGTTCGTGGGCTGGCTCTCGCTGTACATGAGCCCGTACCTGGAAACCTGGTTCTTCGGCGGCGACATGCGCATGTGGATCTCCCACGACCTGGGCATCACCTACGACCAGCGCAACGCACTGGTGGTCGGCCTGGCCATGGGTTTTGCGGTAATCCCGAACATCTACTCCATCGCCGAAGACGCCGTGTTCAGCGTGCCACGCGGCCTGACCCTGGGCTCCCTGGCCCTCGGCGCCACGCCATGGCAGACCATGACCCGCGTGGTCATCCTGACCGCCAGCCCGGGTATCTTCTCGGCGCTGATGATCGGCATGGGCCGTGCGGTCGGCGAAACCATGATCGTGCTGATGGCCACCGGTAACACCCCGGTGATGGAGATGAACCTGTTCGAAGGCCTGCGCACCCTGGCGGCCAACGTGGCGGTCGAGATGCCGGAATCGGAAGTGGGCGGTAGTCACTACCGTGTGCTGTTCCTCTCGGCACTGGTACTGCTGCTGTTCACCTTCATCATGAACACCCTCGCCGAGCTGATCCGTCAGCGTCTGCGCAAGAAATACTCGTCGCTTTAAGAAAGGTAGAAGTCTGTGAAACAGAACTCCCTGAATGGATGGTTCAAGAGCGGCGCCCCCGGCGTCTGGATCAGCGGTGGCGCGGTGTCCATCGCGGTCATCATGACCATTGGTTTGCTGGCGGTGATTGCCGTGCGTGGCCTCGGCCACTTCTGGCCGGCCGACCTGATCCAGGCCAACTACAGCGTGCCGGGTCTGGAAAACCATATCGTCATCGGCGAAGTGGTGCAGAAGGAAGAAGTGCCGCGCGAGCGCCTGAAAAGCGCTGGCCTGCCTGTGCCGGAGCAAGGCCCGGAATTCATGACCCGCGAGCTGATCAAGGTCGGTAACCGGGACCTGAACGGCAACGATTTCACCTGGATCGTCGGCGAATGGTTGAAGGACCAGACCAAGCCGGTCGAGTTGATGGCCATCGAGCGTCGCGAGTGGGGCAACTTCTACGGCACCCTGGTCAACGTCAAGCAGGACGGCAAGGTCATTGCTGAAGGCGAGGCCGCATGGCCTGAGCTGCAGGCGCGTGTCGACCGTGTGAACAAGCTGGCGGCCCAGCTCAAAAGTCTGGAAAAAACCGATATCGGCGCGATCAACGCCGGGCTGGAGCGCATCCGCCTGCACGGTCGCAAACTGGAGCTGGAAGGCAAGCTCGACGCCACCGCCCAGGCCGACATGGACACGGGCCGTGCCGAGCTGAACAACCGCTATAAAGAGATCGAAGCGCGCCTGGCTGACCTGCACACCCAGTTCAACCGCGACTCGCTGACGGCCCGCGATGGCAACGGCAAGGAAGTGGAAATCGGCATCGGCAAAGTGGTGCACGCTTACCAGCCGAACGCCATGGGCACCATGACCAAGATCGGCTTCTACTTCAGCAAGGTCTGGGAGTTCCTCAGCGACGACCCGCGGGAAGCCAACACCGAAGGCGGGATCTTCCCGGCCATCTTCGGCACCGTGATGATGACCCTGATCATGGCGATGATCGTGACCCCGTTCGGCGTACTGGCGGCGGTGTACCTGCGTGAATACGCCAAGCAGAACACCCTGACGCGGGTTATCCGCATTGCGGTGAACAACCTGGCGGGCGTACCGGCCATCGTCTACGGCGTGTTCGGCCTGGGCTTCTTCGTGTATGTACTGGGTGGTTCGGTTGACCGCCTGTTCTTCGCCGAAGCCTTGCCGGCACCGACCTTCGGTACCCCGGGCCTGTTGTGGGCTTCGCTGACCCTGGCGCTGCTGGCGGTGCCGGTGGTGATCGTGGCCACTGAAGAAGGCCTGGCGCGAATTCCTCGCACTGTGCGTGAAGGCTCCCTGGCACTGGGCGCGACCAAGGCGGAAACGCTGTGGAAAATCGTGCTGCCGATGGCCAGCCCGGCAATGATGACCGGCATGATCCTCGCCGTGGCCCGCGCCGCCGGTGAAGTGGCGCCGCTGATGCTGGTCGGTGTGGTGAAGCTGGCGCCGTCGCTGCCGCTGGATGGCAACTACCCGTACCTGCACCTGGACCAGAAGATCATGCACTTGGGCTTCCATATTTATGACGTCGGCTTCCAGAGCCCGAACGTCGAAGCCGCACGGCCACTGGTGTACGCCACCGCCTTGCTGCTGGTGTTGGTGATCGCCACGCTAAACCTGTCGGCAGTGTGGATTCGTAACCACCTGCGCGAGAAATACAAAGCGCTGGATAGCTGATTTATAAGTCAACGCAGAATAAATGTGGGAGGGGGCTTGCCCCCGATAGCGGCGGATCAGAAACAGATGTGCTGACTGACACACTGCCATCGGGGGCAAGCCCCCTCCCACACAACAGCACAGGGAGCATCCCATGCAACACGAAACCCCTACCCACGGCATCAACATGTCTGCCCTGGGTCGCGACAAGCAGAGCCTGAGCCTGGCCCAGGAAACCGTGGCCATCGAAGTCCCGGGCCTGAGCCTGTTCTACGGTGAAAAGCAGGCGCTGTTCGACGTCAGCATGAACATCCCCAAGCAGCGCGTGACCGCCTTCATCGGCCCGTCGGGCTGCGGCAAGTCCACGCTGCTGCGTACCTTCAACCGCATGAACGACTTGGTGGACGGTTGCCGTGTGGAAGGCGCCATCAACCTCTACGGCAGCAACATCTACCGTAAGGGCGAAGACGTGGCCGAGCTGCGTCGCCGCGTGGGCATGGTGTTCCAGAAGCCAAACCCGTTCCCCAAGACCATCTACGAAAACGTGGTCTACGGCCTGCGCATCCAGGGCATCAACAAGAAACGCATCCTCGACGAAGCCGTTGAGTGGGCGTTGAAAGGTGCGGCGCTGTGGGACGAGGTCAAGGACCGTCTGCACGACTCGGCACTCGGTCTGTCCGGTGGTCAGCAGCAACGTCTGGTGATCGCCCGTACCATCGCCGTGGAGCCGGAAGTATTGCTGCTCGACGAACCGTGCTCGGCACTCGACCCGATCTCTACGCTGAAAGTCGAAGAACTGATCTACGAGCTCAAGTCCAAGTTCACCATCGTGATCGTGACCCACAACATGCAACAGGCGGCACGGGTTTCCGACTACACCGCGTTCATGTACATGGGCAAGCTGGTGGAATTCGGCGACACCGATACCCTGTTCACCAACCCGGCCAAGAAGCAGACCGAAGACTACATCACCGGTCGCTACGGCTAGAGCACGCTGGTTCTGATTGCACTGAATGCTGCGGTTCTCCGCACCTTACCGGACGCTCCAAGGACACCCACATGATTAGCAAAGAAGGCCTTACCCATCACATCTCCGCGCAGTTCAACGCCGAGCTTGAGGAAGTGCGCAGCCACCTCCTGGCGATGGGCGGGCTGGTGGAGAAGCAAGTCAACGACGCCGTCACCGCGCTGATCGAGGCCGACTCGGGCCTGGCCCAGCAAGTGCGCGAGATCGATGACCAGATCAACCAGATGGAGCGCAACATCGACGAAGAATGCCTGCGCATTCTGGCCCGTCGCCAGCCAGCGGCCTCCGACCTGCGTTTGATCATCAGCATCTCCAAGTCGGTGATCGACCTGGAGCGCATCGGCGACGAAGCCACCAAGATCGCCCGCCGTGCCATCCAGCTGTGCGAAGAAGGCGAAGCCCCGCGCGGTTATGTGGAAGTGCGCCATATCGGCGACCAGGTGCGCAACATGGTGCGCGATGCTCTGGACGCGTTTGCCCGCTTCGACGCCGAACTGGCGTTGTCGGTGGCGCAGTACGACAAGATCATTGACCGCGAATACAAGACGGCGTTGCGTGAGCTGGCCACCTACATGATGGAAGACCCACGCTCTATCTCGCGGGTCTTGAACATTATCTGGGTGCTGCGTTCCCTGGAGCGTATCGGCGACCACGCGCGCAACATCTCTGAGCTGGTGATCTACCTGGTGCGCGGCACCGACGTGCGGCACATGGGCCTCAAACGCATGAAAGCCGAAGTTGAAGGCACAGCCGACCAAATCCCTAATGTTCCGGGCGAACCTGACGATAAGTAAGGTTGCCCGAGAAATTAACGCCCGGCCTCAGGCCGGGCGTTTTTGTTTGTGGCACATGAATTTTTTTGCGCAGCCGGGGCAATAAAGTCCGACTGTGACTACCGAGTTTTGGCAAAATGCCATCAGTCAGGCGTCTTGCGTGCCGTTTATAGGGTGAAGGGTCGATGAGTAAAGTCAGTGTATTGGTGGTGGATGACGCCTCGTTTATCCGCGACCTGGTGAAGAAGTGCCTGCGCAACTACTTCCCCGGGATCAAGATTGAAGATGCGGTAAACGGCAAAAAGGCCCAGGCCATCCTGATGCGCGAGACCTTCGACCTGGTGCTGTGCGACTGGGAAATGCCGGAAATGTCGGGCCTGGAGCTGCTGACCTGGTGCCGTGAGCAAGCCCATCTGAAGGCCATGCCTTTCGTGATGGTGACCAGCCGTGGCGACAAGGAAAACGTGGTCCAGGCGATCCAGGCCGGCGTCTCCGGTTACGTCAGCAAGCCGTTCACCAACGAGCAGTTGCTGAACAAGGTCAAGCAGGCCCTGCACAAGATCGGCCGCCTCGACGCCCTGATCGCCAGTGCCCCGACCAAGATGAGCTCGGCTTTCGGTAACGACTCCTTGAGCGCCCTGACCGGCGGTAAGCCCGAAGCAGTACGCCCGGCACCGGTGGCCGCAGCGGCACCCGCACCGAGCAAAGGCCTGCTCAACAGCCCACCGGTCCAGGCACCTGCTGCCGCGCCGGCGGGCGGTCGTGGCCAAGGCCAACTGCGCTTGTCCAGCGGCAACCAGCAATGCGTGATCAAGGCGCTGAGCATCAAGGAAGCGCTGCTGGTGGTACGCCGTGGTGAAGTCCTGCCTCAGGTACTGGAAAGCGCGGTGCTCGACCTTGAGCAAGGTGAAAACGCCGAAGTGGCGCGCCTCAACGGCTACCTGCACGCCATCGTCGCCTACGAGCCCAAGCCTGACAGCGACTGGCTGCAACTGACCTTCCGCTTCATCGACCAGGACGCGCAGAAGCTCGACTACATCTCCCGCCTGATCGCACGCGGCACGGCGCAAAAGCACTTCGTGCCAGGCGCCTGATAAAAACCTATCGCCCGATTGCAGGGCTTCTGTAGTGAGCGGGCTTGCCCCGCGCCGGGCCCCGCGCCGGGCCCCGCGCCGGGCCCCACGCCGGGCCCCGCGCCGGGCCCCACGCCGGGCCCCACGCCGAGCCCCGCATCGGACCGCGCAGCCGCCCCCATTCAGGCACTGCAGCCCTTCAGTCAAACCGCGCTGCCAGGTGTTGGGCGGCTTCGCCACCCAGCGCGGGGCAAGCCCGCTCACTACAATCGTCATGTTCGCTTGCTAGCCTGCCGTTCATTCATTCTGGCAGGGACACGCCATGCTCATGCGCGTATTGCTGTGCTGCGGGCTGGCCACGGTCGTTCCTTCGGCCCTGGCCATGACCGTCTACAAATCCATCGATGCCCAGGGCAACGTGGTCTACAGCGACCGGCAAAGCCCCGGTGCCCAGGCGTTCGTGATTCAGGAGCGCAAGCCTGCGCGTGTGTTGCTCGAAAGGCCTAAGCCGACTTATCCGCAACAAGCCTACCGCTACCCGCTGCCCTGGCGTGGTGGACCGTTTCGCCTCACCCAAGGCCCCAACGGCAACTTCAGCCATACCGACGCCAAAAGCCGCTACGCCATGGACATCGCCATGCCCGAAGGCACGCCGATCATTGCGGCGCGCAGTGGCATGGTGGTGAAAACCGAGAACGAGCAAGTCGGGCGTGGCAATGATGCGTCGGGGAATTTTGTGCGGGTGCGCCATGACGATGGCAGTGAGGCGGTGTACCTGCACCTCAAGCAAGGCTCGGTCAGTGTCAGGACAGGGCAGCGTGTGAGCGTGGGCAGCCCGCTGGCACTGTCGGGCAATACCGGCAACAGCAGCGGGCCGCACCTGCATTTTGTGGTGCAGCGTGCCACGGAGGCGGGGCTGGTATCGATTCCGTATGAATTCAACCAGCCGGTGGGCACGCTGCCCAATTTTGCAGCAGGCCTGGGGGGGGGGGGGGGGGGGGGGGGGGGGGGGGGGGGGGGGGGGGGGGGGGGGGGGGGGGGGGGGGGGGGGGGGG